>CAZTZC010000059.1:0-13085 GCA_964618045.1 uncultured Candidatus Bathyarchaeia archaeon | reverse complement strand
CATGCCCCTACGGTAGATGATGAACACCTTCTCGGCGCCCAGCCTCAGGGAGCACCTAGCAGAGTCCATGGCGACGTTGCCGCCGCCGATGACCGCCACCCTCTTGCCGATGTTGATAGGCGTGTCATACTCGGGGAATCTATAGGCCTTCATGAGGTTGGTTCTTATGAGGAACTCGTTGGCACTGTATATGCCCCCCAGGTTTTCCCCGGGCAGTCTGAGGAAGTTGGGGAGACCGGCCCCGCTGCCGATGAACAAAGCGTCGAAGCCTTCATGCAGCAGCTCCCTGACGGTGTAGAGCTTCCCTATCATGCTGTCAAGGTGGATCTTGACGCCCAGCTTCTTGATGTACTCAACCTCCGCCTGAACGATCTCCTTAGGCAGACGGAACTGGGGGATACCATACATCAGCACGCCGCCGGCCGTGTGCAGAGCCTCGAATATCTCCACCTCGTGCCCCATCTTCACCAACTCGGCCGCAGCTGTGAGGCCCGCCGGCCCAGCGCCAATCACCGCGACCTTGAAGCCGGTTGGCTCCGGTTGCTCAGGAGTTTCGACGCCCTTTTCGCGTTCTAAGTCAGCTACGAAGCGTTCGAGTCGTCCGATCTCGACTGGCTGGCCTCTGATACCAAGCACACAGAACTTCTGGCACTGGTTCTCCTGGGGGCACACCCTGCCGCATATTGCGGGTAGGGCGTTGGTCTCCTTGACCTTCCAAGCCGCCTCAATGAACTTGCCTTCCTTGATAAGCCGGATGAAACCCGGGATGTCTATGTTGACTGGGCAGCCCTTGATGCACTGTGGGTTCTTGCAGCTGAGGCACCTCTCCGCCTCTTGGATCGCCATCTCGCTTGTGTATCCTTTGGCGACCTCGAAGAAGTTGTTTATCCTCTCATCAGGACTCTGTTTGGGCATCTCGACGGCGGGCTTGTCGAAGGCCATCTAGTCGACCTCCCTGTTGTGGACGACCATGGCTATCTTCTCCTGAGGGTTGTATACCCTCATACGCATGATGAGCTCATCGAAGTCAACTGCGTGGCCGTCGAACTCGGGTCCATCCACGCAGCTGAATCGAGTGTCTCCTGCCACGGTTACCCTGCATGCTCCACACATCCCCATCCCGTCGACCATTATCGGGAAGAGGTTTACATTTGTGGGTATGCCGTATGGCTTGGTCTTGTCGCTAAGGTTCTTCTGGAGGCTCGTGGGCCCAACGGTGAACACGTGGTCAAACTTTTCCTTCTCCAGAATCTCATCAACTATGTCCATGCCTTTATGGCCGTAGGAGCCGTCATCGGTGCAGATGTATACCTCGTCTGCGATAGCCTTGACCTCTTCTTCTAGCATCACGTGGTCCTTGTTTCGGAAACCGAAGACCGCGACTACATGGTTCCCCGCCTTCTTGAACCACTCGATCTGGTAGAGCATGGCGCCTACGAAGACGCCGCCCCCTACGCACAGTATTTTGCCATAGTTCATTATCTTGGTGGCGTTACCTAGAGGCCCGGCAAAGTTCAGTATCTCTTCTCCTTGTTCCAGAGTACCTAGCTCAGTTGAGGATTTGCCGACCTCGGCGAAGTAGATGGTCACAATCCCAGCTTCGGGGTCTGTGCCGGCAATAGTCATCGGGATACGTTCACCGGTCTCCTTGTATCTGACAATGACAAACTGTCCTGGCTCTGCCTTATAAGCGACGGCTGGCGCGTGGACCTCAAACATCTTGACGTTTGGCGTAAGCTCCTTCTTGGACACTATCTTGTACATGTATTCACCACTTGAGAGCCGAATCTGAATAAGGAAGCGTACCCATTAATAAAACTGAGGTCCAGAACCAGACAAAGTATACAATCTTAGGAAAAACAAGCAGATATGATATCGAAACAGCATAAAAAGAGGCGAGTTTAAAGTCTAAGTCCAGAGACCCGGCACGTCGCCCCAGATGGCGTCCCACCAGTCACCCTCGGTCACCGTCTCGCCCTTTACCAGTATCTCCAGCAGGGTCCTCAGCAGCTTGTGATGGCGCCTCTCGTCCAGAAGAATAGCCTGCAGCAGCAACTCCAGCTTCTCGTTCTCGACGCCGGGCATCTTAGCCTCGAGCTGTTTGATCACCACCGCCTCCATCTCGATGTGCCTCTCGACCACCTTCCTCTGGAAGTCCAGCTGCTCCTCGTTAAGCGCTGCGCTGGACGATGTGAGGAGAGCGATCGCTGATCGGTACATCTCCGCGTGTTTAGAGGAGTCTAGGGATATGCCTCTCAGCGCAGTTTTAACGGCCAGGTTGTCAATGTTGTCAATAGCATCTGAGACTGACTGGACTATCTTGTTCTCCAACTCTATCTGATCCTCGAAGAAGTTTATCAAATCGTCAGACATGAAACCACTGTAAGAACAGAGAAACGAGAGATTATAAAGATTGTAAAAGCTAGCCCCGTTTCTTGCCCAGCACGCCGATGTAGACGGCGAACTGCTCGACGCCATCGATCCTTAATACCTCGTTCAGGGCGTCGTCATAGAATGCACCTATAGCGCAGGCTCCGCAGCCGATGGCCTCAGCCGCAAGGTACAGGTTCTGGCATACATGGCCCGCGTCTAGGTGCATGTACCGGTAGCCCCTCTCTCCGTACCTCCACATCATCCTGTACGCGACCGCCGTCCAGATGAACGTAGCCGCCGACTGCATCACGAAACGCTGGTTATAGCATGCCTGAGTAACCCTCTCCGCTATCCCCGGCTCGGTGTCCACCTCTTGGAGGCTGTGTTCAGTAGCCAGAAAACGGTAGAGTCCCTGCACCAACCCTTCAACTCTGTTCACGAGCACATAGGTCTCGAAGCAGTGTCTGGCGCCAGCGCTGGGAACGGTGCGCAGCGTCGCCGGACGATCCGACGCCTCCTTCACTCCCTGGGTGCACCAGAGAATGTAGCTTAGCTCCTTGAGGCTCAGCGGCTCCTCGCTGTACGCCCTGACGCTTACACGATTGTTAATGGCGTCCCAGAGGTCCAAGGCTCGCCTAGGCGCCTCCCCGGGGCCCGGTAAACGGTGTATAGGTTTACTCTCCACAGGAGGGAGAGTCACCGGCGGCTGTGGGAGACCCTTCACCTGATCTGATTCATCCAGATACTTGTACTTGGTCTTCTCCATGAACTCCTTACCTGTTCCTTTCACCATCTATGTTTCACCTGCGTAAACTACAGTATAGAGAACGGTGATGCGCTATTAAAGAATCTTAAAGAAATAAAAGAAGGGGTTTAAGCTAGGTAGCCCATGGCAACCATGGCGTTGGCTACCTTTAGGAAGCCTGCGATGTTGGCGCCTAGGACGTAGTTACCGTCTTCTCCGAAGAGCTTAGCCGTGTCGTACGCGGTCCTGTGAATGCCGACCATGATGCTGTGCAGCTTCTCGTCGACCTCCTCCGCGCTCCAGAAGTAGCGCTGGCTGTTCTGAGCCATCTCCAGGCCGCTGGTCGCTACGCCGCCTGCGTTGCTTGCCTTGCCCGGCGAGAACAGAACGCCGGCTTTCTGGAGGATCGTGACTGCCTCAGGCGTGCTTGGCATGTTGGCTCCTTCGCCTACGGCAATGACGCCGTTGTCGACAAGCTTCTGGGCGTCCTTGCCGTCCAGCTCGTTCTGAGTCGCGCATGGGAGGGCTATGTCGACCTTGTATTGCCATGGTCTGCCTTTCTCGACGTACTCTACGTTGTACTTCTCGGCGTATTCCTTGATCCTGCCCCTCTTGACCTGTTTGATCTCGAAGATGTAGTCGAGCTTCTCGCGTGTGATGCCGTCGGGGTCGTAGATGACTCCGCCGGAGTCGCTCATGGTCACCACCTTCGCTCCGAGCTGGAGGCTCTTCTCAGCTGCATACTGAGCGACGTTGCCGGAGCCGCTGACAGCCACGACTTTACCCTTCATGTCTTCACCCTTGGTCTTCAGCATCTCTTGGCAGAAGTATACGTTGCCGTATCCAGTCGCCTGGGGTCTGATGAGGGAGCCGCCCCATCCCTGGCCCTTCCCCGTGAGGACGCATGTGCCGTGTAGATTAGTGATCTTTCTGTACATGGCGTACATGTAGCCGATCTCTCTGGCGCCTACGCCTATGTCTCCAGCGGGTACGTCTGTGAACTGGCCTATGTGCCTGTACATCTCGGCGGTGAAGCTATGGCAGAAGTTCTCTACCTCGCCGTCGGTCTTGCCCTTGGGGTCGAAGTCGCTACCACCCTTGCCACCGCCCATCGGTAGCCCGGTTAGGGCATTCTTGAAGGTCTGCTCAAAGCCCAAGAACTTCATGAGGCCCAAGTAGACTGTGGGGTGGAACCGGAAACCACCCTTGTAGGGTCCGATGGCGCTGTTGTACTGTACCCTGAACCCTCTGTTTATCTGAATCTCGTCGTTTCTGTCTTTCCACGGGACGCGGAACTGGACGATTCGCTCGGGCTCCACCATCCGTTCAAGTATCTTGTGCTCCTTGAAGGTGGGATACTTCTTGACGACGGGTTCAAGAGTTTCCAGAACCTCCAGTGCTGCTTGGTGGAACTCCTTCTGGAGAGGATCCTTCTCTTTGATGCTCTCATAAACTTTTTCAATGTACTTATCCAAAGGACTTCACCTAGTAAGTCGCGTTAACGAAACGCTCTTTAGTATAAATATCTTTGGAGAATAATTTTATGAATATAAATACTACATAGATTTCTGCGCTTTAATAAAAGCAAAAATATTCAGACTTGGCATTTAAAGGAAAAAAAGGTGTTTTACTTGTCCATGGATGCTTTCTTGGGTGCAGCAAGGCTAGACTTTATCTTCTCGGCGAAAGCCGTGGCCAAGGCAACGAAGCGGTCGGGTTCACAGCTGTTCACGTTGTAGATTTCCAGCCGGTCTCCGCCGACGCCTAGCACATCCAGGCTCTTCTTCATGTACGCTACGCGGCTCTCAGCCTTCTTGCTACCGTCGATGTAGTGGCATTGACTCTCGGGGCACGCGAACACGGCCACGCCGTCCGCGCCCAGGTCGAACGCCTTCATGAAGTGTAGGGCATCTAACCTTCCGGAGCACGGAACCTTGAGGACGCGGACGTTGTCGGGCACCTTCATACCCATCTGGCTGGCCAGCTCCGAGGCGTAGCCCGCTGCGCCCTCGCACGCGAAGGCGACGATCACGGGTTCGTTTCTATCCTCTAACCACTTTGTGGGTTTCAGTAGGCCCTCGATGGCGGGCAGCACCTGCTCGTCCCGGAAGAGCCTCAACTGCATGGCGGCCACGGGGCAAGTGGCTGCGCATATCCCGCAGCCTGTGCAGGCTTCAACGCTCACCACGGGTAGCCCGAAGTCGCTCCACGTGATGGCCTCGAAGGGGCACGCCGACGCGCAGGCTCCGCAGCCTACGCATAAGTCCTCGTCGACTACTGCCTTGGTTAGCTCGATCTCGATCTCCTTCTTGGCGAGTAGGGTCGCGGCCATGCCTGTGGCGTAGAGCGCCTGGTTGAGACTGTGTTGTATGTCCATGGGGCCTTGGCATGCGCCTGCGATGTAGACGCCGCCGATGTTGGTCTCTACAGGGCTGAGCTTGGGGTGCTTCTCGTTGAGGAAGCCGTCGGGGTTGACGTCTAGGCCTATGGCGTTGGCGAGTTCCTCGTTCCCCGATGAAGCCTCCATGCCGTTGCTCAGCACAAGCATGTCGGCCTCTAATCTGGCGGGTTCCCCATACTCGTCCAGGTAGTGGAAAATGAACATTTCGCCCTGCATTGAGACGGACTCCGCCTCCCCGCGCACGAGCTTCACGCCGCGCTCTTGGGCCTCGTAGTAGAGCCTCTCATAATCCTTGCCGTTGAGCCGTATGTCCTTGTGTAGGATAGTCACATCGACCTCCGGCCAACGCTTCTTGATGTCCAGGGCGTGCTTCACGGCGATGCCGCAGCATATCCTGCTGCAGTACTCGTGGATATGGGGGTCGCGGCTGCCGACGCACTGGACCATGACGACGCTGTCCGGTCTCTCGCCGTCGCTGGGCTTCAGGAGGGCGCCTCCCGTGGGGCCGCTCATGTCCAGCAGCCTTGCCAGGTGAAGCTGAGTCAGGACGTCGCCGTGCTCGCCGTAGCCGTACATGCCGGTGGGCTCGAACATGTCGAACCCGGTGGCCACGATGACGGTACCTATGCTAAGAGTCTTCTCCTCGATCCCCATGTCCAAGTCTATGGCGCCCACCGGGCAGGACTCGGCGACTTCCTCGGGGTTCTCGCAGATCTCTTTGTCAAGGTAGTAGATACGAGGCAGACTCTGGTTGCTGGGTATGTACACTGCCTTCCTCTTGCTGAGGCCGAGGTCGAACTCGTTGGGCGCCTCGCCCTCGCATATCTCGGCGCACACGCCGCAGCCTATGCACTTGTCCTCGTCTATATACCTCGGCTGCGTCTCGATGACGGCGTGGAAGTTACCAACGACTCCGACGAGCCTCTTCAGGCGGCTCAGCGTGTGAATCTCTACGTTGGGGTGCTGGGCCACGGGGCTCCTGTACATGCAGCGTCTGTGAAGCTCACCGTGGAACGGCGCGATGCAGTTGCCGCAGTCTAGGGAGGGGAAACAGGTGCCGAGCTGCGGGGTTTTCCCGCCTAGCCACGGCTGCCTCTCCACCAGGTGCACCTTGAAGCCCTGGTCCGCGAGCCTCGTGGCAGCCTCCATTCCCACCAGTCCGCCTCCTATGACGAGGGCGGCTTGCTCGATGGGTATCTTCTGAGCCTTTACCTCCTCCAAGCTGCCGACTCGGTTCACAGCGGCCCTGAGGAGTATCTTGGCTTTCTCGGCGATTATCTCTTCGCCTGCCTCGGCGGCGCATAGCTCGCTTATGTCGATGACCTCGATGAGGTACTTGTTGATGCCGACGTCGACGGCGGCGTTCTTGTAGGCCTCCTTGAACAGCCTTGGGCGGCATGAGGCGAATACGACGCGGTTGACCTCGTTGTCTTCTATCCAGTTCTTGAACCTGGTCAGATCGTTTTCCGTGGGGCCGTAGTTGCCGGAGTCCACGGCGGCTACGCCGGGTAGCGTTTTTGCGTACAAGGCTAGGCCGCCGATCTTGGATGATGTGTCCGGACTGGTGCCCCAAGGCGATACTACTACTCCTATCCTCATCTCTATGCCTCCTTCACCATGGCCAGTTCACCCAGCGCCTCCAAGAACTGGGTGACCATGGTTCCGCTCGACTCAAGTATCTTGATGGGGGTCTTGACGCCCGTCATCTTGAAGAACTCCTCTATGATCTGCATCTGGCCCTTGCTACGCTCGGTGCCCTTGAGGAAGTGGCACCTGTCCTTGACGCAGCCGACCAGCATAACGGCGTCGGCGCCTTTGCGCACCGCGTTGAGCACGTTCCTGAGGCTCAGATTGCTCATGCAGTTGACGTAGACGGGTATGAAGCCGCTGGTATAGGTCTCGCCTGTGAAGCCCGCCGTGTCCAGCAAGTTATAGCCGCAGTCGTCGCAGCAGAAACCCATTATCAATGGTTGGTCCCCCTTCTCTTCGAGTATCGCCTCCACCTGGGCGTCGATGAGATCGTACCCATAGTTAGGGGTCTCAAGCGCACGGGTCGGGCAGCTGCTTACGCAGAGGCCGCAGCTCTGGCATAGCTCGACGTCGAACTGGGGGTACTCGTCCTCGGGGATGGTTATGGCCTCGTATGGGCATACGCTCCTGCAGATACCGCACCTTCCGCAGTTGTCCTCGATGACGACCGGGTGGTTCGCCTTCTTCTCAACGTCGGTGCTCAGGTGAGCTCCGCTCATATACGCCGCGGCCCCGGCCTGGGCGATACTGTCAGGGATGTTCTTGGGACCCGTGCAAGTGCCTGCCATGAAGACGCCTGGGGCGCGGGTGGTTATGTTGGCGACCTTCTCATCGACTTCCTTCATGAATCCACTTTCCGCGAGCTCCACGTTGAAGAGCCCCGCGAGCTCGGCCGATCCCTCGCTTGCCTCCATTCCGGTGGAGAGGACGACCATGTCGGCGTCCAAGCTTTGGGGCTCTCCCATGCCGTCGGTGTACTCTATTCCCAGGGCGTCGCCGTGACGCGCCACGCTCATTATGTCTCCGTGGGCAAAGTTTACTCCAAGCTCCTTTGCTTCGTTGTACATGACCTCAAAGCCGTAGCCGCTGGCGCGTATGTCCCTAAAGAGTACGGTGATCTCGGCTCCGGGATTCTTGAACTTCTTTATGACCGTGGCGTGCTTCACAGCGGCCATGCAGCAGTACTTGCTGCAGTCTCTGTTGTACTCAGGATCCCTGCTTCCAACACACTGGACCATCACAATCCTTTCGGGGGTCCCGGCGTCGCTGGGCCTCAACACTCGCCCTCCTGTAGGGCCTATGGGGTCCATGAGTCTAGCCAGCTGGTACTGGGTTATTACGTCGGGTAACCCGTAGCCCCATTTGGGGATGCCCGTGGGGTCGAAGTCCTTGAACCCTGTGGCAAGTATCACCGAGCCCACCTCGATTGTCTTTTCGCCGGGCTCTTCCTCGTAGCCCATCAGGGCCGCGGGGAAAAGGCTCGTGCAGCTCCCGCATTTGGATTCCGTCACGGCCTCTAACGCTTCCTTCTCCGGCTCTGAGGAGTAGATCAGCTTATACTCTTGAGGCCCCGCTGACGGAACAGGAATAGCCTCCACCGGGCTTCCCTTTCCCTTCTTCGGCTCTAGGTCCAAGTCTAGGGGTGCCTTTGTGTACGTCACCTTGAATCCTTTGGGTGTGCGTTCCACATCCTTTACCTCGCTGTTCACGTGGTAGGCTATGCCGGGCTTGGTGAGCATGTTGATCATGTGGGGGCCTCTGAGGCACATGGTGCAGTCCTCCTCGGGGAAGGTCTTGCTAATGAGAGGCATCGTGCCGCCTATGGCGGGCCTGCGCTCTATCACGTGGACCTTTACGCCCATGTCGGCTAGCTGCGACGCCGCTGTGAGCCCGGCTATCCCGGCGCCCACGACCAAGGCCTCCTGTGTCCTCTCATAGGATACGGTCTCCGTGGGGCTGACGCTGAGTGCCTTCTCGATGGACGCCTTGAGGAGCATCTTGGCTTTCAGCGTGGCCTCGCCTCTGTCGGGGTGCACCCACGCCAGCTGCTCCTTCGCGTTCACTATGACGAGGTTCTCGGGGTCCAGCCCCGAGGCGTCCATCACCGCCTCCAGGGGCTTCTGGCAGACGGAGCGTGTGCACGCGAAGGCTACCAGCTTCTCGGAGCCCTGGGAGACGGCCTCGACGAGGTCGTCCTTCATTGCCTTGGTGCACGCGGCGTCGGTGGTGATTATCTCGCTTACTCCCTGAGTCTCCCTTGCGAAGCCCTTGAGTTCATCGATGTCGAGATGCTCCGCTAGGACGCCGCCGCATGTGCAGAATACTACCTGTACGCTCATCTAGTCGACCTCCTTCACCTCGACCACGCCACCGTCCACGGTGATGTCGAAGTCAGCCATGTGGACGCTGCAGCTGGTGCACGGATCGTACGCCCTCACTATCTTCTCCAACCTCCAGCAGGCATCCGCCCGCGTCGCCGGGTCAGCTATCTCGCCTGCGTAGATCTTGGCGTTCTCGTAGAGGTCCTGCTGGATGAGGGGGTGGTTGTATGTGGTGGGCGCTATGATGTTTGCGTACCTTATGAGGCCCTTCTCGTCTATGACGTAGTGGTGGGTGAGTATGCCCCTCGGGGCCTCGATGAACGACGCTCCCTCACCACCTCTGCTCTTTACAGGGATTCGGATGTCTTCTCCGATGATGGCGTCATCCTCCAGCTTCGCCATGATCTCCTCCTGCCCCGCGATCAGCTCTGGTATGCGGGCGAGGTTAAACCCCTGGACCTGTATGCAGGTCCGTGGGAAGAGCTTGAGGTATCTCTCCTCGTACTCTCGGGCCACCGGGAACGGTATCTGCTTAGCGACGTTGAGCCTCGCCAATGGCCCTACCCTGATGACGCCGCTGACGCCCTCGGGCTTGTAGTAGGGGACCTTGGTGCTGCTGTGCTCCCAGACTGCCTCCCTGATGTAATCGTAGTAGCGAGAGGGATTGAAGCGGGCCAGTTCCTTGCCTGATGGACCGATTATCCTTCCGTCGCCGTCGTACACGTCGTAGTCGCACTGGGGTCCCTGGACGAGGGCCATGAAGTTGGTTTCCACGTCTGGGAACTGGCTGCAGGTGAGGGTATCCTTCTCATAGATGTCGAAGACGAAGTCGGCGTACACCTTCATTAGCTCCAGCACCTCCCTGCCTTCCTCTACTAGCTCGTCGCGGCGCTGCTCCTTGAGCCGGAGCGTCTGCCCACCGGGGACACTTGTGACTACCTGCACTATCCTGCCGCCTGTGGCCTCGACCACCTTGTTGCCGTAGGCGTGTATCTTGAGAGCCGCCTTCCCCAGCTCAGGGTACTTGTCCATGAGGGCGATGAAGTTCCTGCTCTCGGCCGGCAGCCCCGCGAGGTCCGGGACAGCCAAGAACGCGCTGTGCAGGCTGTGGCTGGTGACGAAGCCACCAGCGTTCATAAGCCTCCTCAGCTTGACGGCCGTCTCCGGCGGAGTCACTCCCCATGCATCCTCGATAGCCTTCACCGCCGCTAGGTGGTGGCTCACATAGCAGATGCCACAGATGCGCTGCGTGAGCCTAGGCGCCTCCTCCACCCTCTTCCCTGTGAGGAGGTACTCGAAGAACCTCGGCGCTACGGTTATCTGGAACTTGAGGTCATGCAGCTGGTTGTCCTTTATCTCTACCTTGATCTTCCCCATCCCCTCGATCCTGGTGAGGGGGTCGATTTCAACTATGTCAGTCACTCTACCTCTTCCTCCTCGCCAGCTCTGAGACAACGGACTCCGCATATGTAAACCTGTAAAGCATGGCGCTGTACAGGTTGGGGTCGAACTCGTCCTTCAGCTGGGTGAGCAGCCCCGTCATGGCGTCGATCATCGCCATCCCCTGGTCGTCAACGTCGAGGCATGACCCACGGCAGCCCTCGCAGGTGTTGCCTGACTGGGGGCATGGCGCCCCGCATCCGCCCATGGTGGCTGGGCCCATGCAGAAGTACCCCTGCTCCAGGAGGCACCTGTCTGGGTCCGGTATCTCCTCGTGGATACGTTTGAGGGATGTTTCGTACTCGCCGAGCCTCTCCCTCGGGCAGTCGTCGCAGACCTGGGTGCTGTTGTACTCAGGCTCCTGTCCGCTCAGCAGGGACGTCAGTGTGTAGGCTATGTCTGTAACCTCGGGTGGGCAGCCAGGTATGATGTAGTCTACCTTGACGAAGTGCTTGATGGGGTGCTGCTCCGGGAGCGACTCAAGGTGCGTCGGTATGGTTCCTTTATCTGTGCCGCGGTGGTTGTTGTAGATCTCGTTCATCAACTCTTTCCCGTCCCTAAGATTAGCCAAACCTGGAATGCCGCCGAAGGCGGCGCATGCCCCCAAAGCGATAACGATCTTTGACTTTTCTCGGATATCCTTGATTATCTCCTCTTCGTGAGTATTCCTTATCCCGCCCTCAACGATCGCTACATCGATGTCATCTGGTATCTCCTTGACGTCGAGGAGGGTAGGAGCATAGATAGGCTCGTTAGCAACCAGAATGTCAACCAACGCCTCGTGAAGACCCAATGCAGCCACCTGGCAGCCGCTATCACCAGCCAACCCAATCAATAATATCCTAGCCATGTCATCTCCTGCCTAAGCTTGAACCTTCTCTAACCCAGAAGCCATAACGTTTGAACACATATCGTCAATTTTTATGTAATTATTTGGCATTCTGGGAATCTTATATGGGTTCAAATGCGATCATATATTGTTTTCTACCTTTATTACTGACGAAAAATACAATCGTGCAAACGGTAAATACCAAGCGAAAACATCTATCTAGGCGTCGCTTTTTCACATAGGAACGTAATCAGCCTCTGCACGTCGCCCTCTACTCTGACTTGTATTGGGCCCATGGGATCCTCCCCCTTCAGGTTAAGCGAGAAGTGTCCGGCGTAGGCCGCCTGCCGGTTGAGGCCGAAGCTTAAAAGATTTTCTTCAGCCCATCTCGTGAAAACCGTCTTGATGGTGTCTCTTATACGGTCCTGTGCGATCTTGCCTCTCAGCCCGTTGAGTGCCTCAAACCCCTCAAGCCTCGCTGAGACGAAATCCTGTTTCGTTTCAAGTTCGATCTCGCCGAACAAGTTTCTGATGGCCTGCGTCACCTTTCCGGGGTCCTCTGTGGGCTGAAGCCTGGCCCTAATCCATGTCACCGTCAATGGACCTCAGCTTCCCCAGCATGGTCTCCAAACTGCGTTCAAGATTGTCTACACCGTTCTCGTTCGTGATTATGTAGTTGGACATGGCTATCGCGTCGCCCATCCCAAAGCTCAGCTCACGGTGGTCCCTCTCCCTGAAAACCTGTCTGTTTGTGGGGTCGTCGCTCCTCCCCCGGTTTTTGAGGCGGTTGTACCTGGTCTCGGGGGAGGCGTGGACTGCCACGACGTAGACATCGAAGGCCTCCTCGAACGTGTACACCTCGTCGAGGCTCCGGACGCCGTCCAGGGCTACCTTGTTGTTAAGCTCGCCGATTATGAGGGGCACACACCTCCTAGCGACGGCTGCGTCTCCCCCCGATCTTCGTATCTCCTCCGCCATCGCGCCTAGGTTCTCCGGGGTAGGGGAGAGGTTCCTCATCCGAACCTCGTTTCTGATCACGTCACCCATAGTGAAAACGGAGTACCCTCTATCCCTGAGGAGGTTGGCGAGCGTCGTCTTCCCCGAGCCAGCCATACCCGTTATGAGCAGCAGTCTACGTTTAGCCATCTAGGTTATCCTCTCTAGCCCCCCGAAACGGGTTTTTATGTAAACCTTCTCTAAGCCAGCGTCTATGGCCTGTCTCGCCAACTCTATTAGATGTTCCCTCGTCGGTGACTCCATCATCTTCAACTCAGGAGAAAGGACCTCCCCTTGATTATCGAATTGTTGAAGATAGTAGACATCGGCGAAGCCCTTGATGCCCTCCGCTATCCTTCTGATGAAGTTCGGTTCATCGGAGACCGTGGGGGCGACGGTTGTTCTGGCCTCCACCTCCACGCCCAGTTCTTTGCAGAGTCGTAGGGTCTT
>CAZTZC010000058.1:0-13112 GCA_964618045.1 uncultured Candidatus Bathyarchaeia archaeon | reverse complement strand
TTGCCCGTGGGCGGCTTTCCACTCCTTCTTCTCGATCATCTTCTGTATCTTTGCCTGAAGCTTGGCCGCCGTCCTGAAGAGCTGTGCAGACTGGGGGTCGTCCATGTCGTCGAATCCTTCATTGAGGCCGTTGCCTGCCCCCTCCAAGTCGTCGATGGCGCCATCGATGTCGCCCGCGTTGATCCTCTCCTGTATTCGTAGGAGCTTCTGCTCGGTATGGTACAGCGCGTTGTAGGCCTTCATGGCGTCGTCAGGGTCCAAGTCGTCCTCGACGTCGTTGTAGAACAGGAACATCTCTTTTACAGATTCATTTAAAATATCCTGGAACCTCTTGACCAGCTGTTCCTGTATCTCGGTTAACTCCTCTTCGGTGGGCTCCGGGGGGAGCTCGTCGTCTCCGCCATCCCCGGTCCCGTCCGGGGGCTCGGTCGTGTCATCCCCAATGTCAGGGTTGTCCTTCTGGTACTTTCTCCAAGTGTTCCTAAGCGTCCTCATGACCCGCAGGTGCTGCTGTGCAGCCGTCTGCAGGTTTTCTCCCTCCATCTCAGCGGCCTGTGTCATCTCCATCCATGCGTTCATGAGCTGGTTTCTTAGTTCAGAGTCTAGATCTTCTGGGATTTCTGGGCCGCCGTATTCACTTGTTCCGTCACCGTCGCCGTCGCCATCACCACCTTGCTGGCCAGTGTAGAGATAGTAGAGATTCCACCACCTTGCTAGAGTGTCCTCTTTTATCTGCTGGTAGACAAGGGGATCGATGTTGCCGTCTCCATCAGTACCGTCTCCTGCATCATCGCCACCGGTAGTGTCCTCGGCGTAGACCACCTGAGCTAACGGAGCCGACAAGAGCATAAGCAACAGTGCAAGAGCAAGTAACTTAGTCTTCATCTTTTCACGGAGGTATATGCCCATGGGTTTTATTATAAGAACACGTTGGAACATTTTGGAACATTTGACCCAATATTTACTTGAGATACTCATCTTTGATCCGCACAAGGCTCTGGTTTCCTATCTTTCTCTCCTCGACGATGCCGTTGTTCACGAGCCGCCTTATAAGCCTCCAGGCGCTGGAGCGCGGGATCTCAAACCTGTCCCTTATCTCGGAGGCGAAGGCCTCGCCGTTGGACTCCGCCATGAACCTTATGACCTCCTTATCCTCCAGTCGTAGGTCCTGGTTTTGCCAGAAGATCAGGTCTAGGTCGACCTCCCTCGGCTGGGATGAGTCAACTGGGAAGTCAGGTGGGGGGCCCTCGACCTTGATTCTCTGCGTATAGTAGTAGTATCCTCCGCCGCCCAAACCGGCTAAAAGGAGTAAACCTGCGTATAACAATGAGTTACTTTTAGGGGCGATCGCCGTGACCGCCTGCTGGTAAGCCTGCAAGGCGTATGTCCTCGCCTCTACGTAGCTTCCCTCGCTGTAATGGGTGGACGCAGCCTCGAGGCTCGACTGGGCTTCATCCAGCCCGTCGGTTCTTCCGTCGGTACTTGCCTGGCTCACCGCCTCGGACGCCCTCCCTATGTCGTCGTAGGCGTTGACGGCGCCTTCCAAGGTTTCGTCGGCCGTTGCTACCGCCAGCTCGGCCCTGTTCTTCGACTCCACGTACTGGTCCGAGTTGTATAGGTCCTGAGCCTGGCTTAGGATGGAGCGGGCCTCTGTGAGCACGTAGCCCATCGACTCCAGGTCACCGATGTGGGACTCCGCCTCGGTTAGAGCCTCCTGAGCGTCACTCTCCATATCTGGGAGCCCTATCATGTAGTAGACAGAGAGGTCGCCGGGCTCAAGCACGATGTACTGCCTGCCCCTGTCCACGCCTATGTCGGTCGGTACGTCGCTCATGTCAAATATCGCGGCACCCTCAGGGAGCATGATCCGTGTAGAGACGGGTGTTGACACGTTGAACGTCCAGACTATGCCCTCCTTGGTGGTCAGGCTCATCGTAACGTATGTGAAGGTCAGCTCAAGCGCGCCCAGACTGTCCACCGTGACGTTCGCCTCATCCGTACTATGAACCAGGGGGTTGCCCTCATCGTCCCTTATCACGAGGTTGTAGTACGGCGGCCCGAAGAGCTCGACATCGACACGAGCCTGAAACGCGTCAGACTCCACCAGATACTCGGTCCTAGCGGTGCCGTCGGAGTAGAGGGTGAAAGTCAACGATACCGGGGTATACTCTTCCTGGGCCCAGCTGAGGGGGATCGTCGAAATGGATAGTGACAGCAATGCTATGAAAAATAATGTCCGTCTCATTAGCCCCATAGACATAATATTTAGTAGTTATAAATGAATGATTGTTGTTCAGACTTTTATACAATGTACGCGTGTTTCAATTCGTGTCATAATGGACTCTATAATGATCATCGGGTCGGCCGGCAGCGTCGGCCACGACATGATGTACCAGATAGCAGGCATGGGGAAACCCGTCAAGGTGATAGGAGCCGACGTAGACGAGGAGAAGGGAAGGTTCGAGGTGGAGGAGAGCCTCCACGTAGCTCACAACTTCGGGTTCTATCCTGATCTCAGCTTCCAGAAGATCAACCTCTTCGAGATAGACGAGACGGCTGAGCTGCTGAAGGAGCTCCGCCCCAAGGTTATCTGCAACCTCGCCAGCCTAGGCTCGTGGTGGATCACGCGGCTGCTGCCCCCCGACGAGTACAAGAAGATAGGCCCCATCGGGCCTTGGCTCCCCAACCATCTGACGCTCGCTCACAAGCTCATGCTGGCCGTCAAGAAGAGCGGCGTGGACATCAAGGTGGTCAACGGTGCCTTCCCCGACGCCACCAACGTGGTGCTCAGCAAGCTGGGGCTGGAGCCCGTCTGCGGCGGCGGCAACATGGACCTGGGGCTCAGCCGAGTCAAGCGGATAGTGGCCCACGAGGTCGGGGTGCCGTACAGGAGTGTCCAGATATACGGCGTCGGGCACCACGGCGCATACTACACGGCCCGGATGAGTGGCCCCTACTGGGTCAAGATACTGGTAGACGGCGAGGACGTCACCGACAGGTTCCCAAACAAGAAGATAACTAAGCTGTACGTCGACGCCGGGTATGGGGCGCCGGGCCAGTTCAAGAGCGCCCTCGTGGATCAGATGAGGACCGCCTCGAGCTTCCTGAAGCACGTGCTATCGGTCTACTACGACACCGGCGAGGTCCACACCTGTGTCGCCGGCGCCGCCGGGCTGCCGGGGGCCTACCCGTGCAGGCTCTCCGAGAAGGGCGCCGAGGTAGTCCTGCCTGGCATCAGCCTCGAGGAGGCCGTACGCATAAACGAGGAGGGCGGCAGGATCGATGGCATCGAGAAGATCAAGGACGACGGCACCGTGGTGTACTGCGAGGAGAACGTGAAGTACATGAGGGAGGTGGTGGGCTACGAGTGTGAGGAGCTCAAGCCCTCGGAGTCCGAGGAGCGGGCCAGGGAACTCAACAAGCTGCTGAGGAAGCTCTACGACAAGTACAACGTGGAGGCTTAGCCCATCTTCCCTGCGCTAGGTTAGGAGAGCTACATCGTTTTCATCTGCCCAAGCGACGCCGGCGCGGATGTCTCCACCGCAGACATCGCGGAGAAGCCCTTCGAGGTCGAGTAGAGCCTCCTCGACGGCCGAGCGCGGGACACCCTCGGGGCCGTCGGCGAAGAGCACCGCGTTACGGGTCCCAATGGTTATCTTGGTCTCGTCGCAGTCTCTGTAGTTCCACCGCCGCGTGAGTATCCTCTCGTCGTCGGCGTACACGACCTCTCCCACGTAGGTCAGCTCCGTCTTGTCAGAGCCCAGGGGCGTGAACTCCTCGCCGCCGGCGGAGAACCGCAGCCTTATGTCGCCGTCGACGCGGTCGAGGTCGAACCCGCCCATGGGGATCAGGTGCCGCATTGAGACGACGTTGTAGGCGTCAACGGCGGTGTTGATGGTTGGGAGGCCACCCGTCTTCAATGCCCTCCTGACGAGGGCCTCGGCGGACGGCCTGTAGTCCCCGGGCTTGGTGCCGAAGCTGCGGTACATCTCCCTCCACGACGCGATGAATGGGTGCCGTGTCGCGGGCTCGCCGCCGAGCTTCTCCTCTGCGACCGAGAGCGCCGCGATCTTCATCTTCTCCAGACCAGGGTCGCTGTGCACGACCTCTATGTCTCTGGCTGTCAAGACCCCTATGTGGGCTCCCGGGTACCTGTCGAAGATCTCTGCTATGAATCTCATCTTCTTCACTCCAGTATGGCGTTGGCTTTTTTGAGCTCGTCGATCTTCGACTCATCGTATCCAAGGATGTTTCTCAGCAAGTCCTCGTCGTGTTGACCGAGGACCGGCGCCGCTTCCCTGACCGTGCACGGCGTCTCGCTGAACTTGACGGGGAAGTTCACGACCTTCACCTTGCCGGCGGCTCTGTGGTCCACCTCGACGAACATGTCTCTCGAATGGAGGTGGGGGTCCCTGGCTACGTCGTCGACGTTGTAGACCGGAGCCACGGGCACCTCGGCGTCCACGAAGTACTGCACCGCCTCGTCGCGGGTCATCTGGGCGACTCTCTCCCGGATCGCTTCCATGGTTACCTCCTCTACGCCCATGTGCTCCTTGAGGCTGTCGATGAGCCGGGGGCTGAAGCTTGCCAGCCTCACCCAGCCGCCGTCACCCGCCCGCAGCAGGCCGCCGAAGCCTCTTCCGAGGGGGTACCGCTCCTTTAGCTGCCACAGGAGCATCCCCGAGAGGTTGTACCCTGTGATCGCCATGTTCAGGGCGGCCATGCAGTCCAGCTGGGCCACGTCGATCATCTGCCCTACGCCGGTGCGGTCCCTGTGCCTTATCGCCGCCACTACGCTCATGGCCGCGAAGAGCGCGGGGCCCAGGTCGCCGTACGCCTGAGCCATCTCGATCGGTAGACCGTCTGGGTCGACCTCGTCTCCAGTGAGCCTGGTGTGGCCGCTCATGGCCTCGGCTATGGGGGCGAAGCACGGGCGCTCACGGTAGGGACCCGTCTGGCCGAACCCGCTGAGGGCCGCGTAGATGATGCCCGGGTTCAGCTCCCTGAGGACGTCGTATCCAAGCCCCAGCCTCTCCATGGTTCCGGGCCTGAAGTTCTGGACCACCACGTCCGACAGCGGCACCAGCTCCTTGAAGACCCGCATCCCCTCAGGGGTCTTGAGGTTGAGGGTGAGACCCTTCTTGTTGAGGTTCAGCTGGTGGAAGGTGTAGCTGCTGCGGCCCACCATGTAGGCGTCGGCGACCCTGTCCGGGCTCCCCCAGGGAGGCTCTACTCGTATGACCTCGGCGCCCATGTCCGCGAGCATCATGGTGCAGAAGGGCCCAAACCAGAACTGGGTTAGGTCGAGTACACGTATGTCTTCGAGTATCTTCAACGGGTTCACCTGTGGATACATACTCGGGGGGCATGCGTGTAAAAACTTGCCCTAGAGAATCTTCACTCTTGTAGAGTTGAAGACGGGGCCGCCTCCGATGACCTGCGCTACCCCGGGGGTCAGGGAGTTCTGCGCGTTCCCCTCCCCGTCGATCAGCTCCCTCGGCGCCCAGAGCACTCCTCGGGGCACCCGATCAGTGACTACCGCCGTAAGCCTGATCCTCCCAAGGTCGTTGAACAGCGTCACCTCGGCCCCTTCCTGAACGCCATGTCTCTCCGCGTCCGCGGGGTTTATCCAGACTTGCGCCGGTATCTCGCCGTAAACGTCCCTGAACTGTGTGTGGGTGTACTTGGGGAGGCTGCTGCTCATTAACATGAACTCGTCTGAGCCGAGTATGAGCTCGACCTGTCTGGGCAGCGGCGACACACCCTCCTCCGTCGCCGAGGAGTAGAACTCTACCCTGCCGGAGGGCGTCTGGTACTCGTCCATGGGCCTCATGCGGAGCCTCAGTGGGGACCCACTCATCAGGTCTTCGAAGCCTCCGTCGATGAACGCGTTCGCCAGAGCGCGTCCAGCCTCTGCCCAAGGGTCGTCGTAAACCCACCCATCCTCTACACCGACGCGACGAGCAAGCTCCCTCATGACCCACACCTCGTCCCGGCTCTTCCCCCAAGGCTCGACGGCTTTACGCGCCATCCTGACGTATGGGTGAGAGTCGCTTAGGACGACGTCATCCTTCTCCAAGTAGGTTGGTGCGGGGAGGACGACATCCGCCAGGCGGCACGTCTCCGTGAGGTGAGTGTCGTGAACCACGAGGAAGACGTCGTCACGCTGCAGCCCCGTCCTGATGCTGCTTGAGTCCGGGAGGGTGAGGGCAGGGTTCATGCTCTGGACGTAGACGAACCTGAACTCGCCGGCTGCAAGCCTCTCCCCGATGGAGATCTGGCTTACTATCCGTGGGGCTGAGGCGGTAAGCGTGGTGCCCTCCATGTCCCCGGCGAGGTACCTGCCCTTGCTGTTCGTGTAGTAGAAGCCGCGGTGCTCCCCAAGCAGAGCGGGGATGAGGGAGACCGCCCTGACGGACTCGGCGCCAGAGAGGCTCTTGTTGAGGCCGATCCCCATCATGAAGACGGGGTCGCCGTACTTGACGAGGGCGTCGCCTAGTGCCTCGACGCCCTCCTGCGACACCCCGGTGACCGCCTCGACTCGCTTCGGATTCCACCTGAGAGCCTCCTCCACGTACATCTCGTAGCCGGCGCAGTGTTCATCGATGAAATCCTTGTCTACGTGGCCGTTTGTGATGAGGTGCCGCGCCAGTCCATAGCAGAGGGCGACGTCGGTCCCCGGCCTCGGGTACAGCCAGAGGTCTGCCATGGAGGTGGACTCGGATCGACGGGGGTCTACGACGACTATTGCGGCGTCGTTCTCCCTCTTGGCCCTGAGCGCCATGGCCCACATGTGGGGTGAGCTGTGCTTGGCGTTGAACCCCCAGAAGACTATGATCTTCCTATCTAGGAGGGCCTCCGGCTCCACGCCGTAGCTGAGGCCGTAGTGGAGCCTGAGGGCGGCGTGGCCCGACGCTGAGCATACGGCCCCGTCGGTGCGTGTGGCGCCTAACGCGGTCCACAGCCGTCTGCTGAAGAGGCTTGAGAGGAGGCCGGTGTTGCCGTAGTAGTCGAGGAGCAGCACAGACTCGGGGCCGTGCCTATCAAGCGTCTCCCTGAGCCTTTCGGCTACGAGTCCCAACGCGGCGTCCCACGTGGCTAGGTTGAACCTCTGCTCCTCCCTGGTCTTCCTGATGTAGGGGTTCAGCACCCTGTCCATGCTGTACACCCTCTGGGGGTCGCCGAGGGCTCTGGGGCACGTTATCCCGGCCGTGACGGGGTTCTCGCCGCTCGCCCTCACGGAGACTACCACGCCGTCCTTGACCTCGGCGTCGAGGAAGCATGCGTCCGGGCAGTCCCGGGCGCACATGGTCTTGACTAGGGTCAGGGTGTTTCCTCCTACTGTACTGAACCCCGGCGGTCGCATAAAACATCAGTGAAGAACCCGTTGCATCTTTAGTATAATTTTCAACCCCCGTTAACCCAAAGATATATTAAGCGCGTAAAGAAGAAGGGTGTCTAAAATGGTGTAAGGAATGGGTTTCCGTTCAAAGTTTGAAAACGCGGAAAAAGCCCTCACCTTCAACGATGTTCTTCTTCTCCCGGGATGGACCACCGTCGAGCCTACTCAGGCCGACGTGAAGACAAGGGTCAGCCGGAACATAACGCTCAACATACCCCTGGTGGCTTCACCGATGGATACCGTCACCGAGTCCGAGATGGCCATAGCCCTCGCCAGGGAGGGAGCCATAGGCGTCCTGCACAGGAACTGCAGCGCCAAGGAGGAGGTCGCCATGGCGCGCAGCGTCAAACGCGCCGAGGCACTCATCATCAGAGACGTCATCACCGTCAACCCGGACACCACGGTGGATGAGCTTCTGAGGCTCATGGAGGAGCACAACATCAAGGGGTTCCCCGTCGTGGAGAACGGGGACAGGCTGGTGGGCATAGTCACGTGGAGGGATGTCCGCCTGGCGGAGAGCAACCTCAAGGTCAAGGACGTGATGACGGAGAGCGTAGTGACTGGCACGGAGGAGACGAGCCTAGAGGAGGCCATGAAGATCCTTCACGAGCACAGGATCGAGAAGCTCCCCATCATCGACGAAGGCAGGAGGGTGAAGGGACTCATCACGATGAAGGACATCACCCTCAAGGGGACTTACCAGGACGCCGTGCGGGACGAGGAGGGCCGCCTGATCTGCGCCGCGGCCATCAGCCCCTTCGACCTGCCCCGGGCGAAGGCGCTGGACAGGTACGTGGACATACTGGTGCTGGACGTGTCTCACTTCCACAACAGTAACTGCTTCGATGGAGCCAAGGAGATACTCAGGGAGGTGGAGGCGGACGTCGTCGTCGGCAACATAGGCACCTACGAGGCGGCCGAGGACGTGATCACGAAGCTGGACGGCGTCGCCGGGCTCAGGGTGGGCATAGGCAGCGGAAGCATCTGCAGCACCAGCGTCGTCACACGCGCCGGCGCCCCCACCCTCTACGCGACCAGCAGGGTCGCCGACGCAGTCAAGAAGTATGGCGCAGACATCCCCATAATCGCGGACGGCGGCATGAGGAACCCAGGCGACATAGCTGTCGCCATGGCAGTCGGCGCCTCGTGCGCCATGATGGGGAACGTCTTCGCGGGCTGCAGGGAGAGCCCGGGCAGGCTCGTGGCCATGGAGGGACGCTACTACAAGGAGTACTACGGCATGGGCAGCGAGAGGGCCCGCAAGAAACGGTACGCACAGGACAGGTACAGCCAGCCATCGAAGTCCATAAGCGAGGGCGTAGAGGGCTGGGTGCCGTACCGGGGCCCCGTCAAGGACATCCTGGGCGAGTTCACGGGCGGCCTCAAGGCGGCCATGGGTTACGTGGGCGCGAAGACCATCCCGGAGATGTGGGAGAAGGCCAAGCTCGCCCTCATAACGGAGCGGGGAGCCCAGGAGGCGGCGCCCCACGACATAATGCGCCCCGGACCCGGCAGAGGCCTCTAACCACCCTTTCTTAGTTAGTTTTACATCCGCAGCCGCCGAGTATCTACCCAGGTATCGGTATTGGACAGGTCATGGCTTGGATGGGCGACGATTGAACCCGACTCGGATGTACACGCCGGAAGCATGGTGACGTGGACCCTCGTCTACCACGTAGGCAGGTACGGGGTAGACGACGGCGGCAGCATAAGGGTGGCTCGCAGAAGCGTGAGCGACGAGGAGGAACCGCAGCTCAGCGACCCCGGGAAGTCCGGGTACACCACAGCGACGACGGAGAGGGATGTGAGGCTTGAGTGCTTCTTCAGCAGTCGAGGCAACATCCGCCCCTTCAGGGCTGCCCTTCAGGTGGACGTACGGGATGGAAGCCTCTACGAGGGAGACACCGTCACCATCGTCTACGGGGACAGGAGCCGCGGCGGCCCCGGGCTACGGGCCCAGACCTTCAGGGAGCAGGAGCACATGTTCAAGGTGCTTGTCGACCCCTTCGGCACCGGGAGGTTCGAGGAGATCGAGGAGTCGCCTCACGTATGCATCATCGGCGGCCCCGCGGAGACGTTGGAGGCGGCGGCTCCCTCGGGGGCGGGCTCGGATACGCCCTTCGAAGTGGTGGTCAGGGCCCTCGACAGCTACGGCAACAGGAGCGACGGTTACAGGGGAACCGTGAGCTTCGAGGGGCTTGACGTGGAGCCTTACTCGTTCAACGAGGAGGACAGGGGGGCGTACAGGTTCAGCGTGGCCCTCGGAGGCGAGGGGCTGCGGACCCTGAAGATAGTGGACAGCCTCGGCCACATGGCGGAGTCCAACCCCATCAAGGTCCTGAAGCAGGAGCCCAAGTACAAGCTATACTGGGGAGACATGCACGGCCAGACCAAGCAGACGGTGGGCACTGGGACGGTGGACGAGTACTTCCGGTTCGTACGCGAAGTGGCTAACATGGACTTTGGCGGCTGGCAGGGCAACGACTTCCAGATCACCAAGGAGCTCTGGATGGAGGTGAAGGAGAAGACCAAGAGGTATAGCGAGCCGGGCAGGTTCCTGCTGTTCCTGGGATACGAGTGGAGCGGCCTCACCCCCGCAGGCGGCGACCACAACATCTACTTCCTAGGCGACGACGGGCCCCTCCACCGCAGCGACCACTGGCTCATCGACGACAGGAGCGACGAGGACACCGACAGGTACCCGATAAGCAGGCTGTGGGAGGAGTTCAGGGGCAGGAGGGACGTCATGGCAGTGGCCCACATAGGGGGCCGCCACGCCAACCTAGACTACTGGGACCCCGAGAGGGTGCCGCTCATCGAGGTCCACAGCCACCACGGGACCTTCGAGTGGTTCCTCGAGGAAGCCCTGACCCGTGGACTTAAGGTGGGGTTCATCGCCACGAGCGACGACCACACCTGCAGACCCGGCCTGACGCTCACCTCAGAGAACTTCACCACGAAGGGAGGGTACACGGGGGTCTACGCTGAGAGCCTCTCCAAGGAGGCGCTCTGGGAGGCCTTCTGGTCGAGGCGGACGTACGGAACCACAGGTGAGAGGATTATAGTCGACTTCAAGGTGGACGAGCACATGATGGGGGAGGAGTACGAGGCGGAGAGAGCCCCAACCATCAGCGTCAAGGTGAATGGGACGAAGCCGCTGCACGCCGTGGAGGTCATGAGGGGGACGGAGACCATCTATAGGCACCCCTTCGCCGCCCCCGAAGGCGAGAACAGGCTGATAAAGGTCGAGTGGATGGGCGCCCGCGTGAAAAGCAGACCCAAACGGGTGAACTGGGACGGCGGCATCAGCATCGACAAGGGCAGGATACTGTCTTACAGCGGGTACGCCTTCGACTACCTGGATCAGGGAGTGCGGCAGGTGACCGACCGGCAGCTGGAGTGGACCAGCACCACCGGCGGAGACCCGGACGGAGTCATAATGAAGCTGGATGCCCCTCCTGACACGACGGCCACGTTTTACAGCAAGCCCGTCGGCTTCACCTTCCGGCCGGTCGACATCGGGTACGAGCCCATGGTGATCGAAGTCGGACCAGTCAACAGACGGGTGAAGGTGCAGGCGATCACCGACAGGCCGCTGCCGAGGGACCTAGAGTTCACCATCGTCGACGAGTGCATCGAGGAGGGCGTGAACCCCTACTGGGTGAAGGTGACCCAGTGCGACGGCTCCATGGCGTGGTGCAGCCCCGTCTACACGGTGTACACTCGCTAGTTTATTTCTTCATGCAATTTTGCAGCCTCGCGTAAGGCAAACGCTATAGCGTCAGCGCCTCTGCGTTAACCCATAAGGTGAGCCGATGATAGAGAGGGCGTTGATAAGCGTCTACGACAAGAGCGGCCTGGAGGAGCTGGTGGAGACGTTAGCCGGGTACGGCGTCGAGATAATCTCCAGCGGGGGCACCGCCAGAAGGATCAGGGAGATAGGGTGCGAAAGGCTGGTGGAGGTGAGCGAATACACGGGGCACCCCGAGAGCCCCGGCGGCCTGGTCAAGACCCTGCACCCCAAGGTCCACGGCGGCCTCCTCCTCGACAGGGACCGCCCCGACCACAGGAGGTGGATGGAGGAGAACGGCGTCAAGCCCATCGACCTGGTGGTCTGCAACCTCTACCCCTTCGAGAAGGTGGTCGCCGGGGGAGCCGACCTCGTCGAGGCCGCTGAAAACATCGACATAGGCGGCCCCGCCATGACCCGGTCGGCCGCCAAGGCGGCGCTGCTATACGACAAGGTATGCATAGTGACCGACCCAGCCCAGTACCCCGAGGTCGTGGAGACCCTGAAGAGGAACAGGGGAGAGCTCACCACCGAGCTGAGGCGGAGGTACGCCAAAGCTGCGTTCAAGCGGACGGCGGGCTACGACTCCGCCATCGTGACCTACCTGGAGGAGAACCTATGAGCAAACCAGAGTCCATGAGGAGGAAGTACAGGACCGCCCTCGAGGAGTCTTTCCCCGAGGAGATGAGGATCATAATAGGCGACCGCGAGACGGTGTACAGGAAGCGGATGAGCCTGCGCTACGGCGAGAACCCTCACCAGCCGGCGGCGTTCTACGCGCCGCAGGGGATGCCCCTCACCGTCGGAGACGTGGAGCTGCTGAAGACGGGTAAGAGGGGCCTGAGCATGACTAACGTGGAGGACGTGAACAACAGCCTCCGCATCGTCAGCTACTTCGAGGAGCCCGCCTGCGCGGTGATGAAGCACGTGAACCCCAGCGGCGTGGCGGCGAGGAACAGCCCCGGGGAGCCTCTGCGTGAGACCTATGCGAAGGCGAGGGACTGCGACGCGTTGGCGGCTTACGGCAGCGTCGTCGGGTTCAACACTGTGGTGGACGCGGGCACCGCCGAGGAGATCATGAACAGCTACGTGGAGGGCGTGGTGGCGCCGGGCTACGAGCCGGGCTGCATGGAGCACTTCGAACAGAAGAAGGACATCCGAATCATGACGGCGGGCGGCTTAGACGCCATCAGCAAGTACGTGGGGGACCCCCCTGAGCCTCTGGACATCAGCGTCCAGATGGACGGCAGCGTGGTGCTACAGGCGCCGATGCTCACCAAGGTCCGGGGACCCGGGGACCTGAGGTTTGTGACGGAGCGTATGGCGTCGCCACAGGAGGCGAAGGACCTGCTGTTCAGCTGGTACGTCTGCATGAACGTCAGGAGCAACGGCGTCGTCCTAAGCAGGAACAACGCGACCATCGGCGTAGGCACAGGACAGCAGGACAGGGTCACGGCCGTGAAGCTGGCGCTGGAGAAGGCCGTGATGAGGGGGCACGGCGACGCTTTGCCGGGGTCGGTGCTGGCGTCTGACGGCTTCTTCCCGTTCAGTGACAGCGTGGAGCTGCTGGCGGAGCACGGGGTCACCGCCTGCGTCCAGCCGGGAGGCAGCGTCAAGGACAAGGAAGTGATAGAAGCCTGCGACGAACACGGCATCGCCATGGCGTTCACCGATGAACGCTGCTTCCGCCACTTCTAACAACAAAAATCTTGTTCCATGTAACACGTTGCTGAAAATATAAATTCTCGTCCAATATACGGGGGTGGGGTTCGAACCCTAATTCTAATTGTGATATCGTCAACTCCCTTTTAATCGCATATTTTCTTCACAATTCACCATAATGACCAAAAAGAGATGAACGATCTTTACCTGATTAATCGTTTTAATTATATTGCTCCTTGATGACAGTGTCTCATTGGA
>CAZTZC010000057.1:0-13127 GCA_964618045.1 uncultured Candidatus Bathyarchaeia archaeon | reverse complement strand
CTCCGCCCCGCCCTCACGCCGTGGATCGTGAATGGCTCCCCGAGGATTGCGCTGTAGGCGGTTGCCATACGGAGCAGCTGCCCACCCCCCTCCATCATGGAGCCGTCTACGGTTATCATGGCGTCTTACTGTGAGGCGGCTCCCCCGCAGAAACGGGGGAGGACCTTCATGGCTAGTGCGGCGCTCTCATCCAGCTCCTCCAGGGTAATCCCGGGGGCGCCGCACATGAGCATCAGTACGCTCCTCGTCTTCATGGTCACCTTGCTGTAGTCGGCGTCCCTGTACGGGTAGATTGCCGCGAGGCGTTTCCCGTCCTCTATCACCGCCTCCCCCCCGCTCAGGACGACGGGCTTCTTCATTCCTATCCCGAGGAACTCCTCGCCCTCCTCTGCCTCCCTCATCAGCAGCGGGCCTCCGAGGAGGTCGGTGTCGAAGCTGGCTACCGGGATCGCCGACTCCATTGAGACGAGGTTGTAGGCGTCCACCCACGTGTTTATCTTGGGGATGGGGTTGCCCCTGAGCACCCTCCGTATGAGGGCCTCGGCCGCGGGCCTAGTCTTGGTGGGGTCGACGCCCATCTTCCAGAAGAAGTCTCTGTACGCCCGGAACGCGGTGTGCTCCCTCAGCTCCTCGATGTCCCACCGCTCCTTTATCCTGTTGGCGACCTCCGTCTTGTAATTCTCCAGCTCTGGGCTCTCCCTGGCGACGGTGACGCCGCTGAACCTGACGATCTGGGCTGCCAGCCCGGGAAACCTTTCCTGCAGCTCCCGGCTCAGTCTAAGGTACTCCGTCAAGCCTATCGCCTCCCCGTGTTCACAGAGTCCGTCTTGGCGAGGTCCCTTATCCTGTTCTCGCCGTCTATCTCCTGAACTATCCTATAGACCTCGGGGGGCACCAGGTCGCTCCACTCCTCCTCCTCCAGTATCCTCCGCCTTATCTCTGATGCCTCGTACTTGCCGCGATGGAACATGGGTATATACCTGACCTCGTACCCGGCCTCTATGAGCAGCCGCTTGGTCAGGGGCTGGTTGCTGTAGACGAAATTAAAACGCGGTGTCTGGCTCTCTACGGCGCTCACCCAGACCCTGTGGGCGGGGGCGTCCGATATGGGTATGATAATGTACCGCCCAGGGGGTATGTCCGCTGCGTCGAGGGCGGCGCGGATCATCTCGATGCGCTCCCCGGCGGTGAAGGGGTTGTCATGTTCATGGCTCATCTGGGCGCTTCCCACCACGAGCACGAGCTCGTCGCATTCCTCCAGTATCTTCTCTATGGCGTGGAGGTGCCCGTAGTGGAAGGGCTGGAACCTGCCTACGAATAATGCGCGGGTCAATCCTGTCTCTCCCTTAGTTTGAATGGAGGGGCAACCGGTTTATGTGTTTTCCCCGAGTGTTCTACGTGTTGAAACACTTGTTCTAAACGGTAGCATTATACTCGACACCGTTCATCAGGAGAATGTGAACCAATATGAACACAACTAAGACATGGTTAATAGCGATCCTAGTAATCGGGGCTCTTCCAGCCCTTTCCATATACGCCTGGCAGACCACGCCGGTTTTCACGGAACAAGCGGCGGTGAAGGCGGCGACCAGGTTCCTGTCGGAGGCGCCGACGTACAGCTGGGACGGCGTGGAGGGCTCCATTCGAGTACTAGACTCTTACAAGACTCAGACTCCCGACGCCGTCTGGACGGTCGTCATCGAGTTCACGTGCGCCCACGCGGGCTACGGTGACAGATCCGGCCAGATGGTGGCCACAGTCGTCACCGACCACATGATCACCATCACCGTGAAGGACGGCTCCATCGTAGGGGCTGTGGTCGACGATGTATGGGAAGAGCTTCGCCAGACCACGGTGATACACGACGACACGACGCATACGGAGGCAGAGGAATTGGCGATAGAGTTCATTGAGACTTCGCCGACCTTCAGCTTCGACGGCGTCCCCGGCTCGATAGAGATCATAGACGTCGTGGCGGCTGAGAGCTATCCCGTCCAGTACTTCATCACCGCAGCTTTCGAGTGCAGCCACGCAGGGTACGGAGACCGGACTGGACAGGCGCTTGCCCAAGTCATCACTCGTCACGTGATGAGAATAACCATCAGCGACGACCAGGTGCTGAGCGCCGTCATAGACGGCCAGTGGGACGAGGTGAACCAGAGAGAGAAGGTCGTCTCCGAGCTTCTCCCACCCGAGATGGCGAGGGACATCGCAGTCTCCTACGTCGTCGAGCACTACGAGGAACTTTCAGACGTGGCGGCGCCCGCGGAGTGGGCCGAGATAGCTGAGGGTGGACATCCAGAAGTCGTCGGATACGCCAAGCGGATGTATGTGGCGGGGGGCTGGACGGTGTACGTGGGCTACGCCGTCGTGGCGCGTCCAGTGTACGAGGTGGAGATCGATTACGGCGGGGAGCCCGCCTTCAACTGGAACGGCACAGTCGACCAGAGCTCGACCGTGACAGAGCTATCCACGAGCCTGACGCCAACTCAGACGGAGATACTAGGCCCTGAGCAGGCCCGGGACATCGCTGTGGAGTACGTCGAGGCCAACCATCCCGAGCTGGCTGACGAGGAGCACGGGGGCTGGGAGATGGAGAGCCTGACGCCGGAGGGGCTGCTGGGCTTCAGCAGGCTTCAGTACACCTCGGAGGGCTGGACCGTGGAAGTCAGCTTCCCCGTGGTCTGGAAGCCCATCTACTCCGTGGATATCACCGTGGACACCGAGCCGGTCTTCGAGTGGACTGGCTCCGTCGAACAGGACGGCTCAGTGAGCCCAGACACCGAGTAAAATTTTTCCCCTATTTTTCTGTTAAAAGTTGTTTTGGTATGCCTGACTCGCATGGTACGTCTGTCTGGCAGAAGCCGCACCCATAGCCCTCGAACCCGTAGTATCGGCGCACGTACTCCCGTGTCATGTCGACGTACAGGCGGCAAGCCCTCTTGTCGTGTCCTTTCTCGGTTATGGCTCCTATAGGACACCGTTCCATGCATTTATGGCAGCTGCCGTCAGCATAGAAAAGACAGTAGGCGTGGTGGTCTGTGTATGGCCTGGGCGTGGGATCGATCCTGATGTTCGCCACGACGCTGCCGGTCCTCATCGCCTTCCCTCGGGGCGTTATGAGGCCGTCGCTGAGCCCGAATGTTCCCAGACCGGCGGCGTACGCGGCGTGCCTCTCAGACCAAGTGGAGGCGTAGAGGTACTTCTCTGAGGTAGCTCCCTTCCACAGCGGAGACAGCATGGGGGCGACGGCCTCTACACCCTCCTCCCTGAGCCTCTCCACAACATGCTCCCTGAGCTTGACGTTAACCTCCTCGCCGAAAATCCTGGACCGCGCCCATCGTTCGCTGGGAAAATGGATCTCCTTCCTGTGGTCTCTCTTGGTAGCATCTGTCTGGGGCAGTATCCAGCTAACCACTGTGAGGTCCTCGGCCTTGAAGTCCTTGCCTGGGTGGGCGTGGCTGATGAGTTCCAGCGGCGACAGGTAGAAGCCGCCTATGTCCCGCTTGTAGAACGTGTAGAGCGGGTCTGCGCCGCTGCTGTAGCCGACGAGGGGCTCCGCCCACGCGGGCTCGCCGCCCCACTTCCTCATGCTATTCTCTGGGCCTGCTATGAAGCCCTTGATCACATTCTCGATCCATCGAGCCGGGTCGTCAAGCAAGTATTTCACACCGTCCATACCGGAAGCGCTTTATTTAAAACAGTCTTCATCAAGTTAACAAGCTCCGCGGGGGAGAGCGGTTGACCAACGAGAGGTACCTCTACATCACCTGGATGGACGTCCAGCGTCTGTCCGAGAAGCTCGCCGACCAGATAGCTGAGAGCGGTTTCAGGCCCGACCTCATCGTGGCTGTGAGCCGCGGCGGCTTCGACCCCGCCAGGATTCTGAGCGATGAGCTCAACATCAGGAGCCTCGCGAGCCTCCAGGTCATATACTACGCGGGGGTCAACGAGAGGAACGAGAAGCCTCAGGTGATGTACCCGCTCAACGCGGACATCGCGGGCCTCAACGTGCTGGTTGTCGACGACGTCGCCGACTCGGGGAACAGCCTCAAGGTCGTGAAGGAGTACGTCGAGAGCCTCGGTCCAAGGGAGGTCAGGATAGCTACACTGCACCACAAGCCGTGGAGCACCTTCGAGCCGGACTTTTTCGCCGAGTCGGCTGACAAGTGGATCATCTACCCGTGGGAGCCGCGGGAGAGCATCGAGGACATAAGGGAGAAGCTGCTGTCGGAGGGTGTCTCCGAGGACGAGCTCGCCTTGAAGCTCATAGAGATCGGGTTCACCGGTAAACAGGTGCGGCGGTTCCTAGGACTCAAACACGTATAGGACCTCATCGTAGGTGCGGCCCATCCACTCGGTCCCCGGCTCGTAACGGACCAGCTTCTTATCTTTGAGCGTCTCACGTAGCCGCGCGTTGGCCTCCTCCAAGCTGATCTCCTTGTCCCTGAGGAGCTCCAGGGGCACGTTCACCTGCACTGGTCTGGCGGGCAGTCGATGTCTCGTCGCCTTGGGGGTGAATACCTGTCCCTGTACCGCGGTCTCCACCACCTGACTCTTCTCCACCTTGGGGAGGAATAGGGCGGCCTCGTAGTCGCCTGAGTTCACATTCTTCATGGCCTCGGCCTCGGTGCAGTAGCTGATCCGGTACCCCCGCGTCTTCAATAGGTTCTCCAGCTCGTGGCTCCGCTTGAAGACCTGGATTAGGTCCTCACACTTACATGTTATGCGGTACGTCTTGTCCCTGTAGATGAGCAGCAGCCCGCCTTCCTCGTCGGGGCTCCTCGCCAGCTCGTAGGGCTCCATCGTGAAGCCGAGGGTGGTGAGGGCCTCCTCCGCCGTCTTTGCGCCGAAGGGCCTGGGGATGACGCGGCACCATCGCTGCACCTTTATGCTTGGGTCGAAGTAGTCGACGAGGCAGACGCAGGTGAACCTGCAGCCGAGCCGCTTCATTATGGCTGTCCTGTGCATGCCGTCCAGCACGACGTATGTATCGCGGTCGACGATTATGGGGGCGGACTGGACGCCGTCGCGTATGATCCGGTCTCCCAGGCTGCGTATGCGCTCCGGTATGGTCTCCTCGTGGATGCGAAGCCTGTCGGTGAGGGCGAGGGCTATGTCGAGTCTGAGTCCCTCGTGGTCTATGGTGTAGGCGATGGGCTGACTAGACATCCATGAACCTTTGTTTCGCCGGTGTTAAAATCTTGTCGGAGGCTGGGCTACTGGATCTCTTCCAGGGCCTCCTGGGCGGCCTCCTCGGCCTCGGCGAGCATGTCGGATTTGACGATGGTGGTCACGTAGCCCGCGATCTTGTTGCGGAGCTTCTTGGAGACGTCGAGCCCTATCTCTTTGAGGAACTGCTTGTTTGCCTCATACTCCAGCTGGAAGCTGTAAGGGTACTTCTCCAGCAGCTCAAGGCTTATCCGCTTGATCATCTCCGTGCGTACCTTACCCAAATACGTGCACCTGTGCGCGTTACTCATCCATGCCGCGCTTTTAAACGTTTACCCCTGACCGGCGCGTGTCTCACGGCTCACCTCCGGTGGGCAGCGGCTCCAGGGTCACCTCGGCGAGGCATATCTCCCACCCTTGGCCGAGGTCTATCCCTCTGAACTCGACTCTCGCGGGCTCCTCCAGCGTGAAGGGCAGCCGCACCATGGTCCACTCCCCCACGGCTAGGCTGCCCGCGGTCACGTTGTGTACAGCGAGCCCCGTCCTCCCCCTGTCGGTTACCACGTCCAGCGTCACGATGGAGGCGTCGGGCTGCTCGCTCGTGGGCGAGGGCTTCACGTGAAACACCGCCGCGTAGCTCCCTGGCTCCAGTTGGAGGTAGGGGCCGTACCAGACGGTTCGCTCCGTGAGGGGCGTGCTCCTGAGGTATCCCTCGGGGGTGGCCGCGGCCCTTGGCGACGATAGGTCCTCGATGGCTATCGACCTTGTGGCCGAAGGGCTGGGGTAGGTGTCCGCTAAGGGGCTCACCTCTATCTTGTGCAGGTATAGGTCGGCCCTGCCGGTGGTGTGCACCTGGAACTCGGTGAGCTCGGACGCCTCATCCAGAACCAGTATGATCGTCTGTCTGCTCCAGGCGCCGTCCTGGTGCTCGTGGCTCCATATGGTCTTGCATGTGATGGGCTCCTTCATGTTGCGTAACACCTGTATCGTTCCTAGGGTGCCGGGGTCCGGGTCAACCACCTTAATGTGGAATGTGACGTTGTATGCTCCGGGGGGGAGGAAGGTGTACGGTCCATAGGCGAACAGTCTGGGCTTGCTGCCCTTGGGGCTCACGGCCACTGTGTCCACCACAGACGTGTCCACGGTCTTGACGTGAGGCCCAAGCTGGAGGTCCTGCACCGCCTTGTACTCCCGTGGCGTGGTACCCGGGAGTGGGGCGGAGCTGCCTCCCTGCCCTCTCTTGAAGAGGACGGCGTTGTCGAGGCTCACGTAGATGGTGTGTTGCCCGCCATCCAGTAGCTCTGTGAAGACGTATCTACTCCACCTGTCTAGCTGGTGGAGGTCCAGCAGCACGTACTCCGTCTTCTCTATGAGGCCGTCAATGTACTTTGTCATCTCCTGGCTGAGCGTCTCGTTGAGGTCTATGATAGGTATCGTGTAGGCGTTCATCCTGCTTGACACGTGGGGAAACACGTGGTTCATAGTGAGCACCGACGCGTCCCTGGGGACGCACTCGACTAGAGCCGCGAGGTTGTCCACCTCGCTCTGGGTCCTAGACAGGTTGGGGTACCAGAGTATCTGTTGGTTCCTGTTTATGTCTTGGGAGGCGGGGCTCAGCGGTGACAATGCAACCAGTAGGACTATCGACACGGCGAGGGAGTACCTGCTGAGCCTCTCGGCCTGCTCCGCGCTGAACCCTCTGAGCGTGTAGAGAAGGGGTATGAAGATCGCGGTGACCACGTAGATGTAGTAGTGGGCGCCCAGCGTGTAGTAGGCTCGGTAGTTGGACAGGTAGAAGGGGGAGAAGAGCGCCATGACAGGGAGGATGGAGGCGTTCATGAGGGGCAGGAAGAGGAGGGGCGCGTAGAGGAAGAGGAAGTAGAGCAGCTTAAGGTCCAGATCGTAGAGTAGGGCCGCGGCGAGCCTCGGCGGGTTGCTGAGCATGTAGATGGGAAGAGTGAACCCTGATCCCTTGAAACCTAGGATGTCGTAGGCGCTGCTGCCCCAGAACACGCCCTGAAACTCTGGCCTCACGGGGTACAGCCTCTTGGTGTATACCGAGGCAGCGAAGACGACGGCCATCAATGCAAGGGAGATGGCTACGGCGCGGGTCTTAGGGTCGTCCTTGTCTGTCAGGGTCTTGAGTTCGCCCCTGTTTACCAAGTAGTGCCCCCCAAGAATGGCCACTTGGACCATGAATAGGTGCTCCTCCACGATCAGAGACATGAATAGGGAGGCCAAGTAGCCGGCCCACCTGCCCTCCAGGAAGAGGTAATAGCTCGTGAATATCAGCAGGGGAGCAAACACTTGGGGTTGGAAGTCGAACCAGTTGGAGGCTTGCAGCCCCGGCTGTAGGAGGTACAGTATGGCTGCGGCGAGTCCGACGGTTTGATTGTCAGTTATCTTGACGCCGATGCGGTACAGGGAGTAGGCGGCGGCCGCGAGGGCCGTGCTCTTCAGCGTTAACAGTAGGGACGGGTAAGGGAAGAGGTAGTATATTGGGAAAAGGAGTACGAGTATTGGGCTGAAGTGGAACGCGAGGTAGTTCTCCTTGACGTTCAGGTAGGAGTCGCACGTGTAGTGGAAGAGCCTGCCGCCATAGACCGAGCTGTACATCACCTGGTTGAAGACGCCGAGGTCCCAGGCGTAGCTATAGAAGTCCCTGTGCTTCTGTATGGTCGCGTACGAGAACACCATCGCGTAGACTGCGATCGCTGTCATTAACACGATTTTGTGCCTGTGTTGGTGTAGCCTCTGCCTAAAACTCATTCAGATAATTCGATTTTATGGATGGTTTAAGCCTGATGTAACCATTCGACGTCAGTTGCCTAGATGGGTCTTCCTCACGTAGAGTTGTATGGTGTCGTATGAGGCCTCGAGGGTGTAGGCCCCTGTCTCCTCCACGAGACTTATGGCGTGCCTGTACGTGCCGTGGGGATCTGTCCTCTCGTCGATGAGTATGTAGTCGGCGTCTAGGGTCCAGAGTATTTTGTCTGACCGTGACCGTGTCTCAGGGTCATCATGTATGTCTGGAACTATCACGTACGCGTCCAGCCTGTTGCTGACGTGGGGAAAGATGTTGTCCTGGGTCAAGACGGAGGCTTGCGGTGGTATGAGCGCCACAATCTCTGCGAGCCGCCGGCTCCTCTGGCTCATGCAGGGCTTTATGTACGCGGGGCTGAGGTTGAAGCCGTCCGTGAACGGGCTGAGAGGGCTCAGGGCGACGCTGCTGGCGACGTTAATGACTATGAGCCCCGTGAGGATAGCCTTGAGGCTCACGCTGTTGCCCTCCTTGAGGGACGTGTTCAGCCTCTCCATCCCCCTGATAAGGGAGACGTATATGAACGGTACCACGAGGGCGGGGTACTGGAACCCCAGCCTGTAGTAGGGCGGGTAGTTAGACAGGATGGAGACGGCGAACCAGGGGAGGGTGGGTATGAGCGTGGCTGGGCTTAGGAAGCCGAGGAAGAGGCTGGGTGTGAAGAGGGAGAGCGCGTAGACGTTCTTGTCGAACCAGTCATAGGATACTGCCCTGAAGGCTTTGGCTGGGTCGGTTAAGACGCGTAGGGGGACCTCGGCCGGTGAGTCCACCTCCAGGAGCGCGAAGTTCTGCCCCGCCATGAGATGCTTGGGGACGTCGGGGTTGAAGTGATGCAGCACGCTGGCTGAGAGAGCCCACCAGAGTACTGTGACCGCGAGCACGGCCAGGATGGGTATGATCTCGCCTCGTATGGCGCCTGGCTCACGCCACCTCGCCCCCTGAAGGGTGCGGTGAACCACCAGGAAGACCACGTAGCTGAGCATCACCACCACGACCTGCTCCTGGACCGACAACGCGAGTATGGACGCCCCGACCATCCTCTTCGTGTCCCAGCGCAGCGTGTATAGTAGAAGATAGTTGAAGATGAGAGGCAGCATGCTCTGGACATGGAAATCGTAGGAGTTGACGCCGTGGATGGCGGGGTTCAGCAGGTATATGACGGCTAATGTCGCCGCCGTGTCTTCCCTGAGCCTCTCCCTCGCGATCAGGAAGATCGGGTAAGCGGAGAGCCCTATTATGAGCGACTGCAGCACCAGCAGGGTCACGGGTGACTGGTGGAGATAGTAGAACGGGACCAGAAGAAACAGTATGGGGCTGAAGTGGACTCCGAAGAAGCTCCCCGACTCCACGAGGTGCTGCTCACAGGTGTTTACGAAGACCATTCCCAGATTCACCGTCGTCCAGAAGGACTGGTCGAAGATGCCGAGGTCCCAGGCGTAGGTAGTGAAGGAGCTGTGTTTCGAGACGGTGTACCATGACATCGCCGCCGTGTAGACCAGTATGGCGGAGGCTACGGTCAACCTGCCCCTATGTTTCAGTGTTTTTGTAATGAAACCCATTCAGAGGGGGTTTCAGTTGAACCCGATTTAAGACTGATGTAACCCATAACCTGCCATACGGTTAAGGGCTGTGAAAGATTGACGGGATTTCAAGAGCGTTTATAGTGAAAATGCATCATATAGAGTCAAAAAATGAAAAAAGCAAGAATCTAGCCCTCCTAGCGGAAAGGGTCGCAAGTATTAAATATTATTCGAAACGAAAAGAGGAAATAGAAGGGAACAGGATGCCTAGCGAAATTAAGGTGGCGCCCATGCATAAGCTGATTAAGAGAGCGGGCGCGGACAGGGTGAGCGAGGAGAGTGCAGTCGCCCTTGGACTGGCCTTAGAAGCGATAGGCGTGAAAATGGCCAGGGAGGCCATAGACTACGCCAAGCATGCGGGCCGAAAGACGGTGAAGGCCAGGGACATAGAGATCGCGGCCAAGAAGGTCCTCGAGCGATAGGATAATATATTTCCCCGTGGGCATCATCCTGTCTAAGGATGGATAATATTCAGTGTGACGTACTCGTCGTAGGCGCGGGACCCGGCGGCAGCATGGCCGCGAGGACTGCCGCCGAGAACGGCGTCGACGTAATTTTTATAGAGGAGCACCCCGTGGCCGGCACACCGGTTTACTGCGCCGAGGGGCTCAGCATCGGTGGCATCGTTGACGGAGGGCTCGAGGCCGTGCCGCCGTACGTCTCGCAGCAGATCACCAAGGCTCGCATAGTGGCGCCCAACGGGAACACTGTGGACCTCACGAGCGACGACTGGACGGGGTACACGCTGAATAGGGAGGTCTTCGACAAGGCCCTCGCCGAGAACGCGGAGAAGGCGGGCGCCAGGCTGATGACTAACACGAGGGCCATCGGCGTCATCATGGACGGAGGCCGAGTCGTGGGTGTCAAGGCGGTCCATGAGGGAGAGACGGTCGAGTTCATGGCGAAGGTGGTCATCGGCGCCGACGGCCACTGGAGCATAATCAGACGCTCCGCGGGCCTTGACAGATACTTCAGAGACTACGTCACATGCGCCCAGTATCGGCTGGGCGGCCTCGACTTGGAGGATCCCAGCGTCAACGAGTTCTGGATGGGAGAGAACTATGCGCCAGGGGGCTACGCATGGGTCTTCCCCAAGGGCAGGGAGGTGGCCAACGTGGGCCTCGGCGTCCGTGTTAAGCACACCAAGCCGCCCATAGAGTACCTCAAGGACTTCGTCGCCCAGGACCCTCGGTTCAGGAACGCCAAGATACTGAGTAAGGGCGGAGGCATCTGTCCCGTGAGTGGGACCCTCGACAGGGTCGTCGCGGACGGGCTCATGCTGGTGGGCGACGCCGCGGGGCAGCTCATACCCATGACGGGTGCGGGTATCCACAGCGCCATCGAAGCCGGCAAGATGGCGGGCAGGGTCGCCGCCGAGGCGGTGAAGGAGGGCGACGTCTCAGCGAGGCGGCTGTCTGCCTACCGCACGGAGTTCGACAAATACTGGGGCAAGAGGATCAGGGACAGCGGTAGGGTCTTGAACATGTTGGACAAGTTCTCCGACGACGACCTGAACACGCTATCCGAGGTGATCACCAACGAGGACGTGCTCGCGCTGGCGAACGGCACCAACGTCCCGGCAACCCTCGCAGGTCTCGTTAAACGCAGCCCCATGAAGATAATCCGGCTGATACGCGCGTACCTCAGATGAGTTCACTCGCTTCTCAGGGCCTTCACGGGGTCCAGCCTGGAGGCACGGTAGGCTGGGCCCGCCCCCGAGAGTATGCTCGTGACCAGTGAGAACGCCACGACAGCTATCCCCAATGGCAGGCTGTAACCCACGGGTAACCCCACGACGTTGCCCACTATCTTTCCCAGGGCGAAGCCTACGGCTGACCCGGCTACGCCGCCTATGATGCCGGTGTACGCCGCCTCGCTCAGGAAGAGGAGCATGATGTCTACACTGTTCGCCCCTATGGCCTTCATGGTTCCTATCTCTCTCGTCCTCTCGTTCACAGAGACCGCCATGGTGTTGACGATGCCGAGGCCGGCCACGAAGAGGCTTATGGTCGCGATGCCTCCGAGTACGGCTTGAACTGTCCCGGTGATCTGCTCCTGCACGTCTAAGGCCGCCTTCGGTGACACCACGAAGAAGTCGCCGCCGAGCCTCTCCTCCAGGTCTTCGGCTACCTCCTCCGTGTCTTCGATCTCCTTGACTAGGACCTGTACTATGGCGCAGCTTCCCCCCTGCTCGTAGAGCTGGTCGTAAGTCCTGAAGGGGATTCCTATGACGTTATCCACGTCCAGCCCGAACATGGTCCCGTGCTCCTCCAGGACGCCGACGACCCTGAGGGTGATCTCCTTTTCCTCTCCCCTGACGTTGACGGAGAGCTTTATCCTGTCTCCCACCCCGAGTATAGGCTCCTCCTCGTCGGTGGGGTGTGCGACGTTCTTACCGACGAAGGCCACCGCGTTGTCGCCGCGGGTGAAGAACCTTCCTTCGGTCATCTTGACGTCTTTGTTGATCTCCTGGAAGCTGTCCCCCACGCCCATCACCTTGGCGGTGTAGGACTCTCCCTTGATGGTGTATGAGCCGCCGCCCATTATTATCTCGCAGATGTCTCTGACGCCTCCGGTGTTCTGTATGGTCTCACGGTCGCGCCAGCTGACGCTGTCCTGGCTAGTTATCTGGGTGGCGCTGAGGGATATGGCCGCGTCTTTGGCGTCCTCGGGGACGACGAAAAGGGTGTCGGCCCCTATGATGCTGAGCTGGTCCCTGACCTGGGTGTTCATGCCGTCGGCGAGGGAGACGAGCCCCGTGACGGCTGCGCAGCCCACGAGGATGCCGAGGACGTTGAGGGCTACCCTGAACTTCCTCTCCCGAAGCCCCTCAGCCGAGAGAATGGTTATGTCGAGTAGATCCATTGTATAGCCTCGCCGTTTAGCCAGATTTACATCGTAGACACCTACCTAGATTTAAAATATGCGCAGTCCAGCTCTATACATCGCCAAGCTGATGAAGCTGAGGTACGACATCTAGAGCCTAATATTTTTATTCATGCGCCTCTTACCTTTGGTGCACCGTGCTCCTGTCGTCTAGTCCGGTTAAGGATTCCGGCCTCTCGAGCCGGAGATCCCGGGTTCGAATCCCGGCGGGAGCACCAACCTCATCTATACCCATTCCTCAACGATCTTTACCGCTTCAAGTACGTCCTTGGCTACGTCGTCTGCGAGCTCTGAAGGCCGTCCATCCCTAGACGCCATATGGCATCATTGTCTGAGCCTCATGTCTAACAGAGCCAGCGTCCCCTCCCTCACATGTTTCAGGGCTCTCCGTAACGCGGGTTCAACCTGTCCGGGGTCCTCCACGGTCTCCGGGTAGCCGCCGAAGGCTTCCACGATTTTGGCGTAGCTGGGGGTGGGTCCGCAGCTGACGCCGTAGTACTGATCGCGCGTCACCGAGTAGCCCCCTGGGTAGTAGCGGGCGTGGCCCTTCATGGCGGCGTAGCACCCGTTGTTGTAGATGACGGTCATGAAGGGGATGTCGTGCTCCTGGGACGCCCCGAGGCAGGCCAGCACCGGGTTGTAGTTGAAGGTGCCGTCGCCTTCGAGGG
>CAZTZC010000056.1:9776-13149 GCA_964618045.1 uncultured Candidatus Bathyarchaeia archaeon | reverse complement strand
ATGAGATCCATGAAGTAGCCGACGAAGTACATGTTCATCACGGTCCCGAACCCGGGAGGGAACCCGAGCAGCCATCCGAGGACGAGCACAGCGAGACCCACGACCTGGCTGACCTGCCCAAACGTAAGGGGTGTGTACCTCGTCAGGCCCACCTGCAGCACGCTCCACGGCGCCATCCCCAGGTCCGCGTAGAGAGTCATGACTATGCCTAGAGCGAAGAAGAAGAGGCCGACGAAGAGGCCCGGAAGCCGCCGCAGGAAGTCGGCCCAGTTGGCCGATGCTATGCATTTCTCCTTAATCAGGGAGTAAACTCCACCTTGCCGCCTGTCCTGTCGAGGGCAACTCTGAAGGCCTCCTCGGCGTCGTCGAGGCTGAACCTGTGAGTCAGCACGTCCCGGACGTTCACCTTGCCCTCCGAGATGAGGGAGATGCTCATGGGAAAGTTGACGGGCTTGGCGTCGTAGGCGCCCATCACCGTGAGCTCCCTCCTAACAAGCCGCGTCATGTCCACAGGCACTTCGCTCCCAAATATGCCAACTACCGTGATCGTGCCACGTTTCTTCACGAGGCCCATGGCCTGTTTAACCGCTGGAGGCGCCCCCACGGCCACGAAGGCCACGTCGGCTCCCCTTCCCCCAGTCAGGCCCATGACGTGCTCCACGAGGTCGACCTCGTCTATGTTCACCGCCTCGAACCCAAGCCTCTCGGCGATCCCGAGCCTGACCCCGTCGACGCCGAGCCCCGAGATGATCACCCTCGCGCCCCCGAGCCTGAGGAGCTGGGCGCTGAAGAGGCCTATGGGTCCACAACCCTGGACAACGACGAGGTCCCCTGACTTGAAGGGGGTGACGTCGTCGACGAAGTGGACGGCGTTGCTGAGGGGCTCAACGAGGGCCGCCTCCTCGTAGCTCATCCCCTCTGGTATCCTGTGGAGGAGCCCCTGGGGGACCGCGACGTACTCGGCGAAGCCACCGTCCGTGTGTATGCCGAAGAGGGTGGAGCCTTCGCACAGGTTACTCATTCCCTCCTTGCAGAAGCCGCACCCGCCGCAGGCCTTCACGGACTCGCTGAGCACCCTGTCCCCCGCTGCGTACCCCTCGACCGTGGCGCCCATCTCTGCTACCTCGCCCGCGAACTCGTGGCCCATGACCACTGGGAGCCTCATGCCGCTGTAGGCGGCTGTGTAGTTATAGATCCCAAGGTCGCTGCCGCAGATAGCCGCCGCCTTGACCCTTATCAGCACCTCGTCGCCGGCAACCTCGGGGACGGGCACGTCTCTCACCTCGACCCCCGGCTCAGGTTTGGACTTCACCACCGCCTTCAGACGCCTCACCAGTCACCGAAAGAGGGTTTCCCTCCGTCTTAATCTTTTCCCGGTGAACGGGACGGCTGATGAGCACGGCTCAAACACGTCTAACCGTCGTATCAATTCAGATGGAGCCTCTCACCGGGAATTGGGCTATACTGTTCTCTTGTTCGAAGCCCATATTTAGAGAATGATGCTCCTTGATACCATGAACGACACAGAGCGGCGGGTGCTGGACAACATCGACAAAGAGGGTATGATGGAGTTTATCAGGACGCTCGTCTCCACCGCCAGCTACGCCGGAAGAGAGACGGAGGCCCAGAGGGTCGTAGCTGCTAAGCTGGAGAGCCTCGGCTTCGATGTCGACACCTGGATGATCGAATTCGACGAGATTGGAAAGCATCCAGACTTCAGCATGAGCATACCCCGCGACGAGGGGATGGGCGTCGCAGGCACGTGGGGCGAGGGCGAGCGGAGCCTCATCATCTGTGGCCACATCGATACTGTGGCCCCGGGGGACCCAGAGGCGTGGGACACGCCGCCGCTTGAGGCCACCGTGGTGGACGGGAGGCTCCACGGCAGAGGCACCGTGGACATGAAGGCGGGGCTGGCGTGCGGCCTCTACGCGATCAAGGCCGTCATGGACGCCGGCGTGAAGCCTAAGGGCAGGGTGGTGTTCACCAGCGTCATCGGCGAGGAGGACGGAGGCTGCGGCGCCCTCGCCACATGCCTACGGGGCTACCGCGCCGACGCAGGGATCATAATGGAGCCCAGCGAGACGAAGATAGCCTCCGAGGTGGCCGGAGCCATGAGCTTCCGCGTCACGGTGCCGGGCCGCAGCGCCCACGCCTGCGTCAGGGAGGAGGGCGTCAGCGCCATAGATAAGTTCATCACCCTCGTCGAGGGCCTCAGGGAGCTCGAGAAGACGAGAAACCAGGATGTGGACGACCCCCTCTACGGCAGGTACGATACACCCTACGCCCTCAGCATAGGGACTGTGCATGGCGGAGAGTGGCCGGGCACGGTCCCCGATAAGGTGGTCTTCGAGGCCCGCCTCGGTGTCAAGGTCGGGGAGACCAACGAGGAGGCCAGAAGGCAGCTCGAGGAGAAGGTGGACGACATAGCGGCCGGCGACCCGTGGCTCAGCGTGAACAGGCCCATCGTCGAGTGGGCAGGCTACAGCTTCGCCCCCTCCAAGGTGGAGCTTGACCACCCCATAGTGGAGGCCGTGGCTGGGTCCTACAGGGACGCCGTCGGCATGGAGTCCGTCTACGAGGGCATGACCTACGCCTCGGACGCCAGGCTGCTGATAAACGTGGGCAGGACGCCGACAATAGTGTTCGGCCCCGGAGACGTGCGGGACGCCCACAGCGCCAACGAGTCCGTCAGCCTGGAGGAGCTCGATAAGACCGTCAGGACCCTGGCGTTGACTGTGCTCAGGTTCCTAGGCTACCATGACTAAGGTCTGGACTGCGTGGCGCCTGCTTCATTTCTTATATACATCCATGGCTAGGCATTACTGAGCGCGTTGAAGAAACTAGGGCTGATAGTAAACCCCATCGCCGGGATGGGTGGCCGGGTGGGGCTGAAGGGCAGCGACGGCGAGGACATACTGAGAAAGGCGAGGGAGCTGGGCGCCGAGCCCCATTCGCCCGGCAGGGCCGTGCAGGCTCTTCAGGCCATCAAGATGGGCTCGCCGAGCTTCGAGCTGTACACCTACCCGGGCGAGATGGGTGAGGACGAGGCAAGAAAAGCCGGGCTAGACCCCAACGTAGTAGGCGAGATCACAGCGGGGGCGACGAAGGCCGAGGACACGAAGAAGGCGGCGGCCGCCCTGGCCGACCTAGGCGTGGACCTCCTCCTTTTCGCCGGCGGCGACGGGACCGCCCGCGACGTGTACGAGGCCATCGACTCCCGGGTCCCGGTCCTCGGCATCCCCACGGGCGTGAAGATCCACTCCGCAGTGTACGCCGTCACCCCAGCTGCGGCGGGGAGGCTCGCGGCGAGCTACCTTAACGGCGAGGCTTCTGAGACCCGAGACGCTGAGGTGATGGACATCGACGAGGA
>CAZTZC010000056.1:0-9676 GCA_964618045.1 uncultured Candidatus Bathyarchaeia archaeon | reverse complement strand
TAGCGACGCCGCAGAAGCTGGCTACCCTCAGGGCTCGGACGCTCCGGGTGGACACCGGGGACCCGGCGCTGGACGAGGAGCTTAAGGGCTACTACAAGGTGGTCACGGGCTACAGGAGAAGGACCCTCATCAAGGCGGAGTGAGATGAGCCTCCCCGAGGAACTCAGTGAACTGACGGACGGCTACAGGTTCGAGCGTCACCCCTACGACGAGACGGGAGCCGAGATACACAGGCTCACGGCAGACGGCAGACCGACGCTCTACCTGAAGGCGTACCCGGTACGCTGGAGACGGCTTGAAAGAGAGACCAAGGTCCTAAAGTGGATCGACAGGCGGCTCCCCGTCCCAGAGGCGCTGTTCTACATCGCCCGAGGGTGGTGGGAATACCAGTTGACGACTGAGGTGCCGGGGACGCCTTCATATCAACTGGAGAGACGTGAGAGGGAGAACGCTGTAAAGGTGATGGCTGAGGCCCTGAGAGCGATACACGGGCTCGACGCGCGTGGCTGCCCCTACATGAACGCGGCGGCAAACAGGATCGGTGAGGCGCGGGCGTCGAAGGACCCCGAGACCCAGAGGGCTCTAGACGGGCTTGAGGCGGCCATGCCAGAAGAGGACCTGGTCTTCACCCACGGCGACTATTGTCTCCCCAACATAATCCTGGACGGCGGGGCCCTGAGCGGCGTCATCGACTGGGATCATGGGGGGCTTGCCGACCCCTACGTGGATCTGGAGGCGTGCATGTGGAGCATCGGGTACAACTACGGCGGCGACGCGGAGAGGCTCGCGCCGCTGTTCCTACGGGAGTACGGCCTCGAAGAGATGGACGAGGCAAAGCTTCACTGGTACGCGCGGCTCTCGGACCTTACACCGTAGCCTACTTGGGCTTGTAGGGGCCGAGATACTCCTCCTGGAGTATGTTGCCGCCGTCGATGACTATCTCGCTGCCCGTGAGGTAGCTGGACTCGTCCGAGGCGAGGAACAGCACCAGGTTGCCCACGTCCTCGGGGGACCCCTGGCGGCCCACGGGTATCTTGTACCCGAACTCCCTCATCCTCTCCTCCGCGTCGCCGGCTCCCTCACCGCCCCTGAGCCCGTAGGCGCTGGGGCTGTAGATGTAGCCTGGGAGGATGGTGTTCACGTTGATGCCGTACTGGGCCGTCTCCAGGGCGAGGGCCTTGGTGAACCCTATCACCGCCGCCTTGGTGGCGCCGTACGCCGTCTGGCCCCCGACCGGGGCGCCCACCATGGGCCCCGTGACGCTGCTCATGTTGACTATCTTACCGTACCTCCGCTCCATCATTCCGGGGAGCACCGCCTTGGCGCACCTGAACATGCCGAACACGTTTATCTCGAACATCCTGTGGAGGAACTCCTCGTCCATCTCCACAAGCTTTCTCCGGGGGTAGATGCCTGCGTTGTTCACGAGGACGTCGACGCGTCCATGCCTCCCCGTTATCCCCTCGAATACTTCGCTGACCTGCTCTGGGTCGGTGACGTCCATTACGTGGTGCTCCGCCGCGTATCCCTCCTCGGCTATGCTCATAGCCGTCTCCTCCACCCGGGGCGAGACATCTGTGAGTATTACGGTTGCGCCGTTGCGTGCCAGAACCCGGCTCACGCCGGCGCCTATGCCCTGCATGGCTCCCGTTACGACCACTATCTTATCTTTCAGTCTCAATCCATTCCCCTCTTCCTCTTGTACGCCCTCCAGCTCATGGCCCAACGCTCCGGGTCGTCGAAGCCGTCGAACACCACCCTGTGGTTGCTGCTGTTGTGGGGCGCCGTCTTGACCAGCTCGGGGTCGCTGTACGCCTCCTCGCACACCGTCTCCAGCACCGCGCACCAGTAGTCGATGTCGGCCTTGCTGTAGGTCTCGCAGGGCTCCGGGGTGAAGGGCTCGGGCACCAGCCAAGGGTGGTGGCTCGTGAACATGCTCTGGACCCCGTAGTCCACCATCCTGCGGTTGACGTCGCCCACCCCCACGCCCGTCTCCTCCTTGAGCTTCTCTAGGCTCCAACGGGCCTGGTCCAGCCGCCTCCCCTTGAAGGGCAGGGAGACGCCCCTGATGTGCTTGACCTTCTCCATGAGGTACTGGTTGTTGATCATGCTCACCTCGGCGGCCTCCCTGAGGCCCCGGGCCCCCATGGCCATGCACCACGCGTAGCTCCGCACCACCACCTGCAGGTTGCCCATGAAGTCCCTGACCTTACCGATGCTCTTGGGGCGGTCGTAGTCGAGGCGGTAGGCCCCGTCACTCTTGACGATGACCGGCACCGGGAGATACTCCTCGAGCTCGCTGGTTACTCCGACGGCGGCCGAGCCTGGGCCACTGCTGCCGTGGGGGCTGCTGAAAGTCTTGTGTAGGTTGAAGAACAGCATGTCGAACCCCGCCTCCCGGGCCCTGGTGACTCCCATGATGGCGTTGGCATTTGCCTGGTCGTAGCTGCAGAGACCGCCGGCGTCGTGCACGATACCCGTCCACTCGTCTATGCTCCTGTTGAAGATGCCCGTGTCCTCGGGGTTGGTGACGAAGATGCCCGCCGTCCTGGGGCCCACCGCCTCCTTCATCGCCTCCGTGTCCGGCAGCCCCGTCTCGGGGTCCGGGTAAAGGGTGATCACCTTGAACCCCGCCGTGGCGGGGGTCGCGGCGTCACATGGGTGGCTGAATATGGTGGTTATGACCTCGTCCCGCTCAGGCTCCCCGTTGTCCCGGTGATACTTCCTCATTATGAGGGCGTTGTTGTAGCAGCCAGCCGAGCCCCCCGGCGGCTGGAACGTGAAGGCGTCCATGCCGCTGATCTCCCGGAGATAGACATCACCAAACTCGTACGCCATCTCCAGGACGCCCTGCAGGGTCTCCTCCGGCTGGAGGGGGTGAACGTCCTCTATGAGCGCCGCCAGCTCATCGTTGATCTTGGGGCTGTACTTCATAGTACAGGTGCCGACGCCCACGTCGATATCCGTCTCCATCCCCAGAGTCATCTGGCTGAGCCGCAGGTAATGACGCAGCACCTGCGCCTGGCTCAGCTCCGGCAGCCCAGGGGGGCTCCTCCGCCTCATGGCCTCAGGAACCAACTCCTCCGCCGACCCCACCTTCGCCCTGATCTCGGGCTCGGTTCCGGGTGGGATGAAGCCTCTCTCGCCCCTGGTGCTGAGCTCGTGGATGATGGGCTCGCTCCACCTGGGCGCGTGGTACTCCTTGACCTTCACGCCAGCACCTCCTTGAGGGCGGCCCCGAGGGCGTCTATCATGCCGAGGCTGTGCATCTCGGTGACGCAGTATAGAGCCGCCATGCCCAGCTCGGGGTACTCCGTGGATAGGTCCTTCCCGCCGAGGATTCTGTGGCCGAGGAGGGCTTCGTTCACCTCCATGACCGTTTTGTTGAAGGCGACGGGGAACTCCTTGAAGAACGTCTTGAACGGGATATCCACGCCGTCAAGTGCGTCGAGTGTCGCCGCCGCGTAGTGGCTCTTCTGGAGGATGGTCTCCCCCAGCTCCTTCATCCCCTGGGGGCCGAGGAGACTCATGTAGACGGCGGCGGCGATACCCCAAAGTGCGGTCGTGGTGCCCACCCAGTCCTTGGCGTTCTCCCGCGCCATGTAGCTGGTGCGCTCATAGAGGGCCTGCCCGAACCCGTACTCGCCCTCGACGGCTGTATCGGCGATGCATATCAGCCTCAGGGGGTTCTCTGCGACGTACCGCTCCTCGTCGCGGGTGGCGACGAAGCCGCAGCTTCCGCCGCCGGCGTACATGTGTATCCCCAGAGGCTGGGCGTCGCCGCACGCTATGTCCACGCCGTAGTCGCTGGGCGCCGCCAGCACCCCCAGGCTTATGGGGTCCACGCCGCAGACGCTCTCAGCGCCGCCGTCGTGGGCCACGTCGGAGATGGACGCCCCCTCCGCCTCGATGACGCCCAGGTAGTTGGGGTTCTCGAAGTATACGGCAGCGGTGTCCTCGCACATCTTGGACTCCAGGTCAGCCATGTCCACCATGCCCGTTACGGCGTCGATGTCGACCAATCTGACGTCTATGCGGCTGGCATCTGAGGCCGAGCCGCAGAAGTTGCGTATGATGCTCAGCCTGGCGGGGCTCACGTTCCGGGGCACCAGAACCTCCTTCCTCCCGGTCAGCCGCGTCGCCATCCTGACGCTGTTCCCGGCGGCCGCCCCCCAGTCGTAGGTGGGTATGCCGCTCACCTCCATGCCGAGGAGCTCGCATATGAGGCTCTGGAACTCGAAGTTGGCCTGGTACCTGCCCAGGTCGCTGTGGCTTCCCCCGGCGTAGGCGGTGAGGAACTCGCTGCGGCTCGCTATCACCTCGCATACCTTGGGCACGTAGTGTCTCCAGCAGCCGGCGCCCAGGTAGCTCACGTACTCCTCGGTGGATTTGTTATTGGAGAGGATGGACTCGACGTGGCGCCTAAGGTCCAGCTCGCTGAGTATGGGTTCAGGGAGGTCCATGGGTCTGCCGAGCAGCAGCCTCTCTGGGATCATCTCCCTGTATAGCTCGTCGGCGTCTCTAGCCCCGATGAACCTTAGCATCTCTCTCTTGATCTCCGGCACAGAGTTGGGGATGTAGGGGTGAATGAAGCTCTCCTCGTCCATGTCTCACTCAGCCAAATCAAATCCGGTGACGGTATAACACTTTTCTTGGCCGACAATAAACCCGAACTCTGCACCGTGCCTGAGTTATGGATTCGGATTTCGTAAGGTTTAACCATGATATACCTTTCAAGGTATCTGAACCGGTGTCGGTTTAGTTGCAGGAAACCAAGAAGAAGTCGCTCATCCCGCGGAACGTGCTAGTGCTCACCATGAGCCGCACAATCTGGAGCATGTCAGACACCAACCTGGACAACTTCATCAGCAGCTACATGCTCGCCCTCGGCGCCACCGTGCCGGCCATCGGCCTCATGAACGCCCTGGGCAGCTTCGGCGCCATGCTCATGTACCCCATCGGCGGCTACATCGCCGACAGGAGTGGCCGGGTGAAGCTGGTGGCCTACTCAACGTTGCTCTACGTCTCCAGCTTCGTCGTCTACCTCTTCGCCCCGACGTGGCAGTGGGCCGCCTTAGCCATGGTCTACCAGCAGATGGTGCTGTTCTACGTGCCCGCTATGAACGCCATTATGGCGGACAGCATCCCCGTGGGTGACAGGGGGAAGCTCTTCGGCTTCAACTTCGCACTCCCCAACCTCATCCGCATAATTTCGCCTTACATCGGCGGCCTGTTCATCGCCCGCTTCGAGCTCATACCCGCCATGAGGATAGGGTTCATGATCAGCCTCGTCATCGGCCTCGTGGTCACGGCGATGAGGATGTTCTTCCTCAGGGAGACCATCGAGCACGTCGAGAAGATGGACTGGAACCCCTTCAGGCTCGTCGAGGCGGCGTACAAGGACATGGACGTCAGTCTCCGCTGGATCTGGCGGAACATACGCAGCTACGCTGGGGTTACCATGCTACTATCATTCCTGAGCAGCATGATACTGCCCTTCTGGATAATCTATGTGATCAAGGAGATAGGGCTCGACCCGTACCTGTGGGGTGTCGTCCTCCTCTGGAGCGGCGTCGCGAAGGCCGTGCTCAGCCTCTTCATAGGTGGGATAGTGGATCGGTTCGGGGCTCGTAACTGCTTCATAACGGGGTTGCTCATCTCTATTCCCGGCATGTACATGTTCACGTTCGCAGAGGGGTTCAGGGCAACCCTCCTCATCTACACCACGATCGTCCTCGGTGCCGTCCTCATCTGGATATCGTCTCAGGTCTATCTGGCGGACAGTATCCCCAGGGCGATGAGGGGCAGGGTGATGGCGGGGCTCGGCAGCGGGATAACCCTCGGCGTCACGGGCGTCGGGTTCCCCACGGGGTTCCTCGTCTTCTTTCCAAGGATACTTGGCAACCTCGTGGGCGGCTTCATCTACGCGCTCCGGCCCAGCTCCCCGTGGACGCTGCAGAGCGTGCTCCTGGCCGCGGCGCTCGTCTACCTGTGGTTCATGCTCAAGAATCCGGAGAAGGCCGAGGAGTGAGCAACCCATATATCTGCCACATGTTTAGCCTTTAACGGGTTTTACCCCCTCTGACCTAGTAGGAGGTGAGAGAAGGGTGTTGGTGATCAACTACTTCGACTGGTCGGGTACGAGGGACGGCCTCACGGGCTGGGTGGAGGCGATCAGGGCCGAGTGCGAGAAGCAGGGCGTCCGGCTGCTGGGCCTCTACGGCCCCAGCCAGGTCAAGTTCAACTGGTGCTTCATCCACGAGGTGGACAGCCAGGAGCAGTACACCAGGGTTATGCGGGGACTGACCATGCCGGCGGAGGTGACCCACCAGGTAATCCATTACTTCTGGCCCGAAAGGTCGTTCACGAGAGAGCTCCCCAAGTACCCGCCGCAGCACTTCTTCGACGTCACGTAGAGGGCTAAGGCACTAGGTATGTGACGACCACCGGTCTCCACAGGCTAGCCGCCTATCTTGACGTTCAAACCGTACTCCGTCAAGACGCCGCGGAGCCGATCCAGGCTCTCCTCGGTCGGCGCCTCGGCTACAAACTGTGGCCCCGCCTCCCTGTTGAGGCGCTGAGCCTTCTCGGCCCCCGCCTTGTGGTAGGGCAGCAGACAGAGATCGCTGAACCCTAGGCCCGAGACGTACTCGCCCATCCTCCTTATGTTCTCCTCGTCGTCGTTGACGCCGGGGACGAGGGGCACACGGATGACGACCGCCCTGCCCCGTAGGAGCGCCAGGTTCGACAGTACCAGCTCGTTCGAGGCCGCCGTGAACTTTCTGTGCTGCTCGGGGTCCATGTGCTTCACGTCGTAGAGGAAGAGGTCGGTGTGGTCCACGATCTTCTCGAGTGCCCCCGGGTCGGCCTGGCCGCTGGTGTCCACGGTGGTATGGAGCCCCTCCCTCTTGCAGGCCTCAAGCAGCTCCGCTAGGAACACGGGCTGCATCAGGGGCTCGCCGCCACTGAAGGTGACGCCTCCCCTCGACTCTCGGTAGAACTCGGCGTCCCTGCGGACCTCCTCCATGACCTCCTCGACGCTCATCTCCCTGCCGACGAGCTCCAGAGCCTCAGCGTAGCACCCCTCGACGCATATGCCACATCTGACGCACAGCTCCTCGTCGATGACCAGCTTGTCCCCGATGGTCACGGCGCCCTCGGGGCAGCTCTCCACGCAGTTGCCACACCCTATGCACCTGGTGGGCCACCACATGAACTCCGGCTGGGGATGCTTGCTCTCAGGGTTGTGGCACCAAGCGCAGTCCAGGGGGCACCCCTTGAGGAACACCGTCGTCCTTATGCCTGGGCCGTCGTGGATGGCGTAATGCTTTATGTCGAACACGACGCCCATGAGAGTCTTCAGCCCCCCACGCGCTGAAAAACCTTTAGACTCTCTTGGTCACGTATTGTGACTACCATATGAGACTTCAAGATGTGAGTCCGCTTTATAAATAAAGCACGTGACTCAAGCCTTGAAAGACGTTGGAGTACAGCGACATACCGGCCACGAGGATAAGTGGCTCAGGACGCGTGACCCTTCAAGGCTTCGGCACCGTGAAGGTCTCCGGGAGCGGCAGCATCTCCCCAGAACGCATATCGATGAGTGGAAGCAGCACCCTCCCCGGGGGACTGCACATAGGCGAGCTGAAGACCAGCGGCTCCTCCAGGGTGGAGGGCGAGGTACACGCCGACCGGATAGAGTTCAGCGGCTCCGCGTCCATCGACGGGGACGCCCACTTCGAACACCTCAGGAAGTCTGGGAGCCTCAGTGTCGAGGGAGGCGTCTATGGAAACACTATGCGGGTATCTGGGTCAACAACCATACGAGGAGACGCAGAGATATCCGACGAGCTGAGGTCGAGCGGCTCCATCCGCGTCGAGGGAGGCATCGAGTCCAAGGGCGTCGTCGAGCTGAGAGGGGGCTTCGAGGTGAGAGGCAGGGTCAAGGCCAGGCACTTCGAGGCGCGCCTCGGGAGGAGGCTCAGCGTAGCCGAGGAGGGAATAGAGGCCGACGTCGTCGACGTGGAGCCCCTGCCCCGGGACTGGGACAGGGAGGGCGAGCTCAGGACCAAGGACATCGTAGGCGTCGAAGAGGTGACCATAGAGAACGTGGAGTGCGAGAACATCAGAGGCGGCAGGGTGGTCATCCGCGGCGGATGCAGGGTCAACGGGAAGGTGGAGTACACAGAGTCCATCGAGGTGAGCCCCAACTCATATCTAGCTCAAGAACCCGTTAAGATCGTTTAAACGATCAGAGATGTCCGTGGAGAATGAGGGCGAGGAGGCCCCTCAGGGTCTGTTACAGAGGCTGCGATCCGAGTTCGACTTCATGCGGGGCAACTTCCTGGTGATGGTGCTGAGCTGGCTGTTCCTCGACTTCTTCACCGAGCTCCCCGGCACCTATTACCCGCTGTACGTCAAGGCCCTCGGAGGCACGGCGTCCACCATCGGCCTCATTGGTGCGGTCCAGAACGCCGCCGTCGCCCTGGTTCAGATACCGGGCGGGTACCTAACCGACAAGTACGGCCGCAGGTGGCTCATAGCGTCCATGACCTTCTTAGCAGCCTTCGCGCGCCTCTTCTACGCCTACGCTCCGAGCTGGGAGTGGATACTGGTGGGAGCCGCCATATCCGGCTTCTGCAGCATCTACCAGCCCGCGCTGAGCGCGATAGTGGCCGACTCGCTGCCCGAGGAGAAGAGGGGCATGGGGTTCAGCATCATAAACCTCATCTCCAGCGTCTCGACGACACCCGCCCCCCTCATAGCCGGGTACCTGTTCACGCTTTACGGGCTTGTGCCCAGCATGAGGCTGACCTACAAGCTGGTGTTCGTGGGGTTCATCGTGGCGGCGATCCTCAGATCGAGGCTAAAGGAGACGGTGGAAGACCCCGCCGAGATAAACGTCAAAGAGATGATGGGCGAGTACCCCGCATCCCTCAGGGAGTCCGTGAACGTCTGGAGGCTGGTCCCCACCGCGGCCTTCGTCCTCTTCCTCATAAACGTGATTACAAACTTCACCTCGGGGCTCTTCCAGCCCGTCCTGACCCTCTACATAGTGCAGGACCTGGGCATAGGAGAGGTGCAGCTCAGCTACATCATGACCGCCCTCCCGGTGACCATGATACTTCTGGCGCTGCCGGCCGGCAAGATGGTCGACAAAGTCGATAAAAGGCTGCCGATAATGCTCTCCTTCGTCCTATGGGGCGCCGCGGTACTGCTTCTCGTGTACGGCAACTTCTACAGACTCATATTAGCGATGATGTCAGTTGGCATACTGATGATACTGGTGAACAGCGCAACCTCGGCGCTGTCCGCGGAACTCGTTCCCCAGGAGCACCGCGGAAAGGTGAGCGGCTCCAAAGGCTTCTTCGCCATGATAGCGGCGGCTCTTGGACAGCTGACGGGGGGCTGGCTGTACGACAACGTTAGCCACCAGATGCCGTTCCTCATCGAGCTCCTACTCATAGTTCCCCCAATATTCATGGCGTGGTACTGGCTGAAGACGCCGGAGACTGAGCCCCTAGACGAGCCCCTTCCCGGATAGGTAGCCGGGGAGCTCCGCGACGCTCCTCAGGATGCTGTGGGGGCCTGCCGAGCCGAGCCGCTGTACGCTCTGGGTGCCCGTGAGCACCCCCACCGTGTGGACGCCTGCGTTCAAGCCCTCCTCTATTCCCTT
>CAZTZC010000055.1:0-13285 GCA_964618045.1 uncultured Candidatus Bathyarchaeia archaeon | reverse complement strand
GTCGCATGAAGCATATTGTTCATGTGTAGCAGCTGGGCCTCCATGGAGTAGTAATACTTTGATTCTGGGGTTGTTTCCAACTCGTTTGGTCCATACTTTGAACTCCCCAATAGGTGTAGTAATTGGAATCATCTTTACTCCACCTGATATAATGTCGGTTCTACCTGCATTATCATAATAATGTGACATGTTTAACCCTAGTTTGAAGTGATAATAAAATATTCGATAAACAGGTGGTGATATCTCCACTGACGGTGGGGTTCGAGCTCCACCCCCCGCACCATTGTTTGTGTCACGTTACTTGGTATAACAAAAAAAATTTGCATGCGCCAAAAAAAAGTATATACTCGTTATGCTTGGTATCTGTGGGACTTCCATGAGGTATGAACACATCAAAGCCTTCGACATACCAGACGGCTGGTACAAAATACTGGAAAGAATCTGGACACAAGGAGACTCGTTCTACGTGGGATACGGCTCCGAGATCACCGAGACCAAGAAACTCAACCTCACACTGGAGATAGAGAACCCCCACGTCAGGCCGTTGATCGCCGATAAAGCCCCATGCGACATGAAGTACGTAACCTCCTACGCCCTTCAATACCTGTGGCTGGGAGAAAAAGAGGAAGGAGAAACATACACCTACGGAGGAAGACTCAGGGAACCCATCGACCAGGTAGAGTTAGCCATCCAGAGGCTCGTGGATGAGCCTAGGGACCGACAGGTTGTCCTGCTCATCAGGAGACCCGAGGACCTGCGGAAGGAGCTCGCGGGTATGAAGCACGAGCCCCCCTGCCTCACCATACTCGACCTGGAGATCCTTGAAGGAAGGCTGCATACGACAGGGTACTTCAGGTCCTGGGACGGCTACGCGGGGCTGCCGGCGAACCTCGCGGGCATCCAGATATTCCTCGAAGCCTTCGTAGCCGAGGTCAACAGGAGAAGCGGGAAACGCTACACGACAGGCAAGATGATCTTCCACTGCAAGAACTGCCACATCTACAGCAGGCTGGACAAGATCATCGAGGAACTCATCAGCCCGGAGGAAGACGCGAGGAGACAGCTCGCAAAGAAAAAAGGATAAACGCAATGTATGCATAATTAGATGAATAGAAAATCTCATTTCTGTATCATGATCGAGTGAAAAAGGGTTTGCGGGTGATATCAATCCAAGTTAGAGAGTTCGAACCCAACCTCCCCCCGCACCATTCTATACTTGTATCATGTTACTTGACATAAGGAAAAAAAATTGATGAAGATATCAATACTGGCGGTAGGGTTCGAATCCGACTCGAGGAAGGTTTGTAGGGGAGTTTGACCTGAACCCCGTGAGTTTTATTGAATTGTACTGGATTTTATATCTGAATTCATATGTATTCTTTAAAATGACTCCTTACTTCCGGTGAGACAGGTGAAGAACATACTCGATCTGAATAAACGTGCTTGGAATAACATCGCAGAGAAGTATGACGCCAGATCAGAGACGCCAATCAGTGATGTTTTCGCTATGTTCACGGGAAAGCTCCCCGAGAATGGAAAGGTACTTGATCTTGGGTGTGGAACGGGTCTTCCCTATGCTAGGTATCTAGTTGAGAAAGGGTTCGATGTATTAGGCGTTGACCTCTCCGAGGATATGGTTAAAGTAGCCTCTAGGAATGTACCAGAGGCTTCATTTGTACAGTTTTCGATGAACGAGATAACGTATAGGGATGAGTTCGATGGAGTCATGTCGTCTTTCTCGATGTTACTGTTACCGCCAGACTTGTTCAGAGAAACTGCTTCCCGAATCCATTCAGCTCTCGTTAAGGGAGGGTTGTTCTATCTTTCATTGAACGAACCAGCCAGCATATCCGATGATCCTGATTCCGATGTATTCGTGAACATCATGGGTCAGGAGATGTATTCACGAGCATACACCGTGGAGGAGATAGAGAGTTATTTCCGGCCTCTTGGTTTCTCGCTTATGAAGTTCAACCGCGATATCCACGTCTCTGAAGAGTTCGGAGAAGAACACGTCATTGAATTCATCTACCAGAAAACATGAAAAAGAGACGTGATATTACCACTAAGCGGTGAGGTTCGAACCTCACTCCCCACACCATGTTCTTTGGTGGGGTAGAAACTACTGATGATCCTGGTTCCCTCCCACACAGGTATTAGATGCCTCAGCTTGCCGGATTCCCGTCTGACGAGACAAGCAATTTTGTGTAAATTATGATACCTTTAAATGGCGCCCCCCGCCCTATGGGGCTGTCACGTCGAACATATTCATGCTCGGAGAAGCTGACAAGGCACCCGCATGCGTAGTTTAGTGATACGAGAAACAACGTATGCAGGTACAAGAATTCAACGATCTACCCCTAAGCAAGGATGTCCTCAGGGGCATCAAGGCTCTGGGCTTCGAGAAACCATCCCCCATCCAAGCTCAATCGATCATGCCCCTCCTCGAAGGCAGGGACGTCATCGGCCAGGCCCAGACGGGGACGGGCAAGACGGCCGCCTTCGGCATCCCCATGGTGGAATCCATCGACCTCAGCGACGACAGAGTCCAGGGAATCGTGTTGGCGCCCACCCGCGAGCTGGCCGTACAGATAGCCGACCACATCTCACGGATCAGCAGGTACACCGGGGTCCGAGTCTGCCCCATCTACGGCGGAGAGAACATCAGCCGCCAGATAAACCAGCTCAGGAGAGGCGTCCACATAGTCGTAGGCACCCCCGGCAGGATCATAGACCACCTTGAGAGGGGCACCCTGAAGCTGAGGGCCGTCAGCATGGTGGTCCTCGACGAGGCCGACCGGATGCTGGACATGGGCTTCGTCAACGACATCAACAAGATCCTGGACAAGGTCCCCAAGCATAAGCAGACGAGCCTGTTCAGCGCCACCATCGACAGCAACGTCTGGAAGATATGCGACAAGTACATGGACAGGCCCGAGAAGATCCTGGTCAGCAAGGACGAGGTCACCCTTGAGCAGATCGAGCAACGATACGTCAAGGTGGACCCCATGACCCGTTACCCGATCCTCACGGAGCTCATAGCCGAACAGGGTATCCGGAAGGCCATCATATTCACGAGGACCAAGAGGGGCGCCTACAGCCTGTCGAAGAAGCTGAAGAGAAGCGGGTACAACGCCAGCGCCCTCCACGGCGACCTATCCCAGCCCCAGAGGGACAGGGTGACTCAGGGCTTCAGGAGAGACAGGGTAGACTTCCTAGTCGCGACGGACATCGCGGCGAGGGGCCTGGACATCGACGGCATAACCCACATCATCAACTACAACATGCCCCGGGAGACCCTGGCCTACTTCCACAGGATAGGAAGAACGGCGAGGATGGAGGCCGAGGGGACGGCCATCACGTTCGTCGCCCACGGAGAGGAGAAGGCACTTGCCGAGATCAAGGCCCAGACCGGCACAAGGATCACCGAGCTGAAGACGAGCGTCAAGGTGAAGGCGGGTCCGCCCGAGAAGCACAGGGCTATCTGCAGTAAATGCAAGACCGAGTTCGAGTTGCCATTCAAGCCAACCGCTGGACGCCCTGTTTACTGTCTGTCCTGCCTCAAGTCCAGGAAGCGGCAATATAGGCGAAGGCATTAGACTCTGCTTTTCGTATACAATCTGTCCCGATTCACCTTGGATTGAAGCGAGTTCTGACCCGGTTGTACTGATTGAGTAGATTCGTGCGTGATGTTTCCTTGGGTAATCGTCTACAGTCATCCATGCTCAGGTTTAGTTTGGATGGAAATTTCTCACGAGTGAAACAGGAGATCACTGTACACCAAGTTGAAGACTACTAAGCTGATCATGGTGAAAAGACGGTTTTCCTGTTAAGTGATTACAGTCTTAAATTGATGGTAGGGTTCGAACCTCACCTGCACCACCGGTGCGCATTGGTGAACAAAAATAAGAGATACTCGAAGAGTGCGATATTATCTTTTCACTTCGTGACCTACGAAGGAGTCTAGATAATGCTGGAACCTCTCAAGCAACTGCTGCCGGGTGGTCAACTCGGGGAAAGCTATGTAGGTCAGCACGTAAACCCTGTTGGCGTGTAGAGGGGGCCAGGGTTCGTACCATACGCCAGATGCCGCGATGAACTGCGCGCCCCCGGGCCTGAAGGTTTCCTCCCAGAAGATGTACGTCTGGTACAGCATCTCGTGGCCGTCCTTCTCCGAGGATAGCAGCTGGTCTTTTCTTTCGACCTTACAGCCCCAGCCGTCAAGTGAAGCAAGGAACTCATCAAGCTCGGCTTCGAGATCCGGAGTCGAGGCTTCGGTGGACCATACGATTATCACGTTCTGCCAGACACCCTCCCAGAATTTCTTGGCTTGAACGCCTCCTCCGAAATCGGATGGGCCTGAAGCCGGGTCTGGATTTCCCCACGAATAGGTGTCAAACAGCTCTGGGTAGACGAAGGAGAAGCCGAAGCCAGAGTACCTCACGTATCCGAGCGGTAGATCGTCTCTGTGTAGCCACAGGTTTGCTCCTGTGACCGCCCCAACGACTAATACTATCAGGCAGATTGACTTGAGGTTAGACCTCGGTGACACCGCGGGTGTTATTTCATCCATCTTAATCGCCTCATATGTATCGGAGGAACCTTGGATACCTCCTCTTCAGCACCTCGTACCTCGCACAGAACGTCCATAGGACCACCAGCCCCACGAGCCATAGGCCAATTGTCTGCAGGAGGCCCAGGTGGAATGGGGGTTCTACCTTTGGCAGCCTCAGCCTGTAGAGCCATAGGTGGGTGAGGTAGAAGAAGAGTGGAACCCTGCCGAAGGCGTGTATGGCCCCTGAGACGTTCCTGTCTGTCCAGCCTTTCTCGGTGATGAGGATACCCACAGCCATGAAGACGCAGGTTCCTCCGAGGGTCCAGAGGAGAAACGCGACGCTTGGCGGGTACTTGGACACGTAGAGCCAGTCCAGGATGTTGTTGCTCCACCGCCTTATCAGGTTCCCGTAGCCGTTGAACAGCCTCACTACGAAGAAGAGGGCGATGGACGAGACGCCGGCCGCTGCCAGAGGAAGCTTGAGTTTCACAAAGCTCCCCCTATCTTTGTTGTCGAGTATGGTGCCGAAGACCCAGCCGAGGCCCATGACTCCGACCCAAGGAATTATAGTGTATAGGGAGAAGTATGGATACCACGTGAAGCCGGGCTCGATTAGGACCCTCGTGAGATAGTGGCCCCACTCGACATCCATGGGTATGAAGCTGAGGTCGAACCACTGCTGGTTTAAGATTATGAATAGTGAGGCCGCGAGGATCACAGTCGGGGGCAGCTTGCGTGCTACGCTGAAGACTATCAGGCTGACGCCGATCGCAGCGATGACGCCGAAGTAGTATCGGGGGAAGTCGAATGCCGGTGACACGACTAGGGCCTCGAACAGCAGCAACAGTAGACCCCTCTTTATGATGTGCAGCGTTATCGTTTGCTCGCTGTCTCCCCTGTTCAGCCTCTTGCTAACGGATAGAGCTAGGCTGGTGCCGCTGAGGAATATGAACGTAGGGGCGCACCAGTGGGTGATGAATCTGGAAAGGAATAACACTGGGCTTAGGTCGGGGTTTCTACATGGGTAAATGTAGGGGCTTTCACCGCCTCCATGTATCTCCATCCAGAACATGGAGACGTGGTCCCACGCCATGAGGACCATCACGAGCCCCCGGGTGAAGTCTATGAAGTGGAGGCGCCCCGACGGCTGTCTGACTAGGTCGCCCCTGCCTGCACGCTCCATCCCAACACATCCAGCGGGTGTTGGATGGGTGGAGAGCATATTATTCCTGTATGTGAAACCAGTTTCCAATAGAGGGCTCAGAGGCAGCGGACGGAGACCAGGTATAACCTGAACGAGTCGAACAGCGACTCCCTATCGTATACGGGATCGAAGTCGTATATGTCCAGGTAATATAGCTCCATGGCCCTCCCGGATTGGGGACAGTAAAATGCGCCCACGACGTCGTACACTGCATGATTATGAGATGGAGAGTCAGTCCGGTTACTCTTCAGAGGGTGCCATTATTTTCCATATATGTGTGCTCAGGTGACATCCAGAGAATCAATCAGTGTTTCGAGGTAGTCAGCGAGTTCATTATCATCCAGGTTTTCGGTGCTGAGGTAAGTTACCATAAAATAACGACCGGCGGTATCGTCCCGCCAAGAGCCCAGCACACCCTTGAAGAAGGTTCCGCTACGGTCGTTTACGTCAAAGAACCTGCAGCATAATTCACGACCACTCTTCGATGTGGAGTTGAATTGCTCTCCACCTATAACCTCGTCAGGGCCATTCTCGAAAAGCTGGAAGAACGTGTTTATGAACTCCATCGCGTTCTGATATGCACTCGTTTCGTTCCAAAATACCTCCATGTATGCGAACAAGGGGTCTTCAGAGATCATCCCCTGCAGGAAACCGGACTCCATGGATACCGAAGCGCCGCCGAAGTTGTCCTCCCTAAAACTCATACCTTGAGGATGCTTGAAGGTGAAGCCAAAACCGGTGTACGTCACTAACTCTCGCGAGCTCACTGGCTCAAGACCGTCAACGTCGTTCTCTCCATCATTCATACTTGATGGAAAGAGGAGCCCTCGGGAGTTCCAGAGGGTTAGACCAATAATTATCAATACGACGATGATGAGCCATTTGTCACCCAAGACCCACGACTTGGAGTCATTTTTCTCCGTCGTTACACACTTCCATAGGTCCCGGGGAAGTATGCTGTGAAAAGCATATTACTCCTGTATCTGAAACCAGTTTCCAATAGCGGGCTCAGAGGCAGCGGATGGAGACCAGGTAGAAATTGCGCGTCTGGCGCGAGATTCACGCCACCGTCAAGAATATCGGGATTAGGGATTGCACGTGCTGGCTAGTGGGCTGCCGGTATTATAAATTGTTCTGGTAAATTTATTACATAGCTGAGGGTTTCTGGAGTGCCACCCGTGAACACTGCAACAATGTCGTGCTCTGGTATAACGAAGATGAACTGGCCCATATAGCCTAGGGCGAGGTAATAGCCGTCGTCGTCCACCCACCACTGGTAACCGTAGCCGTCCAGGAGATTGGCGTCGATCTTGTGCCGGGTCGCCTCCCTCACCCAGCTCTTGGAGACCAGCTGCGTTCCGTCCCACCTACCTTCGTTAAGAAACAGGTATCCGATCTTAGCCATGTCTCGGGGTCTCATGTAGAGGTTGCTGTACCCCAAGCTCCTCCCCGCGTCGTCGACATCCCATTCGTAGTTCGTTATCCCGAGGGGTCCGAACAGGTGCTCGTCGGCGTACTCAGAGGCGCTCATCCCGGTTTTCTCTGTGATCAGGCACGAGAGGAGGTGGCTGACACAGTTCGTGTACTCGAAGCGGCTGCCAGGCTCGAAGACCATGGTCAGGTCCATAATGTATTGTACGGCGTCGTCTACATCGTGCATCTCGTCGAGCCTCGCCCAATCGTAGAGCCAGCTGTCCCTGGCGTCGAACCCAGCGCTCATCATGAGCAGGTCCCTCAATGTAATAGACTCCTTCCACTCGCTCACGTTCTGGGGCGTGATGTCAGGAAAGAGGTCTATGAGACGGGCGTCCAAGCCGTCTATTTCTCCGTTGTCTATCGCTATACCGACGAGGGTCGAGACGATACTCTTGGTGCAGCTGTACACGTTGTGAAGGACATCGTTCCCGTATCCATTGAAGTACCACTCTGAGACCAAGAAGCCATCCTTCACCACCAGAACACTGTCCACGGTTAAACCGCCCCCCATGATGTCGTCCACCATGCCCTGGAGCATGTCGCCGTCGACCCCGAGAGCCTCGGGCTCGACGTATAGCCAGTCATCGGTAGGCCAGTATCTCACGCTCTTGGGGAATAAAACGAATCTGGAGTTCCAGACTGTTACGCCTACTAAGGTAAGTGCGACGAAGACCAGCCACCTGTCTCCTATGATCGAAGCCTTGGCTGCTCTCTCCATGATAATGAACTCCCGGCGATCTTGAGACGAACGGAGAGCATATTACTTGTGTATGTGAAACCATTTGCCAACAGTCTACTTGAGGAAGATGATGTTACCCATACCACGTCTGCGTCGTTCGACGTAACCCCTGCTTTCCAGCAGGTCTAAAGCCCTGCTGACGTTGGATTTGGATACCCCCGTCATCTCGCTGAGCTCGCTCTGCGGGACTATCCCGTCTGACTCGAGAACCGCTCTGAACACCTTCTGTTCATCCTCCTTCAACGTGGGGATGACGCCCTCGTACCTCGCTATCTTCTGTTTATAGGGTGGCTCGACTGATCTTGTGCCGTCGTGGAGTAGCAGGTACATCGCACTCAGACCTGAGAGGAAGGCTGCCACTATCACCATGGCCACGTCGTACACCGTGTAGTCCCTGAGGACTTGGCTGAGCACCGTCTCCTGGCCTTCTAAGTAGATGTGGATCTCGGTGGGGTTCATGAGTTTGAGGGCTACAACGAAGATGGACGCCATGAATATGCCGGCGGCTATGAGCGTCCACCCTTTTTTAGCTACCCTTCTCACGGACTCTGCCTCTCCAACGCCTTATTCTTCCTTCAGCTGGTACTAATGATTATTTCCTCGACGATTATCACTCTCCCATCTTCGTCGAGCACCACTGCCCAGAGCTTGTCTTCGACCGTCACCGTGAATCCACATATCACGGTCATATCTCGGTCGAGTATGGTGGTGATTACCCCGTTGATCCCGAACGGCTGGTCGTGGATCTTTGATAGTACCCTCACGTCTTTTATGGCGTAGCGTAGCATCGGGTACGCCTGGTCCAGTATCGTCGGGTCTTGCAGGTACTCGCCTAGATGATCGATGGGTACGGCGGCGCCGGTCTCTGGTACGTAGACGCTGTAGCTGCCGGTCTCTGTGCGTTCTAGCGTGAAGTTCTGTGTGTGGGATGGCACCGCGACGGTGAAGGTGTCGGCATAGGACACGAACCAGCTATAGACAGCCCCAGCCGGAAGGGTGTAGTTGAAGACTTGGTGGCCATGGTAGTACTCTGTCACCCACACCGTGCCGTCAGGTTTTGGGCCTGCCTTCCCCATGGTCACGTGGTGGATTATCTGGGGTTCAGGCTCCGAGTATCTGGTGGTTATGTAGGCCAGGATCGAGCCTGTAAGCAATAGAGCGAGTATCAGCAGGACTCGTCTTCTTGTTTCGGTGAGCTGTATCGTTCTTACCCCGGGCTTGGTATCTGCTGAAAAGGTTTATAGTGATTGTATATGAAATCAGTTTCCAATCAGCGCATACCTGTTCTACGGTTTTTTTCTAGTCGACGAGGGTTTACACGCTTCAGGTTCGAGAAAAATCTTATTTCCCCTGAACCTCTCTGCTAGAGAAAGGCATCCGATTCATAGATGTGAGTAATGCCTGGGTTGGATCATCGTGGAGATAGATAAAACTAAATGCGTCGGGTGCGGCAACTGCCACACCATATGCCCGATGGGGGCCATCTCTCTAGACGTGGACGGGAAATCCGTAGTCAACCAAGACGAGTGCGTGGAGTGCTCAACCTGCTACAGAGTGCTGAGAAACGAAGGGTACTGGCCGCCCTTCGTCAGAGCCGTAAGAATGGTCCTCTCCCTCCTGCACCTACAATACATGGCGGCGGTGGATGTCTGCCCCACAGGCGCCCTGACTCCACCCGAGCTTGAGTATCCCCGGAGCCTCCGAGCGGCGTTCAGCGACCCCACTGTCGTCCACGCAGGGACCGGAGTAGGCGGCAGGGGCACGGAGGAGATCAAGACCAACGACGTGACGGGCAGGCTGCGCGAGGGAGACGCCGGGATAGTCATCGAGCTGGGCAGACCCGGAACAGGGGCCCGTTTCCGCGACGTCGAGAAGATAGCCATGGCGTTGGCGCCTCTAGAGCCACATTTCGAGCCGTATAACCCTGTGACCCAGCTGATGGAGGACACGAAGACAGGTAAGATGAGGGATGAGATCCTCGACGAGAAGGTGCTCTCAGCCATCATCGAGGTGAAGACAAGGTTGGAGAAGATCCCTGACTATCTAGAGACCCTGCAAACAATCCAGGGGGAGACCGACGCCGTGTTCAGCGTCGGCGTCGCATCCAAGTGTCTCCCCGATGGATCCATCCCCCACGAGAAGTGGGTCAGGGAGGCCGGCTACACGCTCTCGCCTAACGGGAAGACGAACCTTGGGCTGGGCAGGCCGCTGTTCAGGGAGGGTATGCAATGACGAACACGCTGCACAGACAGGGCGCCGTCGAGGACCTCAAGGAGGATTACGTCGTCTTCGTCACCATGGCTAGGGGGATAAACCGGGAGGGCTCGGCGCCCAAGATCCACGAGTTCCTACGGATCTGCCAGAAATACAACCCCATCAACATCGGGAGCAGCAAGCTGGGCAGTGTCCTGCAGGACGACGTGGATTTCCAGGGCCTCGTCACTAACCTGAAGGATGGCTCGACCTCTGCCGCCGTCTTCACAGACCTCGATACTCTACAGAAGGTCTTGGCGGAGCTCATTGAGGCGGATCTTGGTATATCGATAAACGTTAGCGGGCTTCTCGACGGCGTCCAGGAGTGCTGTCACGGTAACGGGATCGAACGGCACAGCGTCGAGCACTCCCTAGGCTTCTGGGGTTCGAAGGACCGCCTGCCGGAGAGAGAGGTCCTGGAGATCAACACTCTCTGCGGCCACGGCATGGTCTCGTTCAGCCTCATACGAAAGATGATGGAGCACGTCAAGATGAGGAAGCTGACCCCGAAGGAGGCCGCGAAGATCATGGGCAAGTGCTGTGAGTGCGCAGTCTTCAACACCACCCGAGCCGAGCACCTGCTGGAAAAGGTGCTAGAGACCTGATCCTATATCCGCCGAAGATATCCCCGAATCCGATCTTATGACGGCAAGGGTGCTCGCCGCGGTCGGCATCAAGCGAGACGACGGCAGCGAGCTCGTCAAACCCCGTGGATGTATTTCTCGATCCTTTCATTCACCACGTCGGCGGTGATCTCCAGCATCATGGTGACGCCCTTCAAGGGATCAGAGGACACCGTCCTGTAGCCCCGTTTCTCCCAGATGAGTCTCAGCGGCCTCCCAGCCTGATCCAGCTCCTCCGTGGTAAACTTCACTGCGCTGTAACCGTGCTCATACAGGTAGACTAGTTCCAGAACCGCGAGCACCGTGCCTACTCCCTTTCTCTCTATCACGGTCGCGGAGCTGTCGGAAAAGAAGACTCCTTCCTCTGAGTCGTCGTAGCCGAAGTCGTAGGCGATGGGCTCACCGTTCAGGGAGACGAGCAGACAGAAGAAGCCTGCTCTGCCGAATTTCTCCTTCAGCTCCGCGCGGTCGTACCATAGCTCCCGCCGGAACCTGTCGTGATCCATGGCGTATACCGTGGCGAGTAGCTTCTCGTCGACGCCTCGGTGTGTCGAGATCTTTGCTTCTCCGCAGAGAGAGTTGCTGAGTATGCCCTCCGACGACCTCAACACTTCTTCAAGCGATGGGACCTGCATTCTGATAACAAACTAATCTTTCGTTGATGCAATTTATATTATTACATCGAGGATGCGTTCACGTGGAGAAAATAGTTTTCAGGAAGCACGTCACATCTTCATTTTCTTCTCTTTATGCTTTTTCCTCTTCTCGTCTCTCTCCTTCTTTGTTAAGGGCTTCTTCTTAGCTGACCTCATACCCAACTCGATCACCTCACAGAGTTAGATCATGGAAGAGAATAATTAAACTTGTCAAGGCATCCGTACGGCCTTTCTACTTGATCCCTACGATGAAAACATTATCAGAGTAAACGATACGAGAGAAGTTGAATAATTATTTGAGTTGCTGAGCATTCTTTTGATCGGCTTGCCTCTGAGATTCTCGTCTCCGATCGTCGGTCGATTGGTTCTTTACCCTTTCTGGGGCTAGATGATATTTTCTCTAATGTCCTATCCTCACATCAACCATGTGCGCGTTTACGTGCGCCAGCTATAACATTGATAAAGCGTAAATATCTATGGGACGGCTAAGTAGAGAATCATTGCTGGAAATTGATCCGACGAGAAGGGTTAGCAAGTGATGGCGAAGCGTGAGTTCGGCATAGGGATGCTCAGAGGAAACCTCTTCTGGCTCGTCTTGTGCCGGTGCATATGGCAGTTCACGACCAACATCCCCAGACCCTACCTGCCCCTTTACATCGAGAACCTAGGGGGTTCCCCCGCCGACATAGGCATAGTCAACTCGGCCTCAGCCATCGCCGGCCTGTTCCTCTACCCTCTCGGCGGCTACATAGCGGACAAGTCGGGGAGGGTGAAGCTCGTCGGCCTCGCGACCTTCGGCTACGCGTTCAGCTTCCTCCCTTTCGCCTTCGCCCCTCACTGGGAGTGGCTCGCGTTGGCCAGCTTCTTCCAGAACCTCGTGCTGTTCTACTCGCCGATACTGACCGTGCTCATGGCCGACTCGATGAGAGCCGGAAGAAGAGGACAGGGATTCGCGATAGCCATCTCGTTACCCGCGGCGCTTGGAGTCATCTCGCCATTCATCGGAGGCTACCTTGTGGATGCATGGGGTATAGTCCCAGCGATGCGGTTCATATACAACATAGGCTTCGGGGCGGGGATACTCGTGGCCATCATACGTACCATTACCTTGAAGGAGACCCTTGACCCATCCAAGGTGGAGAGGCTGGACTATAGAAACGTGCCGAAGCTCCTGAAGGACTCCTACCTCAGCTTCATAGAGACCGTGAGGTGGATGCCCGACCTGATCAGGGCCCTCGCCATTATGCAGATGCTTCAGGTCTTCTTCAACGGCATAGCCGGCGCCTTCTGGATCGTCTACGCCACGTCGCTGCTCGGGATAACGGCCACGAGCTGGGGTGTGACCTCCGCGATACAGGGCGGCACCAGGCTGGCGCTGTCACAGTGGTCGGGGAGGCTACTGGACAGGGTTGGGAGGAGGAGGCTGCTGATACCCTTCATGCTGGTGGTCCCGCTTTATCCTCTCCTATTCATCTATATCGTGAAGGACTTCACTGGGCTTGCCCTGATGGTCTTCTTGATGGCCGTGGGGAACGCCTTCCTGATGCCCGGGTTCCAGTCGCTGTTGGCTGACGCGGTTCCGAAGGATAGGCGTGGGCGGGTGACCTCGGCTGTCGGCGGTGGGAACTTTTTCATAGATGTCAGGAACACCGGGATGGGCGGCGGGATGCTACTGTTCGTCCCCATGGCGGTGGCTCAGCTGCTCGGAGGCTTCCTCTACGAGGTGGAGTCCACCCTTCCCTTCTACGTGATGTCTGCAGGTATGGCGATTGTGGCTGT
>CAZTZC010000054.1:5593-13307 GCA_964618045.1 uncultured Candidatus Bathyarchaeia archaeon | reverse complement strand
CTCTCTCAGGCCGACCCTCAGATATTATTCTCACGTAGTAGCTCGGAGGCTGCTTCCTGTACATGCCCCTTTCATACACGACGAAGTCCGCCGTTTCCTCGGCTTTTCTGGCTACGAAGCCCCTCGTCCTGAGGTCTCTGTACACTATGAACCTAGTCCATATGGATGCGTCGTCAGCCGTGAACAGCCTCAGGGCCTCCTGGAAGCTGAGCTTCACGTTGGCGTCCTCATCAACAAGCGCCACCTTTCCCCTGTCCATGTTGTATAGCGTCTCACATGGATCCAGGATGAGTACGCTGTCGCCTTCTCGGGTGCCGTATCCGTCGTTGAACAGGTTGTCTGCCTCGCTCCTCATGGGAATAGCGACGGCGCCTTGCGTGAGGACTGCCGTGAACGGCTGCATCACAGGAATGGGTGTGGGGAGCCTGAAATAGGTTATGCAGCCGCGTTGATGGTTCACCCAAAGAATTAATGTCTAGCCGCCCCGCTAAACTGTAGATTGCCTGAACGCTTCCTCGTCATAACTGAGAAACCGAGCTCGGCTAGACTCATAGCCCAGGCGCTGGACGACAAGGGACGCCCAATGTCCTTCAGGGACGGCGGCGTCCAGTACCACGTGGCGAGGAGAAGAGGAGACGAGTTGCTGGTGGTCTCAGCCTTGGGCCACCTTTACGCGTTGATCCAGGTGGGGGGAGGGTGGACCTATCCTGTCTACGAGATGAAGTGGGTGCCCGCGAGCCAAGTCAACAGGGCGAACAACCGGGTAAAGGCCTACATAGCTACGATCTCGACGCTCTCGAGAGATGTGGACCGGTTCGTCAGCGCATGCGACTATGACCAGGAGGGCAGCCTGATAGCCTACAACGCCCTCAGGTACGCCGTTGGCGAGCGCAGCCTAGCAAGGTCCCAGAGGATGCTGTATAGCACCCTCACCCGCATGGATCTCGTTGAGGCGTGGGAGACCATGGAGCCGACGCTTGACTATCCCGTCATAGCCGCGGGTAAGACGAGGCACGAGGTAGACTGGCTCTTCGGCATCAACCTCAGTAGGGCGCTGACTCTGGCGGTAAGGAAGGCGTCAGGCGTCAAGAAGACCCTCAGCATCGGTAGGGTTCAGGGACCCACGCTCAGCTTTGTTAAGACGAGGGAGACAGGCATCCGGGGCTTCGTCCCCATACCGTACTGGAAGGTATACGCCGAGACGGTGATCTCCGGCGAGGCATATCCTCTGGATTACGAGAAGCAGAGGCTGGAGAGGGAAGTCCAAGCAAGGGAGCTGGCGTCTGAGTGTAGAGGCAAGGATGGAAAGGTCGTCGAGATAGAGAAGAGGAACGAGCGGCTCCTCCCGCCTCCCCCGTTTAACCTGGGTGACCTCCAGAGGGAAGCGTACCGCGTCTTCAAGCTGAGCCCCACGACTACCCTCACGGCGGCTGAGAAGCTGTACCTTGGTACGTACATCAGCTATCCACGTACCAGCAGCCAACGTCTGCCACCGACCCTGGATCTTAGAGGAATCCTAGAGAAGCTCAGCAAACACCCTGCCTACGCGAAGCACGCCGAGGCTCTCATGTCTCGAACTAGGCTGAGGCCTCGGCAGGGAAAGAAGGACGACCCGGCCCACCCCGCCATCCACCCCACAGGCGCCAAGCCGAGGCGGCTCCAAGAAAACGAGGCCAAGATATATGATCTCATCGTGAAGAGGTTCCTCTCGTGTCTCGGGATGCCAGCGATCAGAGAGAAGATCGATGCTGAGGTGGACATCAACGGCCACAGTTTCTACCTGAGGGGCTCGAAGACAACGAAAAAAGGCTGGCTCGACATGTACGCACCCTACGTCGAGGACAAAGAGACGACGCTCCCTGAATTAGAGGTGGGCATGGTTGTTCCCGTCACCAAGCTATCTACCCGGCGAAGCTACACGAAGCCGCCGCAGAGGTTCAACCCCAGCAGCCTGCTAAGACACATGGAGAACCACGAGATTGGCACTAAGGCCACGAGGGCGAACATCATCGATACTCTTTACAGACGGGGCTATATCACCGGCAGAAGGATCGCCATAACCGATCTAGGGCAGCGCATCGTAGAGACCCTCGTAGAATACTGCCCAAGCATCCTCAGCGTCGAGATGACCAGGGAGCTGGAGGAGTCCTTGGATGAGATCCAGTTAGGTAAAAAGAGCCCTGAATCCGTGATGGAGGGCGTCAAGGAGGCTCTCAGACCCATCCTCGCCCAGTTCAAGGACAAAGAGGGAGAGATAGGAGCCGCCATAGCAGAAGCCGTCACAGGGATTATGCTGAGGAGGGAGCCGTCTGACAGGGTGTAGAGTCTGCGGAAGGGAGAAACAGGAAGACTCGGTGTACTGTAAACACCACCAGGCAGCCTATAGTAACCTTGAGAAATCATATCCTCAATGGAGGCGGGCTCTGGGCTTGAGCTGGACAGAGTACCTGGAGAAGGTGGAGAAGGTCTCAGGTACAGGGATCTGGGTCAAGGAAGTGATAAGGGATTTATTATCTGGTGGCTAGTCCTCGGGTTCTTCGAGCTTTATCTCCCAGCGGCTGTTCCTACCGTTTCTTACCCAGGTGCCGCCTAGACCCCTCATCGTATCGTTGATGGGCCCCCACATGTCTCCTAGGAACTTCTTTGGACTCACCATCGCGGTTCCTTCGCTCTGCTCTACGTCTACGAGCGCAAGGTCAACGCCGGCGGCTTCCAGCCTAGCCTTAAAATCAACCTCCTGAGGAGGCCATACTTCGACCTCGGGTTCCTCGACTTCCTCGTGCACCACGACGGGCGCCTTCTTCCCGACGGATATTACTATTCCTATCCTTGAGCCGCAGTCGGGGCACGTGATCCATGTGACATTGTTTTTCTTTGCGCTCATGTCTGTATTGACTATTGTTGGGTGATTAAAAAGATGCGCGTCTGCGGTTAAATTTATAGCCGGGCAAGTGTCATGGGAGGTGTTTCGTCGGTGTAAAGTATGCAGACGATCCGAGAGATCTTCAGCTTCATGAAGGGAAACGTCCTCGTGATGACGGTCTGCGAGTGCGTCTGGAGGACGACCATAGACATCATATGGCCTTTCCTCCCTCTCTACGTCCTCCACCTCGGCGGGAGCTACGAGACCATCGGGGTCATCATGGCGGTGGGGAACCTGGCCAGCATGATATTTTACCCCCTCGGAGGATACATAGCGGACTACCAAGGCCGCATCAAGCTCATAGCCTACATGACCTTCATGTACGGTGCCTCTTTCCTGATCCCCGCGTTCACCAACTCGTGGCAGTGGCTCGCGGTGGGCATGTTCGTGCAGAGCCTAGTGACCTTCTACTTCCCGGCCCGTCAGGCGTTGATCGCCGACAGCATCCCGCCGGACAAGAGGGGGATAGGTTTCGCCGCGACCGTCGCCATACCCAGCGCCTTCGGTATAGCCGCGCCCGTCATCGGGGGCTGGCTGATAGACAACATCGGCATCAGCCGGGCCATGCATGGGCTGTACTTCATGGGCTTCTGGATAGCCTCCGCCATCGCGATGTTCAGGTTGAGGTACCTGAGGGAGACTGTGGAGAATCCCAAGAGGCTTGACCTCCGCCTCTCAACACTCCCTGGATTGTTATTGGAGGCTTACCGCAGCGTGTTCAACGTCTTGAAGGAGGCCCCGAAGCGGCTCTTCACGTTGTCACTCCTAGTTTCCTCCAGCGTATTGTTCGCGTCCATAGCCAGTTCTTTCTGGGTTGTGAGGGCCACCGAGATCATCGGTCTCAGCGTGCAGCAGTGGGGCAACGTCATGCTGGTCTCCGGCGTCGTGAGCGTCGTACTCGGCATCCCAGCCGGCAGCATAGTTGACAGGTACAGCAAGAAGATGATAGCGGGCATATGCATGATCCTGGGCTCAGCCCAGTGCTACCTCTACCTCAGATGTGAGACGTATCTGCACGTGGTTCTCCTCGCCGTCGTCACCACGCTCACCAACGCCTTCATGAACCCCAGCTTCCAGAGCCTCTTCGCCAACATGATCCCCCGGGAGAAACGTGGCAGAGTGCTCGCCTCCATAGGAGGAGGTGGTATCTGGCTGATGAGGGGAGCCTGGGGGAGCGGTGTGCTGGGGATGGCGATGCAGACCCTGGGCACGTTTCTAAGCGGTTACATCTACAGGTATAACCCATCTTATCCGTGGTACGTCCTCTCCGCCGCCCTGCTGGTGATTGGGGTGCTCTTCATTCTTCTTGTCGATGAGCCCAGAGTAGCCGAGATATGATTTAAACGGCGTTAGCGTCTCGGTGCACACAACGACGTTTATGGATAGATTACTGTAAAGACTATTATAGCTACAGACACCATAATTTACCGGTGTTGTGGCCCAGTTGAGCACGCAGATGACAGAGTACAAGTGTCCTTACTGTGACCGTAAATCGGCCAGCCCCGGCGGAGTACGTTTCCACGTAAAGCTTACCCACCCAGACCGGCTGGAAGAGTTCAACGAGAAATACTATCCTCAGATGGACGCAGAATTCAAGGCATCATTCCAGAAATAAGAAAACAAAACTCAGCCCACAATTTTCTTTGAGGCATTGAACCCGAGGCTAATGCCCTGTTCCTCCTTTTCCTGGATGTATGGATGGCTGGGAAAGGCGAATCTTATAAAACCTCGCGGTGAATGCCTTGTTTGGTTGTATGAAGATAACTGACCGGGTTTACCTCGTCGGAGGAGACGACTTCGGCTACTCGGCGCCGGGAGACTGCAACGTCTACCTCATAGACGGGGGAACCGAACTAGCCCTCGTGGACACCGGGGGAGGAAACGGAGAGAAGGACATTCTTGGGAACGTCAAGAAGATGGGGTTCGATCCCAAGACGATCACCACCGCCTTCAACACCCACTGCCACTTCGATCATGTCGGAGGAAACCACGAGATCAAGAAGATGACGGGCTGCAGAATCGTGGCGCACGAGGCCGACAGAGAAAGCATCGAGAAGCGCGGAGAACTATTGCTCTACGACACGGCTCTGGAGCGTGGCCTAGAGTTCAAGGCCTCCAGGGTAGACGCTGAGCTGAGAGATGGAGACGCCTATCAGGTCGGCGACGTGTCGCTGGAGGTTATACACACGCCCGGCCATACTCCTGGCTGCATGTGTCTTCTCATGGAGGAAGATGGGCATAAGAGCATCTTCTGCGGCGACATCGCCGGGGCAAACGGCAGGCTGGGTTTCATCAACGGCCCTGGGTTCAGCCTCGAAGACTGGAAGGCCTCTATAAAGAGGCTCGTCTCATATGAGCCGGACAGGCTCTACCCCGGGCACAACACGTTCCTCATGGGGTACGCCACCGATCACCTGAAGGTCTACGACCAGAAGATGAACGCGCCTTGGACGACGATAGTGACAACCGTAGGTTAGAGAAGTGGAGCACTCCCGGAGACAGATAGTTCTGGAGAATCCCTCCCTCAGAGAGGCGGGGAAGGCCGTGAAGACAGGCGTCTCCAGGCATAGGACCGTCATAATAGCCGGCAAATGCAGCGTCGACTACGAGGGCAGGGCGAGCAGCAAGCTGGAGCCCGGTGAACGCGTGGTCATCTTCAAGCCCGACGGCTCGGCCCTCGTCCACAGGCCCAAAGACTACTCCCCCGTGAATTGGCAGCCGGCCGGCTCCCTCTTCAGAACTAGGGTGAACGATGACGGCCTCGTAGTCAGGGTCTACAGACGCAAGGAGCATGAGACCCTGGAAGCCACTTTCACGGATGTAGCGCTAGTCGCGGTCCTCGACCTCGTGGACGCCGGGGAGTTCAGCCTATACGCCTCGGAGAAAGACATGCAGGAGGCCATACTCTACAGGCCCGAGCTCTTGGAGGAGGGGTTCAGACCCATCACGAAGGAGATGCCTGTGGACCCGGGCTTCATCGACATCATAGGCGTCGACAAGGAGAACAGGCTCACCGTCGTAGAGATTAAGCGCGTGAAGGCCAGCAAGGACGCGGTGAACCAGCTCAAGAAGTACATGGACGTCATAGACCTAGACGAGAGCAGGCCGGTACGGGCCATACTGGTGGCCCCGGAGCTCGCCAAGGGAGCCGAGAGACTCCTGAAGAGCTATGGGTATGAGTACAGGCAGCTCTCGCCGCAGATGTGCTCAGAGGCGCTGAAGGAGAAGAAGGGCAGGCCTCTGACCGCCTTCTTCCAGTGAAAAAGTCACTGGATGATGTCCAAGTCTCTGCCTATCGTCTCCATCTTATCGATGACGGAGTCCAGTTGCCCTGTCGTGAGCTTGGCGTGCATCTGGACCCTGATCCGGGATAGGTCCCGGGCCACCATCGGATACACTATGGGGACCACGAAGACCCCGTCTTGGTAGAGTCTGTCGGCTAGGGCCTTGGCTTTATGGCTCTCCCCCACGATTATGGGTATTATGGGGGTCTGGCTGTTGCCTGTGTTGAAGCCCAGCTCCTGGGCCGCCTTCTTGAAATAGTCGGTGTTTCTCCAGAGGTTCTTGACGTGCTGGGGCTCGGTCTCCAGTACATCGATGGCCGCTGTGGTGGCGGCCACCACGGCGGGCGGGAGGCTGCTGCTGAGAAGCCATGTGCGGCTCTTGTTCCACGCGAACTTGGCCAGGGCGTCGCTGCCGGAGATGTGGCCTCCCACGGTGCCGTATGCCTTGCTGAAGGTGCCCATCTCGACGTGGACCTCTCTGTGGGATAGGCCGAAGTGGCTGACGATGCCTCTGCCGCCTTCGCCGAGGACGCCTTCGCCGTGGGCGTCGTCCACGTAGACCATGGCTCCGTGCTCCGCGCCTAGCTTGGCCACCTCGTCCAGCGGGGCTATGTCGCCGTCCATGCTGAACACGCCGTCGGTTATTATGAGTATGCGCCTGTACTCTGGGATGTGCTTCTCGGCTTCATCGAGGACTTCGGCGAGGTGCTCGGCGTCGTTGTGCCTGTAGACGGCTCGGTCTGCTCTGGATAGCCTGACGCCGTCGATGATGCTACCATGGTTCAGCTCGTCACTGACGATGATGTCTTCGTTTCCCACGAGCTGCGGGATGAGGCCGCTGTTGGCCATGAAGCCGGTCGGGTACGTCAGGGATGCCTCGGCCCTCTTGAACTTGGCGAGTCGCCTCTCAAGCTCCATGTGCAGGTCCATGGTGCCCGAGATGGCTCTAACCGCCCCTGAGCCCACGCCGTACTTCTCCACGGCGTCGATGGCCGCCTGCTTCAACTTTGGGTGAGTCGTCAGCCCTAGATAGTTGTTAGAGCACAGTATGATGACCTCATGGCCGTCAACTACGCTCACAGGTTCGCTCGGTCCCTGAACCTCTTTAAGTCTCCAGTCGAGGGCCTTCTCAACAAGCTCGTTGTACTCTTTCTCGAGAAACGATGTTGGGTCTCTCATCTTATAACCTTCAAGAAGACGAACGCTGAACACCCTTTAACGGTTTCCGATCAAAACCCACATTTGTCTCAGATGTATGAGACGAAAACCTGTTCCGTTTGAAATTCAACAAGCTACAGGGAAGAAAATAAGTACTCAGCGGATGATTTTCTTTGAGTGCTCTATGGGAGACAAAGGTAGCAGAGTCTTGATCACTGGCGCTCTCGGTCAGATAGGCTCAGAGTTGACACCTAGGCTCCGTGAGTTGTTCGGAAAGGAAAACGTCATCGCCACAGACATCAGGCAACCCGCTATGGACCAGGGTGGACCTTTTGAGACTCTCGACGTC
>CAZTZC010000054.1:0-5493 GCA_964618045.1 uncultured Candidatus Bathyarchaeia archaeon | reverse complement strand
TTGACGCCGCAGGAGACCGTCATGAAGCCGAGGACGATGTACGGGATCACCAAGGTGGTGGGCGAGCTGCTGGGGAACTACTACTTCGAGAAGCACGGCGTCGACGTCAGGGGCGCCAGGCTCCCAGGGATCATAAGCAACGTGGCGCCCCCAGGTGGGGGAACGACGGACTACGCCGTTGAGATATTTTATGAAGCCATCAAACACAAGAAGTATACTTGCTTCCTTAGAGAGGACACGGTGCTGCCTATGATGTACATGCCCGACTGCCTCAAGGCGTTCGTCAACCTTATGGACGCCCCCCTCTCTAGCCTTAAACACCATGGCGACTACAACGTTGCGGCGCTAAGCTTCAACCCCCGAGAGCTCGCGTCCGAGATCAAGAGACACGTCCCAGAGTTCGAGATAGAGTATGAGCCCGATTACAGGCAAGCCATAGCGGACTCGTGGCCCAAGAGCATCGACGACTCGGCATCAAGGGAGGAGTGGGGATGGAGCCCTGACTACGATCTGCCTGCGATGGTCGAGGATATGATCAAGGTCCTTGGTGCGAGGCATAAGGAAGGCATACTATAAACCCCTAAAAAAGGTTCTTCGTCTCAGATTTATGGGACAAAGTCTTGGTTTTTGTGGCCTCAACCCACGCGATGGCTCAACGTATTGATGGATACACGTTTTACCCATGAGTGCGAGAGATCTTTTATTCATTTACCCTAGGGGTATTGAGTGAGATCTTCTCCATAAAACGGGTTAGATGAGTGGCTTAACTTTCTTGACCTCCGGGTTGACTAGGTTGGGAGGTTCCTCGCCTCTCATCACCGCAATGCCAGTTGGTCGCGGCTATCACGGCCATCTTGGTCCGAGTCTCGACGCTGGCGCTTGCGATGTGGGGCGTTACTATTATGTTGTCGAGCTCCAGTAGCGGGCTGTCCGGGTCGGTGGGATTCTTCTCGTGGACGTCCAGCGCCGCGCTTGCGATCTAGCCCTCCTATCATGTGGTGGGTTTCGGGCGCCAGAGGGACGTTCATCGACACGAAGTCGGAGCTTTCTAGCATATCCTCCAGCGTCCTGCACTCTGGGTTGAGCTCCTTCTCTTTCTCGGGGTTCCTCACGCAGTCGTGGTAGATGACACCCATGTTGAAGCCCCTAGGCCCTAGGAACTATGATGGATCCTATTATGTCCATGCCCACGATGCCAAGGGTCTTACTGTGGATGCCTCCTCCTATGAACATCTTTGGGCCCCACGCGTGAATTCATTTTCCGTCTCTGATGTACTTTGTCTGCCTCAACTATCCGCATAGAAATAGCCATCATGAGTGTGAATGCATAGTCTGCTGTGGTGTCTATTAATACTCCAGGGGTTTTGGTGACTCTGATGCCTCGCTTGGTGGCCTCATCCACGTCGATGTTGCTGTACCCCACGGCGACTTAGGTTGTCTGCCTGATCTATCAGTTCTGCGTTTATTCTATCGGTCAGGAGAGAAATTAACTCATCAACTTCCCTAGCCTTTTTAAGTAGAAGATCTCTTGGAATTGGGTTATTTTCTCCCTCAAAGATCTCTAATTCTGTGACTTCTTCGATTATCTTGATCGCTTCTGGGAAAATTTAGCGTGTAACATATATTTTGGGCTTTTCTACAACAATCATTGCCCTTTTTATAGATTCGAGGATATAATATGGTTTTCAGAAAACACTGTTTTTTCTGGTTAAGACCACAAAATTAATATTCAGGAAAATCCTGAATATTTAATAATATGAGAAATGTAGTTAAAAGCACAGAAAAACACAGCCTCACCACCCAAAACCTAGACGAACTGTTCGACGGCCCCCTAAAACCCATGAACAGCGACAACGCCAGACTAGTCTACAAGCTATTCTTCGACGCCAAAGACCAAGGATTAACCACATTAGACATACAGCACCTCCTAAAAGACTATGATCGAAAATACAGCAAGAAGGACCTCCACAACTGGCTCAACGACCTAATGGACGCAGAGCTCATCACCAAGGAAAGCGAAAGAGGAAAACCCACCACAGTCGCGTATAACGGCCGATATACCTACGATATATGGCGTCTAACGCCCCAAGGATACCAAATTGGGCGAAAAATCGAGAGATTTCTAGGCAAATACCCTAACCTAAATGAACAAAAAACCATCGAGAAAACACGCATCCCAGGCCTCCAGGAGCTGAAAACCGGAGACCTGAGAGAAATAGAGAAACTATACATCAACTCCGTTATACTGCTGACTCTACAGAAAACGGGAGGAAAGTCTGATTTGAAGGAGATATCAGCGAACACGATCCTCCAACCAGGGCCTCTCCGCAGTTTCTTGGAGACCCACATGAGATCCACGTCACCCCCCCTATACCAAATGAACGAGAAAACCATCGGTATCGGAGGGAGGATCCTGCAGAAACTGGGGCTGTCCTCAGTGAACTTCGACGTGTCCTTGAGTTTGGAGGGTAAGAAAATTTCTGAAAGCCTCTTAGAGACGTGAAGCCTATGTCTGGAGACCAAGGAAACTCTGGACACACTTCGTGTCCATAATCTTGAAGGTACTTTATCTATAAGGCGTAAAACAAGCGATCGGAGAAATGACATAAAAATGTTAAAATGAAACCCTATATGTACTTAATTTTAACCGTTTTCACTATGACCCTCATCCTAGATATAAAAACACGAAAAACACTTAGACATAAAACATGTCCATGAGAAAAACGCCCTGTTTTATGGGTAAAACTGCCTGAAACCCCGCACCCGGAACGACCGAATTAAAGGGGAGGGGGAGGATGGCGGCATCATCGACGACACCGATCACGATGCTTTCGGGTCTGAGAGACCAGCCTTCAAAGCATGGGCTTGTCCGGACAATCAAGAAACCAACACAAACGTGGAAGCCAAAGAGGGGGACACCCAAACGCCAAGGCTTGTTGATGACTGCTCAAAGAAAAAAGGGGGTGATCCAGAAACCTAGTGAATTTCATGCTTACTTAAACGCGAGACTAAAGTAAAGGCTGCTGCGATGTCTGTAGATCGGTGCTACGTGAATGCAAGAAAACCAAGGTTCATAGAGGGAGGCGACGAAATTATGAAACAAGAAGACCGTAAACGAGAAGGCCTCACGGTTATGCAAAGAAACGCTGTTTCTCGAAGTATTTTCTATCCATTTACCCTAGGGGTCTCTATGAAGAAAATGCTCGAAACAACTATGCTTGTTCAGTCCCATGGCGGCTAACCTGTTTGGGTGCGCATCAGACGTTAAAAACGACGAGTTTCGTCTCAGAATTCTGAGACAAAGACGGGTCACTTCAGCTCCTTGAGCGGCTTCGAGTTGTCCCAGACGTGCTGGAAGTAGATCGACGCCACGCTGGTCAGCGTCTCGTGCTCGGACCATATCGCCGTGTCGACCCCGAGAGGCTTGGCGAGGTCCAGGAAGATGATGGACTCCCTCCCGTCTATCACGAGCCCTCCCCCGAACATGCTGTCACAGACCCTAACCTCCGCCAAGCCGAGCTCATAGGCTCCCATGGACTTGAACGCCTTCTCGGTGGTGAGAAGCTTTATGCTTATCCCGCTGTCCATGAGCTTCCTGATGGCTTCGTTCAGCGCCGAGCCGAAAGACCGGTCGCCTTCGAATAGACTATCAGGCACCCAGGGCACGGCGAGCATGATCTCCTTCCTGGCCTTGGCTAACAACTCAAGTATCTTGTTGAAGCTGTTGCCCTCACCACGAATAATCCAGATCTCGGGTATCTCCTTGACCTCACTCCTCTCGTAGAGCGGCTGAAGCTCGTCAACGAGCACCCGCCTGCTGTCCTCGAACTCCGCCTCAAGCCGGTTACGCTCAGCCATGAGCGCGTCTATCGGCGAGCGCGCGTAGTATTTCCGGGGCCGCCCGCCCTCGATCTCCACCCAGCTCCTCTCCTCCAGTCCCTCTAGGACGCCGTACACCTTCGTGTATGGGATGGACGAGGCTTGGCTCACGCTCTCCGCAGTCATCTGCCCGGACTTCAAGAGGGAAAGGTACGCCAGGGTCTCGTACTCGGTGAGCCCTATATCCCGGAGCGCCTTCTCTGCACGTTCGCTGATCAGAGGTAAGGACATCGAGTAGATGAAGACCAAGCATCCCTTAAATCACTAGCGTTATTCACTTCTTTGAAGGTGAGTCTTCGAAAAACGTTGATAAACAAAGCCTGTTTCCCCTCATCTGCCGGGACGGTAGTTGAAACACATCAAGTCGACGGAGAGCCTCTGCCCAGAGTGTCTAGCCGTCGTCCCAGCGACCATATACGAGGACGAGGGTAAGGTCTACATCTCTAAGACCTGCTTGGAGCACGGTGAGTTTATCGATCTTTATTGGGGAGACTACGGCCAGTACCTCAGAGCCGAAGAATACGGGCACCTCGGTACCTTGATGAAGAACCAACGAACAGAGGAGAAGAGGGGCTTCCCATATGACTGCGGCAACTGCACCAACCACAAGTCGACCACCACCCTCGGCATAATCGACGTCACCAACAGGTGCAACCTCCGCTGCCCCATATGCTTCGCCCACGCAGGCACCGCCGGATACCTGTATGAGCCCACCATGGACCAGATCAGGGAGATGATGAAGAACCTCCTGGCTAACGACCCGGTGTGGACCCCCGCGCTGCAGCTGAGCGGAGGCGAGCCCACGGTCAGAGAAGACCTCCCCGAGATTGTGGAGATGGCCAAGGACTTGGGCTTCATCCACGTCGAGGTGAATAGCAACGGCATCAAGATGGCTGAGAGCAGAGAGTATTGCTGGAAGCTGAAGAAAGCCGGCGTAGACACCATATACCTTCAGTTCGACGGCATCACCCCGGAGCCCTACATAAGGGCTAGAGGCTTCGACCTCCTACCTATCAAGCTCAAAGCCATCGAGAACCTCAAGAAATCCAAGTTCTACAGCACCGTGTTGGTGCCGGTGCTCGTGAAGGGCTTGAACGACGATCAGGTGGGCGACATCATCAGGTTCGCCATGGCGAACAGGGACTGCGTGAGGGGAGTGAACTTCCAGCCCGTCTCCTTCACGGGCAGAATAAACAGGGAGGAGAGGGAGTCCATGAGGATAACCATACCCGACCTGATGCGTCTGGCTGAGAAGCAGACGGACGGCCTCATCAAAGCTGACGACTGGTTCCCACCTTCCATCCTGCAGCCCGTCTCGGAGTTCTTGAGCAAGATGAAGAACGAGCACTTCGTCGACCTGAGCTGCCACCCCCACTGCGGCATGGGCACCTACCTCTTCTTCGACGGCGACGCCGTCAGACCCGTAACCGACTATGTCAACGTAGACGCCGCCATCAAGGCGTTCGAGAAGGCCAACAAGAAGCTCTCGGAGGGAAAAGAGCTCAGAGCCAAGATGGAGGTAGCGGCTGGCGTCGTCAGGAACATCAGGTTCAAGACCTTCGCGAATTACCTGAACGATGTCATACTCTACAGCGACTACCTCAGCCTAAACAG
>CAZTZC010000053.1:6894-13483 GCA_964618045.1 uncultured Candidatus Bathyarchaeia archaeon | reverse complement strand
AGTCTACGACGGCACCATGAAGGCCGTGCACAAGCCCCAGTACGTGGACAAGATCCCGAGGGTAGTGGAGGGAAAGGTCGGTGAACTCCTTGACAGTCTCGACGAGCGCGGCGTCCTGGACACGATCATAGAGGACCTGGAGATAGGTCATCTCCTGGACCGTGACGTGGATGTGCTCAGCGGAGGAGAACTCCAGCGAGTCGCGATAGCGACGGCTATCTGCCGTGACGCCCAGATGTATCTCTTCGACGAGCCCAGCAGCTTCCTGGACATATACCAGAGGACCCGCGCGGCGCGGATAATCAGGAACCTGGCCCAGGAGGACAGGATGGTGGTGGCTGCTGAGCACGACCTCGCCGTCCTGGACTACATGAGCGACGACGTCTTCATCCTCTACGGCGACCCCGACGTATACGGCATCGTCAGCAACGTCCACGTGGTGCGTGAGGGCATCAACATCTACATCAACGGCTACATCCCCGACGAGAACGTCCGGTTCAGGCAGACACCCATAGTGTTCCACGAGAAGCCGCCCGTCGAGGCGCAGGCTAGGACCTACAACCTGCTCGAGTGGTCCAGGCTGGTGAAGGACTACGGCGCGTTCAGGCTGGAGGTGGAGGCCGGCGGCATATCCATGGGGGAGGTGGTGGGCATCCTCGGGATGAACGGAATCGGCAAGACCACGTTCGTTAGGATGCTCGCCGGCGTCGAGACGCCCACCGAGGGCGGCGTCAGCGACCCGGACATCAAGGTGAGCTACAAGCCCCAGTACATCAGCGGCGACATAGAAGGCACCGTCGAGGACGTGCTCAGGAAGGCAGCCGGAACCAAGTACGTCGAGAGCTGGTACAGGGCCGAGATACTGGAGCCGTTGAACGTGAAGCGGTTCCTGGATAGGGACATCGGCATCCTCAGCGGCGGTGAGCTTCAGCGGGTGGCCATCGCGGAGTGCCTCAGCAGGGACGTCGACATCTATCTGCTGGACGAGCCCAGCGCCTACCTGGACGTGGAGGAGCGGCTGGCGGTGGCCCACGCCATCAGGCGCATCACCAAGATGCGGGCCGTGACGGCGTTCGTCGTCGAGCACGACATAGTCACCCAGGACTTCATCGCGGACAAGCTCATGGTCTTCACCGGCGAGGCGGGGGTCTACGGCCACGCGGGGGACCCCGTGAGTCTCGAGGCCGGTATGAACGGCTTCCTCAAGGAGATGGAGGTCACCTTCAGGCGTGACCCGGACACCAAGAGGCCCCGCGTCAACAAGCCGGACAGCAGGCTCGACAGGGAGCAGAAACAGTCTGGCAGATACTACTACAGCGCCTAGTGGACGTTGAGGAGCAGCGCTATTATGGCTACGGCTGCACCCGAGATCACCATCTTCAGCCCGGAGTACAGTATGTTTTCACCGCTGATCCTGCCGAGGTAGACTCCCAGTATGAAAAGTGTGAAGAGGCTGGCGCCGATGGAGGCGAAGAAGGCCGTGGCAATGTCCATCAGCCTAGGCACCAGCAGGAAGGGGGTGAAGCTGGGTATCGAGGCTATGAACGGGGCGGAGCCATCCACCAGGGCCGCGAAGACCGAGATGAACCTGCTGGCTCTGCCGTAGACCGTGTCGTCCAGGTTGACCAGCATGGCGTCCTCCAGCTCGTTGAGGCTGTGGCTCCTCTCGGCGCGCTCCGTCATGTAGGTGCCGCTGAACCCCGAGACCATCATGGCGATGCCGCTGGTGATGATGACGCCGACGACGCTGCGCGGCTCATGGATTTGGCTGAGGTACGCCCCGATGACTACGCCGAGGCTGGTCATGGCGCCGTCGAAGGCGTTCATGGCGAAGTATCTGCGTATTATCTTCTGGGCTCCCGTGACCTGGAAGTAGGTTTCGATGTCTTCGAGCCCGTCCTTTATGCTGTTATGGACACGGTCTATGCCGTTCTGTTGGTCGTCCTCGGGCGACTCTTCCACCTGTCTAGCTCTCCTCGCCGTGGCAAGAGCCACAAAAAACCAGGTTCAGAAGTATCTTCATGTGGTTCCGAACACTCAGAACGGCTACATCGGTACCTGCTAATAAAACTTATGCAACCCCACACCAAGTACACGCATATGGAGGACGTGGATGTATCCGGCGGCGTCGTCAGGATACGGTTCAAAGAACACGAGAACCTGCTGGGGATGACTGACGGGTTCGTTTTACCCTTGGAGAACATAGAGAGCGTATCCACAGCCAAGGTGAGCTGCAAGTATCCAAGGATGGGCAGCTATGGCACCCGGGGCGGCATGGTGTTCTACTATATGGAGGACGGCGACAAGGTCGTCACCCTGAACCTCAGAGGCCACAGGTACAGCAAGGTCATGGTCGAGGTGGGCGACAAGGAAGCGGCGGCCGAGACCATAAGGAAGTCCCTACAGAGGTAGGTGCGGCTTACAAGTTAAATCCTGAGCAGCATCCATATACCCATGGCTTCCGACGGGAAGACCCGGTGCTGGGGCGACATGGACCCCATCGCCAGGGCCTACCACGACGAGGAGTGGGGCGTCCCGGTCCACGACGACCAGGTTCTCTACGAGTTCATACTGCTGGAGGGCGTCCAGGCGGGGCTCAGCTGGTCCACGGTGCTCAAGCGCAGAGAAAACTACCGCAGGGCCTTCGACGGCTTCGACCCCGTAAAGATCGCGGGGTACACGCCAGCCAGGATCGATGAGCTGGTCCAGGACGCCAGCATCATAAGGAACAGGCGCAAGATCGAGAGCCACGTCAAAAACGCCAAGGCTTTCCTCAAGGTGCAGGAGGAGCACGGGAGCTTTGACGAGTACCTCTGGGCCTACGTCGACCACAGGCCCATCATGAACGAGTTCACCAGCTGGAAGGAGATGACCGCCGAGACGGACCTCTCCAAGAGGATAAGCAAGGACCTGAAGAGGCGCGGCTTCAGCTTCGTGGGCCCCACCATCGTGTACGCCTACATGCAGAGCGTGGGCATGGTCAACGACCACCTCACCAGCTGCTTCAGGTGGCGGGAGATCAAGGAGCAGTACGGCGGATGAGCACCTGTGGTTACTGAACGAAGGAGGATACGATCCATAAGCCTCGGGGAGCAGACGGCGTCTGCGGAGGCCGAGGAGGAGCTCGCCCTAGACGAGCCCGTATGCATATTCGTCAACGGCGAGTACCACGTGACTCTGATCGCGACGCCTGAGATGAAGAGAGAGCTGGCGGCCGGCTACCTGTTGACGCAGGGCATCATAGAGTCCGTCGAAGAGATAGATTGCATCGAGATGGACGACGGCAACGTCAATGTTGCGTTAACCGGCGCCGTGGACCTGCGTGAGGCGTCGGTGAGCATGATGAACCTCATAGTCACGGCGTGCGGCTCCAGCCCCAGAGCAAAGGATTCGCTCATGAGGCTGCCAGAGGTCTCGTCGGGGCTGAGGGTGGAGGCCAGCCGCCTGAAGGACATGATAACGGCGCTGAACAGCAGGAGCAGCGTCCACAGGAGGACAGGGGGGACGCACGCAGCCATGCTGTGTAGCGGTGATGGCGAGGTGCTTGCCTTCGCCGAGGACGTTGGGAGGCACAACGCCGTCGACAAGGTGATAGGCGCCCACGCGCTGAAGGGAGGCGCTTTCGGCGGGTGTGTGCTGCTCAGCACCGGCCGCCAGTCCGGCGAGATGGTGCAGAAGGCGTGCAGGGTAGGGATACCGGTGATCGCGTCGATGACGGTGCCCCTGGTCTCGGGTGTTAGGCTGGCCGAGGCGTCGGGAGTCACGTTGACGTCGCTGGGCGGCGGCCGGCTCCGGGTCTACTCGGGTCTCCAGAGAATCATAGAAAAAATGGTTGGGTCTACCTGAGGCTCTCCATGAGGGCGAAGAGCTCCGACAGCTTCTCGGACTTGCTCCGCTTCAGGCTGGAGTCCATCTTGTCCTTGGGCACGTACTCCAGCGCCTCGTAGTAGCAGTACTTGACGCACTCCGGGTCGCCGCCGCAGAGGTCGCACTTGTAGGCCACGTCTGTGGCTGGGTCTATGCTGACGCCGCCTATGGGGCAAACCATGATGCAGACCCTGCAGCCGACGCAGGCGTCGTCGTCCACCACTATGGCGCCTGTCTCGGTGTCCCTGCTGAGGGCGTTGGTGGGGCACGCCTCCACGCAGAGGGGCGTGGTGCACTGCTGGCACACCATGGGGATGTAGTTGTGGTAGACGCCCCGCTTCTCGTAGCTGATGACCTTTATACGTGACCTGCTGGGCTGGACCCTGCCCGTGTTCTTGAGGCTGCACGCCACCTCGCACATGTGGCAGCCGACGCACTTCTCTATGTCTACCTGCAGCACCTTCATCGTCATCCCTCCTTCCTGGCCGGGGCGAGCCTCTTGGCGGCCTTGAGCTCCTTGGCTACATCAGCCATCCCCAGCTTCTTCAGAGTCGCCTCCCTCTGCAGCCCCGTCTCAGGGTCCCAGCCCCTCAATGTGTAGTACTCGTCCTTCATCTTCTCGAAGAGCTTCCTGTCCAGCCGTTTCCCCTGCTGGGGGCCGTCGGGCACGGGATTCTCGAAGAAGAAGTCTGGCAGCGTGTCCGTTGCGCGGGTGCGGCCGTCCCTGACGACGATGGCTCGTTCGATGTTGCAGACCCTCTCGGCCGCCTCGAAGAGGGCGGCCTCGTCCGTGGGTATGCCTGTGGCGGCTGTGTACCTCTCGGCGGCGAACTGGTAGCTGGTGTCGCCGAACTGGCTGCCCGGGGCGCCTACGCGTCCGGGCCTGATCATGCTGACGCAGTAGCCGAGGCTGTCTGCGATGGCGGCGCCGTTCATCTCGTAGATGAGTGCCGCGGGCTTGCCCTCGTACTCCGTCGCCATTATAGCCTTCTCGGTGCCGAACATCTGTTTGCTCCAGGCGTAGCTGTCGTCCCGCTCCTTGGGGTCGACGCCCTCGTACTCGTCACGGGCCGGCTTATCCCAGATGACCACGTGGTACGTGGTGGCTCGGAGGCTGTTGCCGCGCGCGGATATGGCCTCGCCGAGGGCTGTCCCCGGCTCGGCCCTGAACTCGAAGGTCCTCATGGTCATGCCCTGGTTGTGGTAGAGGTAGTCCATGGCCTTCTCGCCGAGCTTCTGGGCGAAGGCTATGGGGCCCTCCGCCAGCACGTTGCCGTACCCCTCCCTGTAAGCCATCTTGCGCGCCGTCTCGAACAGTGCCATAGGGTTCCCCTTGTCGAAGGGGACGCCGTCCAGGTCCTTCTCAGAGACGACGCCCATGTCGTAGAGGTGCATGAGCCAGCTGACGATGGTGGCCACCTCCTTGTTGTCCAGCCCCAGGTCGCTCATCATCCTGGTGCCCTTGAACGCAGCGCCCAGGTCGGTCATCCAGAGCTTCCAAGGCCAGTAGGTGGGGTAGCACCTCCAGATGCACGCGCCCTCACCTGGGACGTCGAAGAGGGGCTGACACGGGAACGGGCAGCCGAAGCAGCCGATGTTCTTCTCGAAGTATTCTCCCAGGTAGTTCTCCTCGTACTCCTTCTTGACGTCGGGGCGGTCCCTCCAGGCGTGGCTCTCGTAGTTGCCGACGACTCCGGCGTCGCCCACGAGGAAGCCCTGGAGGTAGGCGTCCTTGCCGTCGCTGCGGGGGATGGCCTCCCCCAGCCTCTTCTTGGAGTCCTTGACCGTCTCCACGAGCCGCCTGTTGAGCTCAAGTATGGCCTCGGGGTCGTGGACGTTGACGGCGCCCGTGCCCCGGACCACGACGGCCTTGAGCTTCTTGGCGCCCACCGAAGCCCCCACCGGGGTCCCGCTCCTGTAGCCGTGCTCCACGGTGGCCTGGACCACGAGGTTCTCGCCCGCGGGGCCGATGCTGGCCACCTGGGCGTCCTCGTCGTCCACCTCCTCCCTGAGGAGGGCCTCGGTGTCGAAGGTGCCCTTCCCCCAGACGCCTGACGCGTCCCTGAGCTCGACATCGTCGTTGTAGACGTAGAGGTAGACGGGCTTCTCGGACCTGCCCTTGACCACGATGTTGTCGTAGCCCGCGAACTTGAGCTCGGGCGCCCAGCTGCTGCCCATGCCCACGTTGCCGAGGCTGTGGCTCTCCGTCTTCGCCGCGGAGACCACCGTCACCTCCATCCTGGATGTGCCTATGAGCCCCGTGCCCGCCAGCGCCCCCGAGCCGAAGATGACTGGGGCGTCTGGGTCGTAGGGGCCCTGGTTCGCCTTGCTGTGTCTCCAGAATAGCCAGGCGTTCCCCCCTCTGCCGCCTAGGAACCTCTTCGCGTCCTTGTCCCAGGGGGCGGTGGACACCTTCCCCGTGGAGAGGTCCACCTGCAGGGTCTTCCCGGACCAACCGTAAACCATAGAATCTCCTAGCTACTATCTATCGGATTCATTAGAAATAACTTCCGTGAATCCTGACAGGATAAGTGGGCCTCTCCGCCGAATCGGCGATAATTTAAGACCACCCGCTGCATGTATCTTCTGAAACACTTGACTGACGGAGAAGTTGACGCGCTGCTACGGAGGCTGGTGGAGAGACTCGGCGCCGATAGGGTCCTCACGGAGCCGGAGGACATCTACGTGTACTCGCACATGGGGGCGTTCGGCGTAGAGGAGA
>CAZTZC010000053.1:0-6794 GCA_964618045.1 uncultured Candidatus Bathyarchaeia archaeon | reverse complement strand
GAGCGAGTCGGTGGCGCTTCAGGCCGCGTCTCACCTCCAGTCCATGGACGGGTACAGGCTGGGGGAGCGCATGGCCGACGGCTCGGGCTTCTGCGTGGTACAGAGGTTCATGGGCGGCCACGAGACCTACTCCTCGAAGGGCAGGCTGCTCCTGTCTAGGGGCTTGTCTAGGGGGGAGCTGGGGGTGACGCCCAGGCTGGTGGAGGCCATGTACAGCTGCACAGCCTGCGGCCAGTGCTACGACCAGCACAGCCCCGGCACTCTGGAGATCAACAACGCCATCATAAAGACCCGTAACCTTGTTGCCGAGCAGGGAATGGTGCCGAAGCTGTGCGGGAGGCTGCTCGGCAACCTTGAGAAGGAGGGAAACCCCATGGGGATGCCCGGCGAGGACAGGGCCCTCTGGTACGCGGAGACCGCCGAGGAGCACAGGTACAGCGGCAACGAGGTGCTCTACTGGCCGGGGTGCACCACGAGCTACAGGCTCCCCGAGGTTGTGGAGGCCACGGCGGAGGTGCTCATGGCGGCCGGCGTCGACTTCGGGGTCCTCGGCGAAGAGGAGCCCTGCTGCGGGCTCATACTCTACCTGATGGGGTTATGGGAAGAGGCACGCGGGAACGCCGCTGAGGTGCTGGAGACCCTGTCGGCGGGCTCACCCCGGGTGCTCGTGACCAGCTGCGCCGGGTGCTACTACGCGTTCAAACGTGTGTACCCGCACCTGGGCGTCACGCTGCCCATGAAGGTGATGCACTCCTCGACGTTCTTCGACGCACTGATAAGGGAGGGGAGGCTCTCGCTCCGGGAGGTGAAAGGCGACTACATGTGGCACGATCCCTGCGACCTGGGGAGACACTGCCGCGTCTACGAGCCGCCTCGGAGGGTCCTGAGGGCCGTGCCCGGCCTGAACCTCGTGGAGCCCGGGTTGAACAGGGAGCACGCGGTCTGCTGCGGCGCCGGCGGCGGCCTCTGGTTCTACGACGAGAGGCTGACGATGGATGTGGCGCGTCAGAAGGTGGAGGAGGCGACCCCCCAGGTTGATGGCGTCGTCACGGGGTGCCCGACGTGTCTACTGAACCTACGCGGCGCAGCGAGGGAGAGGAGGCCTGGGCTCGGCGTCTACGATCTCAGCGAGCTCCTTCTGAGGTGCATATAGAACTAAATGTAGTTACGCAGGGCTACATACCTAAACTATTTTATCGTGGGGCTTCTCATAGAATCTGAACATGCTGGACTACTTCCAGAGGAACATGTGAAAAAGTTTGGAGAAACTCCGTATTACCCACATCGTTTTAGACGTTTTGAAAGCCCATCAGCCACCCCTCCCAGAGTTCGCCGCCTTCGTTGGGGAACTGCCTGGCATCAAGAGAGTCGACGTGTCGGTCGTCGAGATGGACGAGAAGACTGAGAGTCTCAGGATCACCATCGACGGCGTCAACATCGACTTCGAGGAGCTCAGGAGCCACATGGCGGAGCAGGGAGCGGTGATCCACAGCGTAGACCAGGTAGTCGTAGAGTAATATGCCGACCAAGCCCACCCTCCAGCCTTTTCTGGATAAGCAGACCGAGGTGGAGGGCGCGGAATACGTTCTCTTCGGGGCGCCTCTGGACGAGACCACCTCCAACAGGAGGGGTGCGAGGTTCGGCCCCGGCGCCGTGCGGCGTGAGAGCAGGTACCTGGACACCTTCAGCGTCCGCACGGGGCTGGACTGGGGTGACCTCAGCCTGGCCGACATCGGCGACGTTGAGTGCCCCGACGTAGCCAAGGCTCTGGAAGGCATCGAGGAGACGGTGGGCTCGTTCACCGGCTTCCCGGTGATGCTGGGGGGCGAGCACACCGTCACCCTGGGCGCTCTGAGGAGTCTGGAGCCGGACCTGGTCGTCGTCTTCGACGCCCACCTGGACATCAGGGATGAGCTTTTCGACGAAAGGCTGTGCCACGCGACGTATCTGAGGCGCGGGTACGAGGAGCTGGGATTCAAGGTCGTGGTCCTCGGTGCAAGGGCGTTGTCTGGGGAGGAGGTCGAGTTCGCGAAGTCCACGGGCGACATACGGTACATGACGGCGCTGGACATGCTGAGGCAGGACCCGGTGAGCATGGTGCAGGGCATAATGAAGGGCTCGGAGAAGGTCTACATCAGCCTCGACATGGATGTGCTTGACCCCTCCGTCGCGCCGGCGGTGGGTAACCCGCACCCCGAGGGGCTCTCGGCGACCATCGTCATGGACATCATAGAGCAGGTGATGGACGAGAGGGTCTGCGGCTTCGACGTCAACGAGGTCTACCCCCACTACGACACGGGGCAGACGGCCACGACGGCCGCGTACCTGGTGATGGAGACGCTGTACAGCCACGTCGCCGCGAGGCGGGGTTAGAGGAAGTTGCTCAGTATGGTCATGAAGACCTGGACGATTAGGCCGCTGGCCATGAGGCCGGTGACGATGAGGCGTCCCTTCTCCTCGTAGAACTCTTTGCCGTATCTCCTGTCTGTGTAGAGCCGGATCAGGCCGCCGACGCCGAAGGGTATTATGTAGTGGGGAGGGAAAATGAGGCCCATGCCGAGCCCCATCATGCTGATGGGTGTGAATACTTCGAGTAGGGCTCCCATCACCCCGCCTGCGAGGAATGTCCAGGGGTTCATCACGGCGGAGACGTTGCCCGTGGCGAGCATGGTGATGTAGACCTTTGACTGGATGAGGCCGACGGCGGGCATCATCGGGGTGCCGAAGCCCACGTATTTCCAGAGGATCAGGGTGAAGAAGACGCTGAATATGAAGGTGGGCACCCAGCCGATTATCTTGGCTACCATGATGTCTCTCCATGTCACCCTCGTCTCATCCCTGTACTTGTAGTAGGGCAGGGTGCCGCCGCTCAGCCATGGGTAGGGCCGCAGGTACGGGTATACGAAGTAGCCCGTGAAGGCCCTGTAGCCGGCGGTGAATATGGGTAGGTCGTATAGCAGGATGGAGCTTATCCCCATGCCCATGCCTGTCTCGGCCTGCATCTTGGTGATGAATATGGCTTCCAGGAAGCCCGCTATGAAGAAGCTGTAGGCTGTGAAGGCCACCGCGAACATGGGAGGCAGGGGCGCGAAGGGGTTGAGCGTGTAGGCGAGGGACGCCAGGAGGGTGAAGATGGCGATGATGGCTACCAGGTATGTTTTGTTGCCGAGGATTCCCTGTATCAGTACCCTGTAGAGTTCGAGGTATCCTGTCTCGCCGTTGTCCGTGTTCTCGTCTGTACCTTTTTTCGTGAGCCTGTTTTTGGCGAGTATGACGACTGATAGCAGTATTCCGCCCAGCAGCAGGATGCCTATGGCGGGCCCTATCGCGTAGTTCACCAAGTACTGGTTGTAGATCTCCATAATGTCGCCTGTGGGTTCTAGGAGGCCTCTGCGTACCAGTGCCGGGGTGACTATGAGGTAGCTTATCATGCCTGAGGCTAGGAGGCTCAGCGAGGTATTGGGGCTTATGAGGTATCCGATGGAGGTGAACCCTATGCTGAGGCTGATGACAAGTATGCAGCCGGGTGGAAGGAGCCCCGACAGGTCTATCGTGGTGAGGTCCAGACCCCACAGGGTGGATAGGTGCTGCAGCAGGGTTATGGTGAAGCCTATGATCGCTGAGACGGCGACGAGTCTGGCTGAGCCGCCTCCGGTCATGCATGCGTCCACGAGTTTGGTGGTGGCGGACTCGTTTGGCCACACCATCTTGGGGTTTCGGATGAGCTCGTCCCGGAGGATGGTGTAGTAGATCAGGCCCGCGATGAGGCTGATGGTCAGCGCTATGACCAGGAAGGCTATGGGGCCGATCCAGTGTTGTAGGCTGAGGTCTTTGGCCTGGATGACTTCCAGCGGGGGAGCTATCCACGTCGGGTAGGTTGCCAGCGGCTCTGTCTCCAGCATGTAGAGGATGAAGCCGAGGGTCTGGTATACCCCCATCTGGCTCACGCTGGTTATGAGCAGGAAGCTGAGTTCTCTCCTGCAGGTGCCTCCCTGTAGGCGGTGGAAGAGGCTGTACCCTATCATCACCGCTACGGCTCCGTAGCCGAAGTTCCACCCCATGTTGATGCTTAGGTAGCCGTTGATGGCGCTGAATATCAGCGCCATGAATGCCCCGAGGATCAATGCACGGGCCTTGACGGGCCCCTCTAGCTGTTCGACTTGTTCTACGGCTTCCATACGTCGGGTCCCGTCTCTGGGTATTTAAGGGCAGTTTACGTGTGGTAATCACATCTTGTGATTACATCTTGAGTTCATTGATGGCGGGACAGCCGGGGCCATCGCTGAGAAGGGTTGCCGGTGGTTTATGCCTATTTTATATCGCGCCGCATGGTATCTACGCTGTGTAGGTGGCCCGATGAGCGACAGCGACGAGGCGATTAAACCCAAGGGCAGGCTGGCCCCCGACAACCTGGGGCGGAGCTACCTGCTATCGGCGAGCTACGACGGAGACCAGAGGAAGGCGTACATGAGGCTCTACGAGCCGGAGACGCGGCAGATCTATCTCTGGTACGACAACACGGGCCACCAGCCTTACCTGATCTCGAAGCTGTCGCCGGAGGAGCTCGAGACGAACTCCCGCATCGTGAACCACAGTGGGTTCCAGGGCTTTCAGGAGGTTGTCAGGTACGACGGCCTCAGGGGCGAGGAGATCAGGGTGACCAAGGTCGTCGCCAAGGACCCGCTGAGCATCGGAGGAGGGGCCGGGGCCATCAGGAACTACCTGGAGGAGAGCTGGGAGAGCAGGATAAGGTACTACAGCTGCTACATCTACGATCAGGGATTAGTGCCGGGGATGCCGTACAGGGTGGTGGACGGCGACCTCGTGCCTGACGACTGGAGCCTGCCTGGGGAGGTGGAGGCCCAGTTTGACGAGATCCTGGCTGGGACCGAGGAGAGGTTCAGGGAGCCCATGAGGGAGTGGGCCAGGCTGCTACAGTGCCCCATTCCCGAGATTAGGCGTGTGGCCGTGGACATTGAGGTTCGGCCCAGCGTCCAGAACAGGATGCCCAGCGCGGATCAGGCGAAGGATCCTATAATCTGTGTGGCGTTCGCGGGCTCGGACGGCCTGCGGAGGGTGGTGCTGCTGAACGACTCCGGGGTCGAGGTGGAGACTCCCGAGATCAATGGTGCCGACGAGGTCACGGTCTTCGACAGCGAGCGGGACATCGTGATGGAGACTTTCCGCGTCATCGAGGAGTACCCCGTGGTGTTGACGTTCAACGGCGACGACTTCGACTTCAAGTACCTCCGGAACCGGGCGCGTAACCTGGGTGTGCCGGACGAGGACATCCCCATCACCCTGGGGAGGAGGTTCGCGTACATCACCAACGGCGTCCACATCGACCTCTACCAGTTCTTCAGGAACCGCAGCATCCAGGGCTACGCGTTCGGTAACGTTTACAGGGAGTTCAGCCTCGACGAGATCACCGTGGGGGTGCTGGGGGAGGGCAAGATACGGGTGGGGGATCTTTCTCAGCTGCCTTTGAGGGAGCTGGGTGAGTACTGTATGCAGGATGCGTACATCACTTACCGGTTGACGGCGTTCAACCACAACCTGGTGATGAACCTCATGGTGATGCTGCAGCGCATCAGCAAGACCATCCTGGAGGACACTTCCCGGCTGGGGGTCAGCAGGTGGATCCTGGCGATGATGGAGTGGGTCCACCGCCAGAGGGGGTGGCTGATTCCGAACCCCCAGGACATCATTCTGGCTAAGGGCGGCGCGACCACCGAGGCCATCATAAAGGGGAAGAAGTATCAGGGCGCCATCGTGCGTGACCCGAAGCCCGGGATACACTTCGACGTCACGGTGGTGGACTTCGCGAGCCTCTACCCGTCGGCCATCAGGAACTGGAACCTGAGCTACGACACGCTGCTCTGCGACCACGAGGACTGTAAGAGTAACCTGATTCCCGGGACCCAGCACTGGGTCTGCACCCACAGGAACGGCATGACGAGCGAGCTCATAGGCAGCCTCCGGGACCTGAGGGTGTTCTGGTACAAGCCCAAGGCCAGGGACATGAGCCTCGGCGAGGACGAGAGGCAGTATTATAATGTTGTCCAGCAGGCGTTGAAGGTGTTCCTGAACGCGTCTTACGGGGTCTTCGGGGCGGAGAGCTTCCCGTTGTACTGTCCTCCGTTGGCGGAGAGCACGGCGGCTGTGGGCCGGTACGCCATGGAGGAGACGGGTAAGAGGAGCGAGGAGCTGGGTATCGAGGTGCTGTACGGGGACACTGACAGCGTTTTCCTGAACCATCCGACAAAAGAGCAGATAGGGGCGTTGGTGGAGTGGGCGGACGAGGCGCTGGGCATCGACCTTGAGGTGGAGAAGACGTACAGGTACGCGGTGTTCAGCGAGCGTAAGAAGAACTATCTGGGGGTGTACGAGGATGGGCGGCTGGACATCAAGGGGCTGACGGGGAAGAAGAGGCATATTCCTCCGATTCTGAAGGCGGCTTTCGACGAGTTGACCGCCATTCTGAGCGGTGTTCAGTCGCCTGAGGAGTTTCCTCGGGCCAAGGAGGAGATCAGGGGGCTGGTGGAGGAGGTGCATCGGCGGCTGAGGGAGCGGGAGTTCGGGATCGAGGAGGTGGCTTTCCAGATGCAGCTGGGGAAGGACCTGAGCAGGTATGATACTAATCCTCAGCACGTGAAGGCGGGGCGGATGCTGGTGGAGATGGGGCACGAGATAGTGGAGGGGGACATCATCAGCTACGTGGTGACGAGGGATGATGTGCTGCCGGCGATCGTGGCGAAGCCCCGGGACGTGGACGTGAACAAGTACGAGGAGTA
>CAZTZC010000052.1:0-13514 GCA_964618045.1 uncultured Candidatus Bathyarchaeia archaeon | reverse complement strand
GCCTTCATGATGGCCACCCAGCCCACGCCGCCCACCAGCCCCGCAGCCACATAGTAAAGGAGGCTCCTGCGTGGAGCGGCCAGGTCCCCCGTCTGACCCGATGCCAGCAGATACCCCGCGAAGAGGAGGAGCCCCGAGAGGGTGCTGCTCTGAGCCCCCAGGACGCTGTGAGGCTGCACGTTGAGCCCCAGCTTACGGAAGACGTTGGAGGCGGCGTAGAACGTGGCGCTCAGCACCGGAGCCACGAAGACCCCGCCGCCCAACCGCCCCAGGCCCTCGGAGCCACTGATGAGGTAGACCCCCGCCACCACAAGGACGGCGCCCACGATCACGGTGACCAGCATGGGCTCCCCCAGGAACACAATGGCCAGGATGGTGGATATCAGGGGACTGGAGCCCACCACGGCGCTGGTGTTGGCCACCCCTATCAACCGCATGGACCTGAAGTTCAGGAGCCGGGCGACGCAGTTGGCGAGGGCGCCGCTCACCACGAAGTACGCCAACGCGGTCCAGCTCACCGTCGGCATATCCATAATGAGCAGCGCAGACAGCACGGCCACCTGGCTCAGCGCCATGTAGAGGGTGGCGGCGTTGGGGTTGCTGTCCCTCATCCCCATGGCGGCGAGCACAGCGCTCAAGGCGTTGCAGAACGCCGTGAGGACGCTGTAGGCGATGACGAGCATACATCCGAGTCCCCCCGAGCCGCTATAACGGTTGCTAGAGGAGGATCATTGTTTCCTGCATGGCTCAGCGCGTCCCCAGACCCGGCTCACTCCTTGACGTGGACGCAGGTCAGGTTGTCCTTGGCCAGGTAGAGGAAGAACACGGCCCCCGGAGTCTCGGCTGCGTACCGCCTGAAGGCGTCCTGCTGGTCGGCGTCCGAGACGATGGTGTCCTCCGTCTCCACCTCGATGATCATGGTGCTATCGTTCCTCCGGGCATAGATGTCCGGGATGAACTCCCCGATGTAGGCCGGCTTCGGCCACCCAGAGACGTGGGCCTCCACCATCCACCCGTCGAGGGAAAGCCTCCGAGCCAGCTTGTCCACACACATGTCGTGGGCGGTCTGGTTTCCTCTACGGGAGACTAACAAGCATACTCCCCATGAACCCTTTTCTCAACCAGTTATATTTATCCTACGGTTTCAGCAAGACCGAGCCCTAGGTCTTCACCATGTTCGACACCCAGCCGGGGAACCTGTACCCCGGCCTGTAGACGGAGACGTTGCGCCTGCCCAGGAACTCCTCGTGCTTCCACTCCAGGCCCCTCTCCTCCAGCACCCGCCTGAAGACCTCCTCCCTGCCCTCCAAGACGCATTCCCTGATCATGAGGTGCCACCCGGAGTCGTCCGGGTCCAACGGGTTAGGTATGTTCGTGCAGCAGTCCCCGCCGAACCCCAACGCCATCCCGGCGTCGTTGAGCGCCCCGAAGAGCTCCTCAACCTCCTCCATGTCCACGCCTGAGCCATCCAACCCGCCCCATATAACGAAGCCGCAGGAAAATAAGCGGGAGAGAAAGCCGAACGTCGCGTGAGTACGTGTACAGCATCCTCATGCCTCCACGCGGAGGCCAGGCGCCCGCTCAGCCCGCCCTAGGAAAATGTTTTACACTCACATAACTAAAATTATGCATGTCTGACATGCGTTTCAACATCCAGCCGGTGGAGGAGAAGCCAGATAGAAAAAAGGCCCCATACAGGACCGGGAGCAAGTACGAGCCCATCATAGACACCTTCCTAAATTCCGAGCACGAAATGGTGAGGGTCGACGGCACAGGCATAGAGGCCAACTACCTCTCAGGGCAGCTCAAGAAAATCATAACCGTCAAAGAGATCGACTCGGTCCAGGTCTCGGTGCGAAACAAGGAAGTCTACCTCGAGAAAAGATAAGCCCATCAAAAGACCAGCTGAGCCTAAAAAAGGTGAAGACCACCCCTATTTTTTAATCAGGGCAGACTCAAGCAGCCTACGCTCAGTCACGATCCCGATTAGCCTCCCCTCCTCCATTACCGCCAGCCTCCTTATGCCCTTGAAGCGCATCAAGTCCAGTGCTTGCTTGTTGGTCTTATCGGCGTCTATGCTCGCGAGCGGCGTGGTCATCACGTCCCTGACCTGGATCAGGTCCATCATCTTCTTGGGCTTAACCACCCTCTCCAGGATGTCCTTCTCGGTGATTATCCCGATGGCTCTTTCTTCTTCGACGACGATTACGGCGCCGATGTCCTCCCTCGACATCTTAATGACGGCCTCTGCGACTGAGTCCGACGGCGATACAGTCGGCGGATCGATCCTCATGTTACTTGTAACAGGGTCCTTAAGCAACGCCTCAACATAGCTCAAGACTCTTACACGTTGATCTCATGCATCAACCACTTAAAATACGTAGAGGGTATCTACGGCCCAAAGCCGCTGTCGAAGGCATAGCCCCGACCGACGAAGCGACGGCGACAGCCCATCAGCCACACATACACGGACGCCCCCGACACCAGCAACATATATCACCCATGGCGCACGCCAATAGAGGAGAGAACCCATGACCGACGAGACAGTGAAGCTCAGCCACGGCGCAGGCGGCGCCACCGAGGAGACCCTGATACAGACCCTCTTCCTCAAGGTCTTCGAGAGACGCCAAGCCATGGACGGCATAGCCCTCGACGCCCTCGACGACGGCGCCAGCATCAGGGTCGGCGACACCGAGATAATACTCAGCACGGACGGCCACACCGTGGACCCCCTCTTCTTCCCCGGCGGCGACCTGGGCAGGCTCGCCGTCTGCGGCGCCGTCAATGACACCGCGGTCATGGGAGCCAAGCCCGTCGCCGTCCTCGACTCCATCATCGTCGAAGAGGGCTACCCCATGGCCAGCCTCCGCAGCATCGTCGAGTCCATGAACCAAGCCGCCAACGAGGCAGGCGTCGCCATCATAGCAGGCGACTTCAAGGTCATGCCCAAGGGCAGCCTCGACGGCATGGTCATAAGCACCACGGGCGTGGGCGTCCTCAACGGCCCCAGAATCCTCGACAGCCAGGCCCGGCCAGGCGACAAGGTCATCGTCACGGGCACCGTCGGCGACCACGGCATCGCCCTCATGTCTAAGCGGGAGGGCCTCGCCTTCCAGACCGAGCTGACATCAGACGTCGCGCCCATACACGAGACCACCGCCGCGGCTCAGAACGCCGGAGACGTCCACTGCATGAAGGACCCCACCAGGGGCGGCCTAGCCATGGCGTTAAACGAAGTAGCCGCCAAGTCCCGGACAAGCATATGGCTCGACGCCGACAGTATACCCGTCAAGCCCAGCGTACGCGCCGCCTCCGAGATGCTGGGCCTCGACCCCCTGGAGGTCACCTGCGAGGGAAAAGCCGTCATCGTCGCAAGCGGCGACACAGCCGACGCCGTGCTCAAAGCAGTCAAGAAGACCAGATACGGCGCCGACGCCCAGATAATAGGAGAAGTGAGGGAGGAGAGGCCCGGCTCGGTGCTCCTAAGAACCGTCGTCGGAGGCACGCGGGTACTGAGGAAGCCCCTCGGGGAGCCCATCCCCAGGGTCTGCTAGCTCCTCCTCCATGTCCTCCAGCTCGCCGAAGAGGCCGTCGAGGCTCTCCGTGTCCCCGTTCTCCAGCTTGGTGATCTTCAGCTCCCTGAATATCTGCTTCAGCTGCAGCCTGCTCTTGGCCGGGTTTTGGCTGAACCCGAAGTAGTCCCCGAAGTAAGGGGTCGTCGTCACGATGTAGCTCCGGTCCTCGGTTCGCTCCCTGTGGATGAGCCCCATGCTCTCCATCATCCGCAGGTGCCCGTAGACGTGGCCTCCCCTGTCCGCGACCACCTGCCTCTGGTCCACTGGCTGGTGGAAAGCCACGTAGCTCAGCGTCTTCAGCGGCCCCACCGTGAGAAGCGGCTTGTTGTTGAACTGCTTAACCATGTCGTCGTACTCCTCGCTCAGCTGCATCGCCGCCCTCCCGTCCCCGTGGAGGACCACCTCCAGCGCCCCGCCACGCGTGCTGTACCTCTCGGAGAGGCTCCCAACGAGCTTTTTGACCACCCTCTCCGACTTGGTGCCCACGACGGACATGAGGTCGTCGACGTGGATGGGCCTCCCGGCCGAGTACAGAGCCGCCTCCAGGCTGCATATGCGTCTCTCGAACCTTGTTGTTGCCTGACTCAAACCGTGTCCTCCGTCACCGTTATCAGGATGTCCAGCTCCTCCTCGTCCTGCAGCATATCGATCTTCATCCTCTGGGCGAGGAACAGCAGCATCATGAATATGCGCACCACCTCGGCCCAGTCCTGCCCAGCAACGAGCCTGGTGAGCCTTATCTCGCCGCCGCGGCCGTGCCTCCACCGAAGCTCCTCCAGCAGGTCGTCCGCCCTGTTCTCTATCTCCAGGAGGTACTGCTCCGCGTCCAGGAAGTCCGGGATGGGGGTGGGCAGCACGGGGAGCCTCGGCTGCAGGCTCTTGGACCTCTCCGTGAGCGCCTTCTCCAAGGCCTCGATGAGGTCGTTCACCGTGGTGGTGGTGTGCTCGAACCTGAACGGCAGGGGCAGCGCGGGTGGCAGGTACACGTCTTCCCTGTCCTCGTCAGGCTGCGGCAGCTCCTCCATGGTGAGGAGCAGCTCCGCCTTCTTCAGGTATATGAGCACGCTGCTGTGGATGGCGGTGCCGGCGAGCCGGAAGTCGATTCCCGCCTTCTCCATCTCCTCCAGTAGTGAGGCGAGAAGCAGCACCAGGTTCACGTTCCAGGGGGACACCTTGTCGAGCTTGTTCTCCCTGAACAGCACGTCCCAGGGCTGCCTCAGGTAGTATGGCTTCTGCTTGGTCAAGCCGCCACCTTCGCCTCCCTCATGGGCAGCGACAGCACCCTGCTGACGCCGTTCTGGGCGAACACCCCGTATATCCTGTCAGCGTTGTGCACCATGACGTCCTTGAGGCTGATCATGAGGAACTGGCTGTCCGCTGCGTTCTCCTTCAGCACCTCGGCGAGCCTGCTGGTGTTCAGGTCGTCCAGGTGGGCGTCTATCTCGTCGAAGAGGTAGAACGGCGCCTTCAGGAACCTCTGTATGGCCAGGAGGTACGCTATGGCGGCGACGCTCCTCTCGCCGCCGGATGCGCCGCTGGCGAGCCTCATGGGCTTACCGGGGAACTGTATGTAGAGGTCGACGCCGCCGCTGAACGGGTCCTCGGGCTTCTGGAGCTCCAGCTGCCCGTCGCCGCCGCCGGTGAGCTTGCCGAATATGTCGCTGAAGTTCTCGCATATCTGGTCGTAGGCGTTCATGAAGTGGGCCTGCTTCTCCCGCTCGATCTCGTCGATGAACGTGAGGATGCTCTTCTTCTCCTCCTCCATTCCGTTGATCCTGGTGCTCCGCTGCTTGTACTCCTGCATGGTTATGCCGTAGTGCTCCACGGCAAGCTGGTTTATGGCGCCCAGGCTCCTCTTCTCGCTCCTTATCTGGCCCAGCCGCCTCTCCACCTGCTCCACTCCCAGCTCGTCGGTCTCGATCCGGTCGCTGAAGCCCAGACGAGCCAGGTCGTCGAGCCTCTGCTCCGCCTGGAGCCTCACCTTCTCCACGTCCAGCGTGAAGCCGCCGATCCGTCTCTCCGTCTCCGCCCTGCGCCTGTCCAGGCTCTCGATCCTGTTGTTGATCTGCCTCAGGGTCCTCTGGTGCATCTCGTACACCTTGCTGGTGGCCTCCACCTCTGAGGTGACCTCCCTGAGCACCGTGTCCACCTCCACGATGTCCTTCTCCACCTCTGCGAGCTGGCCCTCGATCTCCTTCGCCTCGGAGCCCAGCGCGGCGATCTCGTCCCTGGCCCGCAGGATGTCCTGCTCGGCCTCCGTTATCTTGAGGCCGAGTATCCTGTCCACGTAGCCCGACTGTATGGTCCTGTCGTTCTCCATGTCGGCGATCCGCCTCTCCAGCAGCCCCAGCTCATGGTTCAGCGTGTTCCTGTCGAGCTCAAGGCTGGCTACGTCGCTGAGCTTCACCTCCCGGAGCTCCGCGATGCGGGTCTTCGTCTCCTCTATCTGCTCAAGGGTCCTGGCCTTCCTCTCCTCGAGGACTGTCCTGAGCGCTAGTTCGTTCCCCATCTCCGCCTTGGCCTTCTCGACGTTCTCCTCAAGCATCTTCATGCTGTAGTCCAGGCGGTCGATGCTCTCCCGTGTCGCCTTCATGTCGTCGTCGATGCGTTTGACCCGCTCCTGGCTGTCCTCCATGTACTCGGTGAACTTGCGGAGATCGAAGCCCGAGGTCTTGAGCTCCTTCATCCTGCTCCTTAGCCTGCCCCTGAGGTCCCTGATGGTCGTCGACAGGTTGCTGATGGACTCGTCAGTCGGTATGAGCTTGCTCCAATCTGGCGGCCTCCTGTAGTAGCCGCCCTTGATGCCGCCGTAGGCGTCGAAGACGTCGCCGCTCCTGGTGACGGCCCTGTACCCCTCCGCCGCCACCTTCTCCGCGGCGTCGGAGTCCTCCACCACATAGGTGTCCCCCCACACCATGTAGACGGCTGGGGCGTAGACGCCGTCGTACCTGATGAGTTCGGGGACGGCCCCCACGACGCCCTTGAAATTGAGCTTGGGCAGCTCCTCCGGGGCCCTCAGCCTGTCCAGCGGGATGAACCGCGTCATCCCCAGCTTGGTCTTCTTGAGGCGCTCCACGTTCTCCTTGGCCACCCCGACGTCGTCGACCACGACGGCGTTTATCCAGCCGTCGGCCGCGCTCCTCACGGCCCTCTGGAGGGGCAGATCTATCTTAAGCAGGCTCCTGAAGAGGCCGTGGTAGCCGTCTATGGCCCCCGCCTCCCCTACCTCCATTATCCTCTCGAGGGCCTTCTCCTCGGTGACCACGTGCTGCCACAGGTCCTTCTTCGCCGAGAACTCCGTGATGGTGGTCTCGGCGTCCTTCGCCAGCTTGTTGGCGCCCTCGATGGTGCTCCTTATGCTGCGCTGGTGCTTGACCTGCTCCTCGACGGTCTTTATCATGTCCTCTAGCTTCTTGGCCTCCTCGTCCTTGAGGCTCTCGTACTCCTTCAGCTTGTCCTCCAGGGACCCTCTGCGCTCCAGGAAGCTCTGCCTGCGCTCCTCAAGGCCACCGATCCTCTCCTCCATGGCCTCGGCCGCGATGGCGTGCCTGTTGATGTCGGTCTCGATGCCGGAAAGGCTCTCCTGCATGGGCATCAGCGACTCGGTGAGCTCCTCCAGCGTCCTCTGGTTCTGCTCCGCCGTCTCCCTATCCGAGTGTATCCTCAGATTGATCTCGCCCAGCTCGGTCCGTCTCCCGTCAAGCTCCTTCCTCAGCTCGTCCTCCACCTCGCCGAGCTCCTGCAGCTGGGTGTTCCGGCTCGAGATCTCTATCCGCGAGCCATCGATCTCGCCCTCCTTCTCCAAAATACCCGTCTGCAGGGCGATCTTCCTCTGCTCTATCTCCCTGAGCCTGCCGTTGAGGCTCTCCTTCAACGTGTTCTTCCCCACGAGCTCGGACCTGAGCATGGGGAGCCTGGTGTTGCCCCGCTCAGCCGCCTCCTTGTTGAACTCGTCGAGCCTCCGCTGAGCCTCGGCTCGCTCCTCGACGAACCTCTCCCTCTCCTCCTCCAGGCCCTTGATCTCTTCCTGCCTCTCGTTTATCTGGATCTGGATCTCGTCCAGCTTCGCCTCGAGGCCGTCGAGCTGACCGCTGAGCCTGTAGGCGTTTAGCCTCCTCTCCTCCTTGTCCAGGAGGTTATACGTGATGGCGTTGTTCCTCTGCTTCTCCAGCTCGTTTACCTGCTTCTTGATCTCCTCTATCCTCGCGGAGGCTACCTCGATCTTCCTCTCCGCCTCCGTGAGCCTCACCCTTGCGGTGGCCTTCTTCTCGTCGTACTCGGTGATGCCCACGAGGTCCTCGAGGGCGTTCATGCGTTCCTGGGGCGTGAGGTCGCTTAGCCGCGTGGCCGTGCCCTGGAGCACTATGTTGTAGCCGCCCGGCGTTATCCCGGCCATCTCTATGAGGTCCACCACCTGGCGGCGGCTGGTGCGTTTGCCGTTGAGGTAGTACTCGCTCTTGCCGTCCCTATCCATCTTGCGGCCTATGCTCACGGTGGATCTGTCGACGGGGAGACCCCTGTCGGTGTTGTCGAAGTATAGGCTTACCTGTGAGACCTGTGCTCGGCCTATGTGGTCCTCCCCGGCTCCGTCGTAGATGAGCCCGCCCAGGTCGGGGGCCCTCATCCTCTTGGAGCCCAGCTCACCGAGGACGAACTGGACGGCGTCGAGTATGTTGCTCTTTCCGCTGCCGTTGGGTCCGGTGATTATGTTGAACCCTGGCTGGAAGTTGAGCCTGATGGGTTCCCCTCCGAAGGACTTGAAGTTCTTGATGACCACCCTGTTGATATGTACCACTCAACTTCACACTCCTGTTGCGTCCTCCCCCATGCTTTCTATAGTTAAATCTAGATGGTAACCGTTACTGGTTTACCATGGATGTGTTAACAATTCAAGAATGATGTTCGACGGAGCCGCTCTAACCCGTGTATTACTACGTATTATGGAGGGATTATGGGCCACCGCTGATCAATCCCGAGTTGCTCTCACTACGTGAGAATAATACAAGCAGAACGAGTTTTTTAAGTCTTCCCTACCACCCGTACAGGCAAAAAACAAGGCGACGGCCGCCGATATTTGAAACAAACACTAAATACACCTATTTTCCGAAACGGCGGTGACGAAGCTGATAGCTCCTGATGGCCCTCATCAGATCAATCTTGCGAAACGCCGGCCAGTAGACATCCAAGATGAAGAGCTCGCTGTACGCCCCCTGCCACACGAGGAAGTTGCTGAGCCTGGACTCGCCCGACGTCCTGATTATGAGATCCGGGTCAGGCTGGGGAAGATGCGCGGTGTACAGGTTAGCCTCAATGACCCCCTCGTCGATCATCTCCGGCTCCATCTCGCCGCTCTTCACCTTAGACGCTATCTTCCTCAGGGCGTCCACTATCTCGGCCCTCCCGCCGTAGGCGATCGCGACGTTGAGGTAGTACCTGTCGTAGTCCTTCGTGGCCGCCTCCACCTCGTGGATTAGCTCCTGGAGGCGCTGCGGCAGGGTGTTGATCCTCCCGATGGCCCTCACCTTGACGCGGTTGTCATGTATGTGCCCGGACTTCATGACCTTCTCCAGGGTGCTCTCGAAGAGCTTCATAAGCTCCTGGACCTCCTTCTCCTCCCGGTTGAAGTTCTCGGTGGAGAAAGAGTACAGCGTGACCGTGTTGATGCCCAGCTCGACGCACCAGTCCAGGAACTCCTCCACCTTGTCGGCTCCCTCCAGGTGCCCCTCCCACGGCACCATGTTCTGGCTCACGGCCCACCGGCGGTTCCCGTCCATGATGACACCCACGTGGCTGGGCTTTTCCCCTGAGTCTATCTGGTTCTTAAGCCATCTCTCGTAGACGCCGTAGACGCCGATGACTGAGAGGATCCTGTAGAGCATCTTTCCTGCCATAGTCCACGGCTGCGTAGATAAATGGTTCGTGCTCAGGCTTCCCCGCGGAGAGGCCTGGTGAACGCCTCCCTGCCGAACCTCCTGTATATCAGGATCACCGCGATTATGGTCGTGGCCACGCCTGCCACCGTGTAGAATATGAGGGGCGAGAACAGGGTGATCGTTATCTCCGGGTTCATCAGGACCTCGGCCGACTCCAGCACTATGAGCCGCATCCAGAACAGGAATATGAGGCCGACCACGTTCTCCCACATCGTTATGGTCTTCCTCTCCATTATGTAGTCGGACGCCGCGTCTCCTATGATGACCACCCCGATCCCCAGGGCTATCAGGTCCGTGCCTCTGATGAAGAAGGCCGCGGCGAGATCCGGCAGGTGGACGGCCCAGAAGGAGATGTCCCAGAAGGGCTGCGCGGGGCTAGGCAGTAACTTCCATGCGTAGTCGATGCCTTGGTACGAGCCTAGGACTCCGAGTATCGTCCCAAGCCCCTTGGAGAGCAGTGTCATCCACCTCTCGGCGGGGGGCAGCCTGGGGCGCATCGCGGTGATCCTCTCGTCCAGCCCGAAGCCCTTCAGGAAGAGCACGACGCCCAGGACGAAGGCCACCATCATCCCGGCGTTCTCCACCTGGCCACTGGCCATCAGGAACCCATACAGGACCAGCAGCACCCCGGGGACCCCCAGGCTCACCCTGCTGTAGTAGGGGTCCTCGAACAGCATCCTCATGTACCTGAATATGACTGCCCACGTCTCCTCTATCCTCTCGCTGTGCTTCACCACGACGTGGTGGATGCTCGTGATGGGTATCCGGCTCTGTATTATGGGGACCAGCTCATCGTCGGCGAAGCCGTCCGTCACCAGTATGACCCCCGTCGCGTCATAGGCTTCCAGGACCTGGTTGAGCTCCTTCACCATCTTGCGGTCCGCCTCGACGCCGCCGAGGCTGGAGCCGCTTATCGTAGAGACCTCGAAGCTCTCCTCTGGGTACTGCTTCATCAGCGTGTCATGGAGCTTGACGGCGCCGAACATTGCGTTGGCGTCCGCCTCCTCCGGGTCCGCTATGGCCAGCGCCATCGCGGAGTGGAGGTTCTCGTCCCGTCCAACGATGGGGGTGGCTATGCCTCCCTTCGTACCGATGTCGTCGTCACCATCTATGCAGACGATGAGGGTGCGCTCGGTGGACGCCAATCTTGGTCAGCATGAAATGGTTTGGCGAGGATAAATATTTAGGGGTTTAACATGGGCTGAATAAAAGTGGGGTGGTGTGGCTAGATCTCTAGATCCAGCGCCTCCTTCAGCCCCTTGTACCTGTTCCTTATGGTGACCTCCGTCACCCCGGCTGCGTCTGCTATCGTCTTCTGTGTCCGCTTCTCGTCGCACATGACGCAGGCTATGTAGAGGGCGGCTGCCGCGAGGCCCATGGGGTCCTTCCCCGCGGTGGTCCTGAGCTTGGTGGCCCTGCGAAGGAGTTCCACGGCGGTCTGCTGGGTCTTTTCCCCGACTCCTACCATGGCCGCGATCTTGGGGACCCTGAGCTGGGCCTCGGGCTTGGGCATCTGTATGTCCAGCTCCCGTAGCATGAGCCTGTAGCACCTGGCTATGTCCTTCTTGTCTATGGGGCTCTGAGATGATATCTCTCTGAGGGTGCGCGGCGTCTGTGTTATCCTGCACGCCGCGTATAGGCTGGCGGCCGTTATGGCGCTTATGCTTCTGCCCCTCACGAGGCCCCTGTCCAGGGCCTTCCGGTAGATGACGGCGGCCTTCTCCTTCATGCTGGGGGGTATGTGGAGCTTGTCGCTGAGCCTGTCCAGCTCGGCCATGGCCTGGGCCAGGTTCCTGTCGACGCTGCTGTGGACCCTGCTCCTTATCTGCCACTTCCTTAGCCTGAGCATCTGGAGCTTGGTGTCCATGGGTATGGTTCTGCCGAAGGCGTCTCGGCCGACTCTGCCTATCATGGTGGTGAGTCCCTTGTCGTGGACGGCGAAGCTGAGGGGGACGCCTACCCTGCTCCTGCTGTCCTTCTCGGTGGGGGTGAAGGCCCTCCACTCGGGGCCCTCGTTCACCATGCTGTCCTTCATGACGAGGCCGCAGTCTCCGCAGATCAATTCCCCGGAGTCGGGGTCGTGCACTATGTTGGTGCTTCCGCACTCGGGGCATACATCCTCGTTGTTGAGCATGTTCCCTTTCTTTCCCATATCTCACACTCGTTGGGTGGTTTCCCTTCCCAGAATCCTCCTCTCGGGGGAGATTCAGAAAACTGATCACTCGGGCAAAATCAACGCGGATTAAAAGAATATTTAAGCTTTTCGGTTTTACCGTTTCTTTTGGAGGTTATGCCCTTTTTATTAGGGTGGCGGACGGGGTTTTCTCGTTGGGTAGGGTTTATATCTTGTTCGTCTGGTACTTGTTGTTGCTAGCCCGGTCGTCTAGCGGTCAAGGATCGGGGCCTCTGGAGCCTCTGACGAGAGTTCGAATCTCTCCCGGGCTACTTTCAAAAATATTTGAATTGGGGAATATTTGGGTTATTTTTGGGTATAATGCTGTTTTGTCTATTCCCTGTTTTTACCCCATTGCCGGTTTCCTTCACAGGTTTAAATTCTCGTCAGCCATCTTAGACTGCGCCAATGGCTGGCCTCGTAAGTACGAGTAGGCTCATCATAGTCTCTTAGTTGCTTCGCATGACATGCCCGTAACGAGAAATATAAACAAGAGAATCAACCTGTCCTCCCGCACCAAAATAACTGGTAAATTGGTGTTCGATCCCCTACACATGGGCATAATCTTATCCTCACCTCAAACTCAATCCATTCAGGTGAACTTGATTGGTGGGGTTAGCTGAGATTCAGAGCGCTTATTATATGGTGGCAGCAACCGGAGTACTAGTAGCAGCAATCTACTACATCATTACCCTCCGAAACGCAAACAAGCTCAGAAGAAGAGACATGATCCTACAAAGACTCCAAGCACCAATACAATTCTACGATGCATACTGGAGCGTAATGATGATGACGGACTGGGACACACTGGAGGAGTTCTATGAGAAATACGGACCATTTGCAAGCAAGGATGCGATAATTAAACTCAACTACGTTACTAACCATTTCAACGCCCTCGGAACACTGGTAGAAGACAAAATAGTGACACCTGAGGAGATATTCAGACTATACCTACCCTACGTTATAATCAACATATATGAAAAGTTCCAACCCATCCTCATGAGAAACCGAATAAGGCCTGATGGAGTGGTGCATAATCCCGGAGCCTTCAAAGGATATGAGCTACTGTATAATGAGGCTAAGAGACTGTATCCATTAATGACAGTGCCTTTCATATCTGGTAGAGAAGAAAATCTAATACAAACGAGGAAAATCCAAGAACAGTTAAAGAAAAACCCAACCCCAAAATAACATCGTACTCTAACTCTTCACAATAACCTTATCCTCACATCAAACTCACCGTTAAACAAGTGAATCTTGATAGTTGACCTAGTTGTGCGCACAACACACGAAAATAATTGAATCACAGATTTGCCGTGAGGATCTTCTGGGCTCTGATGACGAGTATAAGGTCCCTGCCTTCAGTAATCGGAAATGCGGCCTCCCAGCTCGGATACTTATGATACAGATTCTCCCTTATGACGCTATACTCATGAGCATCGGTGACGGTCTCAACCATTCCCTCGATGACGACGTAACGCCATCCGCTTGCACCTAGGTCATCGTCTACGATGAGGGCTATCCTCGGGTTCCTCATCATGTTTCGGGCCTTCTTACTCTTTTTAGCTGTGCAGATGAAGACCTGTGAATCATCGCTGAAGTAGGATACAGCTGCGATGTGCGGTATCCCCTCTGAGGTGGCTGTGGCTATCCTGCATGTCTGGTGGTTTGAGAGGAAGTCGAGTACTTCCTGCTTGAAGCGGGGCATATGGATCAAGAGTTAGATAAGCTAGCTTAAGATATATTGATCGAGTGCCTGGGTGCATTCAATAATCTTATCCTTAGTTACACCTGGTATTCAACCGTGATTATGTTTGGTTGAGTTGGCTGAGA
>CAZTZC010000051.1:10867-13904 GCA_964618045.1 uncultured Candidatus Bathyarchaeia archaeon | reverse complement strand
ATGTGAAGGCATTAGATTGAACCGTGATGAATCAGAGTTACACTGAGGCCACCGTAGGGGTGACAATTTTATTGTTACTCCACGAACTTTTATACCAGCGTGAACACGCACCGTAACAACTAGCGGATGGTCAAGAGGAATAACGACAGCTGCGCGCGTGCGCGCAGATATTTTTCTATTATCATTTCTGGAAACTCGAAAAACCATCGCGCTCTATTCTCTTTTCGAATAATACGATTTTTACTTCTATGATTAACCAGCTTCGATATCGAGTGATAAAGTAAACCCACGTCTCTAGAATCTATAACTCTGTCTGAAATGGCGGTGTCTATGTCGTCAATGATTCTTGTGAAATCGTTGAAATCAGAAAAAATGTTGTTTAGTATGCGTATCTCCTTCTCGGATAGTATTGTGTCTATTTCTTCAATATCATCTAACGCTAATAATATATCATTTTTTTTCCGCTCTTTATTAGATTTATCCATTTTTTTCCGTTGTCTGAATAATAGTGTATACTTGATATTATTTTTCTTTATCTTTCTACTTCCTGAGAAAATAGGTTGTTTTTAGCGCGTTTTTATATTATATTGACTGTGATTTTGATAAGTGGTGCATATTTTTGGTATGTAGCGTATTTCATGTTGTAGTATTGTTAAACATTCATATAAAATAGACAGGGGTAATCGATGCCATAATGTTGTGTATATAGCACACATGTGTGTAAATGATGGAATAAACGTAATCAGTTTGGATATGATTGATATCTTTCTACATACGCGTTATCCTAATAGCTTGGTCTCTCATCGATTTCTCTGGTTCAATCCCCATTACTAGTTCCGCGTATTTTGCTAATTGAATCGTCGAGCGTCCAGAACCAGAGCCAATATCCACTATCATTTTTTTATTCAGATCGAATCTCTCATGAAGGACATCGATCATTTGCAGTTTTTATTGTACGCTAGAGAACTCGTCATATATATCTGGGTAATCACGGTACAAAACATCCCATCTATTCTCGATACTAAGAGGCTCTCCTTCATAACTCAATAAAGAAAAAAGTCGAAAATAAAAATACACACGCATTTACTTAAGAGGTGAATAACGCGTAGGCTTCAGCAGGATGTTCTCAACCCTCTCCACGAGAGGCCCGCCAGCCCGATCCTCAGTCTCCTTCCTGGCCTTGAGCCACTCTGTATCCGAGGCGAATGCGTTCCAAGCCTTCTCCCTGTGCGCCATGTCGTCGAAGGCAAGCATATAGTACAAAGTGTTGCTGGTGCCGACGACCACCTCCCAGAAACCTATGACCTTGATGCCATGCTTCTCAAACATCCTCAGGGTGGTATTAACAAAGCGTTCATTTAGCGCATTCATCCTCCCAGGGACAGCTGTGTAAATCCTCCACTCATACAGCATCTACACTACACTCCGGTGTGGAAAACGATCGTTTTTCAGTTATTTAGCACCTTCCAATAAGGGGGCATCTCGCGCTTAGATGTGTTAGACGACCCTCCCGACTAGATCGTTCTCCTTCAACGCTCCAAGTGTAGCGTCGAAGGCCCGCTCGGTTATGTCCAGGTCTTCCTCGGTGTACTTCGTGCAGAGGCTCCCTCCGCGGCCCGAGTAGGAGTAGACGCCGTTGTTCGTCATGGAGAGGTAGGTAGCATGGTTGGCCTGCCTTTTGGCATTGAATCCGGACTTGGTGGCGTAATCCTCGAATGACGCGGGTCCCGTGCGCCATAGGTACTCCTTGTCGGGTGGGACCGGGCGGTTGAAGAGGGTGATGGAGATGGTGGTCGGGTCGTCGACGGGGAGTCCGTAGGCGAGGGCCGCCAACCCCCGGTCTTCGGCCATCTCGTTGAAGGTCTTCACCAGCCTGCGGCCGGTGTCGTAAAGGCGTTTGTATATCTTGTCTCTCTCGGCGTCGATGGCCCTCAACATGGCGATCCCCCCGGCGATGGTGATCGGCTGGGCGTTCCAGGTCCCGCCGACGGCGACCCGGACGAACCTGTTCCAGTAGTCGTCCTTGAAGGAGTAGAGGTCGAGTATATCCTTCATTCCGCAGACGGCCCCCACGGGGGCACCTCCTCCGATCACCTTCCCGATCGCCGTGAGGTCAGGGGTCACCCCGTAGTACTCCTGGGCCCCTCCCGCGGAGTATCTGAAGCCGGAGACGACCTCGTCCATAAGGAAGACTGCGCCGTATCTGCTGGTGAGCTCCCTCAGCCCCTCTATATACTCCTTGGTATAGAGGGCGTTGCAGTGTAGTATGACGCAGGCGACCTCTCCGGACTTGAGAGCCTTCTCGACGGCCTCCAAGTCGTTGAAGGGGACGATGATCACGTCGTCCGTGACCCCCTTAGGTATCCCGCGGACGTTGTAGACACCGATCGGAGGCGCCCTCTGGGCGTGGATCGTGACGTCCTGCTTCCCATGGTAGGCGCCCGCGTGGATGACTATTTTATCCCGCCCAGTGTAGATCCTCGAGAGCCTTATCGCCATCTGGACCGCCTCGCTACCACAGGAAGTCGCCCTGACGAGGCCGTTCTTGGCGCTGGGGACGAGCTTCTTGATGAGCTCAGCCCACTCGATCTCGAGTTCTGTGCAGGCTCCCATGTGCAGGGCCTTCGGGATCTGCCTCTCGAGCTCCGCGAGGACTCTCTCATCCCCATACCCGAAGAGCAGGCCCCCGTGGCCCATGACGTAGTCGACGTACTCGTTCCCGTCGACATCCCACTTCCTCGTCCCCTTCGCCTCTGTAGCGTAGATCGGGAAGGGCTTGGCGTTCCTCCCGTCGTGGGTGACACCGCTCGGGAAGCAGCCCTGGGCGCGTTCGAAGAGCTGCCTCGACTTCTGGTGTTTCTCCGTGTACTCTCTCTCCAACTCGGCTATCGTAGGCATATAAACCGGTTACTATTCCGACTATGCTAAATTTGAAGTTTTTCCAGATATAACGCGCGCACATGTTTTCATTACTCATATGAAAGTATATCATTAATCAGAGTTACATGAGGCCAACTAGGAACACCTGAACCTGCTG
>CAZTZC010000051.1:0-10767 GCA_964618045.1 uncultured Candidatus Bathyarchaeia archaeon | reverse complement strand
ATCTCCTCGTATTCATCCATCCTTCTACTCCTGAGTTACAAAAACGGCTCCACTTCTTAGCTACTCAAGACACACTGAGTTAATCAAAGGAGCCGAAGGTAGATGAAAATGCGCGCGAAGCGCCACAAGTTAGTATTTTCTTAATGCTTAAAAGATCATCACCCGTCTGATAAATCGATTGAATATGAGTGATTCACAGAGCAAGAACATACCCGAAGATGAGATAATGATAAAGGAGATAGTCCACGTTTGCGTCGTTGTTAGAGACGTGGAGAAGACTGCAGATACCTTCGCTGACAGGCTCGGTGTCGGCCCTTGGAGGATCAGGGTCGTGGAGACCCCGGCTGAGCGCGCCAGCGTCCGCGGAGAGCCCGGCGGGTATAAGCTGAAGTTCGGCCATGCGAGGATGGGCGCGATCTCCCTAGAGCTCGTCGAGACCATGGAGGGGAGGACGATATACCAGGAGTTCCTCGAAGAACATGGGGAAGGGCTTCACCACATTGGCGTCCCCACGCCCCTACCTTTCGACGCAGAGCTGGAGAAGTGGAAGAAACTGGGCATAGAGGCCCTCCAGGTAAACAGGATGGAGGCTCCCGGGGAGGGGTGGGCCTACATGGACACCCAGGGCCTCGTCGGGTGCATCTTGGAGATACTCAGCTTCGGGAGATACCAATGAGGAAGAGCCCGAGCCATCGCGTGAAATGAACGGATTATACTCCCCAGCAAAACTAGGAATACCTGAAGCCACCGTATTCGCTGGTGACGTCTAGGACGTTACCTCTCACCGATTTCTCGCATTTTCCTATTACCTGGGCACCGATTCCGTATCCCTCGCAGATCGACAACACCGCATCGGCATCCTCAGACGCCACCATGAACTCGTAGCCGACACCCATGTTGAAGACCTGATACATCTCACGCCACTCCACGCCGCCCTCTCTCTGTATGAGTCTGAAGACGGGGTCAGGCTCCGGCAGCCCATCCTTCACGTACCTGACGCCCCTGCCGAGGCGTATGCACTTGGTCTGGCCGCCGCCTGTGTTGTGAACCATCCCGTGGACGTCTCCCCCCACCTCGTCCAGCACCGCCTTGGCGATGGGCGCGTAGAGCCGGGTGGGGCTGAGGAGCGCCTCCCCCACGGTCATCCCCAGCTCGTCGAGATAGTCGTCGTGGCTGTACCTGCCCCTGTACCTTCCACGGGACGGGTGGCTGATCTCGGGGTACTTCTCCACATACTCAGGCTTCATGAGCGTTGTCCGGGCGAGGGTGTGGCCGTTGCTCATGATGCCGCTGTTCTGCCCCGCCTCGTACCTCACCGCGCCGCCGCTCCGGAGGCCGATAATCACGTCCCCCGGCTGAATTCTGTCGCCTGTGATGAACTCGCTGAGCTTAGCGCGGCCGAAGATGGTCACGCAGACATCCACGGTCCTGAGGAGGTCAGGGAGGTCGGCGGTCTCACCGCCGGCGAACATCAATCCGACGCCCTCGGCCTTCAGGGTGTCGATGCAGCCGGAGAAGCCCTCGGCAAGAGCCGTCAACAGGTGGAGCCTGTCGATCTCCAGGGTGTTGAACGCCACATAGTCCACGAAGGTGACTGGGGCTGCGCCGACGCAGAAGAGGTCGTTCAGGTTCATGGCCAGCGCGTCCTGCGCCAGCCCCCTGAACCAGCTGGGGTCGCCGGTCTCCTTATACTGTAGGTACGCCTGGATGGGCTTGCTCCCCGCCGAGTCCGTGTGCGTCACCAGCCCCGTCTCCGGGTCATCCGGGTCCCTCTGGACAACGCAGAAGGCGCCAGGATAGAGGTTCTCCACTGCCTCCTTGAATCGGTCGATGCCCGGCTTCCTAACGTCCACCCCTAAGTCCCTGTACCTCGACATGGCTTCACCCCGATAGAGGTATGTGGGGCGGACACGGTTTTTAGCTGTTCCCCTCACCCACGATGGATTCAAGCATCTCCTTATCCACCCAGAAAATCTGTGTGTACGATACCTCGTCCAGAGGCACCAAGAGGCCTGGATAATGTTTCTGAACAGCCTCCAAGACGGGTTCACCCCTATGGTCTGTCTTGAGCCAGATGGTGACTTCGTTCTCGGACAGCCACTCGGCGTATGCGAGCGGCTCATCTATGCCGTAGTAGTGAGGCGAGTAGTGGTTACCAAGGAGGGCCCCGGGCTCGACGCCCCACGTGTGCACGAGCCTGTAGTTGATGGTGGGGTAGTCGCACACTATGGTTCCTCCAACGTAGAACCCGTACACGATGTCGGCTGATATGAACGCCTCCTCCGCGTATGCCTGGTAAGCGCCGTACGCCGGCAGGAACCAGAGGTAGGAGAGGAGGAAGAGGGCGGCCACGACATGCTCCGGCCTTACCCTGAGCTCGGGTAGAGGTTTCTCCAGGGAAGTCTGGGAGAAATGCACCAGCACGGGTAGCCCGAGGGCCGTCACCGGGTTCACCATCCTCAACATTATCAGGAGGCTGCTGTTGTCTGACCCCACGTACGTCAGGAATATGGGGGTCAGCACCGCCGCGGAGGCCAGGAGGTAGAGCTGAGGCTGGTACCTGATCCATCGTCTCCGCGCCATCTGGGGCACCATGTAAGCAGCCGTCGCCCCCAGCGACAATATTATGATCCCTGTGGGCTTGCGGGGCCAGACGCTTAGCTTCCACACAATCCACGCCAGCATGAGTCCCAGGAACGTCTTTCCCTGGTTGGCGGGCTCCCATCCTCCAAACACGTTGTATAGGCTAATGTAAAGCGGGTACAACGGGTTCCCCGTCTGGGTGTACAGGTGGAAGCCGAATACCGCCATGACGAGCAGCCAGCCGATCACGTAAGGCAGGCTCTCAGTGATGAGGCGCTCACGCAGACAGTAACCCAGCAAAACGATGAAGCCCACCGCCATCAGCTCGGTGCGGCTGTACCCAGCCAGCGCCAACGCGACCCCAGACCAGAACGGGCTCTCCCTGATCATGAGAAGCGACGTCAGTAGAAACGTCAGCGCCAGCGTGTCCTGCATGGCCACCGCGTCGAAGACGGCGGCCACCGGGAACGCCGCGAAAAGCATGCCCGAGACCAGCCCGGTCCGCCGAGAGTAGAACTTCTCCCCTATCCTGTAGACCAGGACCGAGTTCACTCCGCCGAGGACTGTGTTGAGGACCCTGTAGGGAAGAATCGATGATGATCCCAGAACAGCCATCAATGTGGACTGGACCAGGTGGGGCACCATGCCCCAGAAGTACTCGCAGCCGTTGAGGTCCCAGAGCCGCCAACCGCCGAACCCCAGCTTGAGGCTCAGGTAGCTTATCTGCCAGTGGTGGTAGCTGTCCCAGTTCCAGTCCAAGGGGATGTACAGCCAGACCAGCAGCCGGGCAGCTAGAGCGGCGACGAAGATCATGAGGTAGGTTCTGTCCTCGACGAGCTCCCTGAGGCTGTGGCTGCCACCCATCCATCTTTTAGATATTGTTGATGGTTAAATAAGTGTCGGGTGGCCTATAGGAGGCTCTCCAGCTTGGGGTCCGTCTTCTGCAGCTCACGGCACCGCTCCATGGTCTCGAAGGCCCGCCTGATGTGTGGTATGGTTATGCTGCCGCCGACGACGAGGGCCACGTTAAGGGCGTCGTGAAGCTCCTCGTCAGTGAAGCCCAGCTGGATACACCGGACGACGTGGTAGGTGACGCAGTCGTCGCAACGGAGCACCATGCTCGTGGCGAGGCCCAACAGCTCCAGAGTCTTCTCGTCAAGATAGTTCGGCTCGTAGGCGCGGCTGTCCAGCGCCCAGAAACGCTTCAGACCCAGATGGCCACAACCTAATATAGCCTCATTCATCCTGTGCCTGAACTCGTTGAACTTCTCCAGATCATTCATGAATATCCTAGTTCATACGCGACGCTATAAGGTGTGACTTCCCAGAGGAGGAATTTTATTCCGGAGCGACTATGATGGGGCGATGACGCGGATACTCAAAGGAGACGAGGTGATCCTTTACCTTGACGCCAAGCGTACCTACAAGGTGAGGGTCGAGGAAGGCAAACAGTTCCATACCCACAAGGGGTTCATCGAGTTGGGCGACCTAGTGGGTGAGCCTTACGGTATGGTGGTCACCAGTAGCCTGGGCGTCTCCTTCTACGCGTTGAAGCCACTCATCAGGGACAGGGTCCTCAAGACAGACCGCAGGACCCAGGTGCTGTACCCTAAGGACATAGGGTACATCCTCTTCCAGCTGGGCCTCGGCTCAGGCTGCAGGGTCCTGGAGGCGGGGACCGGCAGCGGCGCCCTCACCATGGCCCTCGCCGAGTCCGTGAGGCCCGAGGGAAAGGTCATCACCTACGAGATAGTGGAGAGGCACATGGAGACTGCACGCGGTAACATCGAGCGGTCGGGGCTCATGCCCTACGTGGACATGAGGCTAGGCGACATCACGGAGAGCATCCCCGAGGATGACCTGGACGCCGTGGTGCTGGACATGGCGACGCCGTGGCTCGTGGTGCCCCACGCCTGGGAGGCGCTCGCCGGGAGCGGCGTCTTCCTGTCGTTCAGCCCAACCATCGAGCAGGTGATGAAGACGGTGGAGGCTCTGAAGGCCCACCCGTTCATAGAGGTAGAGACCGTGGAGCTGCTGCTGAGGAACATCACGGTCGCCCCCGGCAAGACGAGGCCCCAGACCGTGATGATCGGGCACAGCGGCTACCTCACCACGGCGCGGAAGGTCCTGAGGCTCATGGACTAGGTTTTTCAACCCAGAGCAGACAGGTACCACATGGAACTGGTCAAGCCTAACCGGCTGCGGGAAGGCGACACCATACGCCTCGTGGCCCCGGCCAGCAGCATTGAATCCCTCGACAAGAAAGACGTAGACAGGGGCATACGCAATCTAGAGAAACTGGGTTTCGAGGTGGAGGTGAGCCCCGAGGCGTTGACAACTTGGAGGGGCACCGCGGGGCCAGCCAAGGAGAGGGCTCGGGTCCTGATGAACGGCTTCAAGGACCCTGACGTTGACGGCTTGATGTGCGTCTGGGGCGGCTACAACAGCAACGACCTGCTGGAGTACCTTGACTGGGGCCTCATCAGGAAAAACCCCAAGCCCTTCATCGGGTACAGCGACATAACGGCCCTCAACAACGCTTTCCTGTCCAAGGCGGGGCTCGTCTCATTCAATGGACCCGCGTTCATCACCTTCTGCCACAGCTTCCTCATGCAGTGGGAGGTAGACAAGTTCAGGAAGATCCTCATGGAAGGCGAAGCCCACAGATACACACCATCCCCCACGATGATAGACGACCCCCTGTACTGGCAGCACCCCGAGACACCTGTGGAGGAAGCCGCCAACCCCGGGTGGACCATCATAAGAGACGGCGAGGCTAGGGGAAGACTGGTTGGAGGACACCTGGGCACGTTGCTGCTGCTGGCGGGCACCGAGTACTGGCCCGACGTGAGTGGAGCCATACTGTTCCTTGAGTCGGATGAGGAGGATGGGCCACCGATAAACATACTTCGTCAGTTTAGGCAGCTGAGACACCTCGGGGTATTCGACGAGATCGAGGCGCTACTTGTCGGCCGTGTCCCAGGGTGCGTCGGTCTGAAGGGGGACTTGTCTCTGCCTCTCCTCGTCGAGGAAGTCTTAGAGGGCGTGGAGGTCCCCGTCGTCGCCGGGCTTGATTTCGGGCACACGAACCCAATCATGACTCTCCCTGTGGGCGTCAAGGCGGGGATTGACACGGAAAAATGTGCTTTATCGCTATTAGAGCCGGGAGTACGTTAGAATATGGATCGGTTTTCTACTTGTTTTCATATTTATTCTATATATTTTATGTGTTTTATCATGAAATCAAGTTATTCTCACCGGATGTAAGAATAGTTTTTTTAATGGGTTTACTGGCGGATTAAACTAGGGCTGGCTAGTGGGCGCTGGGCTCCTGAGGAACAGTAAGGCTCTCCCGCGAAGAATTAATATGGGCTACCGGAGCGGGAAGCCCCAACGGCAACGAGGGACGACGGCCGACCGCTAGCCAAGCTCCACACTCCGCTTAAACATCTTTTGAGCCTGACAGACATATAAAACCTCTCAGCCAGCCAGCATGCGTCATAAACATTAAACCCCTATTGGGGAACCTGTGTAACTTTATCCAGTTGAATCAATATCCCGGTAACTGTGCTGACACACAGACATAGCCTCCGCTTTGTTACACAGATGCATTAACTTTCGGCGATGTAACTCGTTTTACTCTTATACAGTTACACGCCCGTATCAAAACACGTTTCACGGTTTCACGTTTGGGGCAAACGTATTAAAGCCCCTCGAAGCAAGGCTTCAGCTCCTGAGGATAACCCTAAAACAATGTGTAACCCAGTATAGGGCGATACACATGCTAGACGAGGAAGCTCTAGGCATAATGAAGGAGATGATGGAGGCCTTCGGCCCATCCGGTTTCGAGCGGGAGGTCAACGCCTTGGTTAAAGCCTACATGGAGCCCATAGCGGACGAGATACTATCAGACAAGCTCGGCACCGTGGCCTTCACCCTGAAGGGGAAGGGGCCGACCGTCCTCTTGGCGGGCCACACAGACGAGGTGGGGTTCATCGTCTCATCGATCACCAAGGAGGGGTACCTGACCTTCAACCCGCTCGGCGGCTGGTGGGACCAGGTTCTCCTGGCCCAGCGCGTGGTGATGCGGGGGGGCAAGGGCGACGTCCATGGTGTGATCGCCTCCAAGCCTCCGCACATCCTGCCGCAGGACGAGCGCAAGAAGGTGGTCGAGAAGAAGGACATGTACATAGACATCGGCGCGTCCTCGGAGGAGGAGGTAGAGGAGGCGGGGATCAAGGTAGGCGACCCCGTGGTGCCTTGGAGCCCGTTCAGCCTCATCCAGGACGACAAGGTGGCCATGGCCAAGGCGTTCGACGACAGGATAGGCGCCTTCGTGGCCATGGAGGCCATGAGACGGATCAAGGAGCAGGGCATCCCGCACCCCAACACCGTGGTTGGCGCCGCCACCGTCCAGGAGGAGGTTGGCCTACGCGGAGCCCAGACTATAGCCCACAGGGTTGACCCGGACGTGGCCATCGTCCTCGAGGTGGACATCGCAGGAGATGTCCCCGGCATCAAGCCCCAGGAGGCCCTGACCAAGATGGGTAAGGGTCCTGGGCTTCTCACATATGACGGGAGCATGATCCCTAACCAGCCGTTCAAGAAGTTTGTTATAGAGACGGCGAAGCAGGCGCAGATACCACTTCAGTTGAGCCAGATGCCAGGCGGCGGCACCGACGCCGGCCGCATCCACATGAACAGGGCGGGATGTCCCACCGTGGTGCTCACGGTTCCCACGAGGCACATACACAGCCACGTCGGCCTCCTAAGCTTGAAGGATACCGAGAACGCAGTGCGGCTGGTGACGGAGCTCGTCAAACGGCTAGACGAGAAAACGGTCGAGAGCTTCACCGCTCTCTAGGGTGTCTCAAGGGTGCGGCCTCTCCTCAAATGGGCTGGCGGGAAGCGTGGCCTCGTGGAGAGGATACTAAGTTTTTTCCCGGACGACCATGTCGATCGTTCCTACCATGAGCCCTTCATGGGAGGAGGCGCCGTGTTCTTCAGCCTGGAGCCCGTGAGGGGCAGCGTCAACGACATCAACCCGCGTCTCATTAACTTCTACAGGGTAGTCAGGGACCGCCCGGAGGAGCTCATCGAGGTAGCCGGCGGCTACAGGTACGAAAAGGAAGAGTATTATCGGCTCAGGAGCCGGTTCAACACCCACCCAGCGGACCTCGTCGAGGACGCCGCCCTGCTCCTCTACCTGAACAAGACGGGGTACAACGGCCTCTACAGGGTGAACTCCAAGGGTGAGTTCAACGTGCCCTTCGGCAGGTACAAAGACCCCGCCATCGTCCACCCTGAGCGCATCATGAGGGCGAGCAGGCTGCTTCGAGACGTGGACATCCGCTGTGGGGACTTCCTCTACCTCCTGGAGACGGCTGAGGCCGGAGACCTGTGCTACCTTGACCCGCCGTATGTGCCTGTCAGCAGGACGGCTCACTTCACCGACTACTCTATGGGAGGGTTCACGGGGGAGGACCAGCGGCGGCTCAGGGACACGTGTGTCGAGCTGGACTCCCGGGGCGTCGTCTTCGTCCAGAGCAACTCGGACACCGAGCTCGTGAGGGGCCTCTACACGGGCACAGGGTTCGGGCTGGTCTCGCTGAGGACGCTTAGGATGATAAGCAGCAAGGTGTCCAGCAGGTCCAAGGGCTATGATCTGTTGATCACTAACTCTCAGGCTTCTTGACGGAGATGTACTTGACCCAGTCGATCTTTATCATGGCGTATACTATGATGGCCAGCAGCAGCGTGGACGCGAGTCCTCCCACGACGCCGCTGGACGCGAAGACATCCCTGATCAGAGCGTAGCTGTACCTGCCTGCGTAGGCCACTGCGACGCACATTATGGTCTTTCCGAGGAACATCGCGATCATCGCCTTCTTCAGGCTGTATCTGAGCATCCCGAGAGGTATGAGTATGAGGTCGTCTGGCAGAGGCAGCACCGCGAAGATGAAGATCACAGCCATGCCGTACTCCTGAACAAGGAGCTTAGCGGATTCGAGGCGCTCACCGTACCTGTCGTTTATGACCCTGCGGCCGCCGCGGCCGATGAGGTACGCCGAGAACTCTCCGACGGTCGAGCCCACCCCGCAGACTAGGCCCAGGATCAGTGGGTTGAGGGTGGCGCCGAAGGCGTAGATGGTGAGGACGAAGGGCACCGGGAAGAAGATGGTGAAGTTGCCGAAGACGCTGATGAGGAACGCGCCGGCGTACCCATAGGTCGCCACCAGGTTCCCCATCCAAGCCCAGATGTCAGCCAACGCGTCCACCCAATAATCTACCCCTGTGCCGTGTGACTGTTAAAGATTATCAGTGACGTCGCCGCCTCATACACTGAGTTCAATGATAGAGGTGAAGACCATCAAGGAGGGCTTCGAAGACGTGTTCAGGGTGTGCAGCCCTGACGCGGAGCCGGGGTCGAAGCTGATGGAGGGCAGGCGGCTGAGGGAGAGGTGGCTGAGGGATACCCTCAACGAACATGGTCCTTTCACGAAGGTGGCGTACCTCGACGGCAGGCCGGTGGCTCAGATAATGTACTACCCCGAGAAGGCTCTCCCCTACCTCGCGGGCGCCCGCGACGGCGTCGTAAGAATAGAGTGTGTCTACTCCCGCGTGCGGGGTAAGGGTGCAGGCTCAAGCCTCCTCGCCGACCTCGTGAAGGAGGCTGGGAATGGTATGGAGAGCCTGCGGGGGGAGCCATGCAGTTTCCTCGTCACCGAGCCCTTCGCCACCGGCGAGGGCCTCGACTTGAAAGTGTTCTACGAGAGGAACGGCTTCAAGGAGGGCGACGGCGAGATGTACCTGGAGATCCACGGCGGTTACATGCCGAGACAGAGGACGAAGTACAAGCCTCTCTCAGAGGACGAAGGAAAGGCAGTGCTCTTCTACAACGTGAACTGCGAGTACAGCGTCAGCTTCGCCGACAACGTGAAGAAGCTGATCCACGAGATCAAGCCGGGCTACCCCGTCGAGATCATCAACATGTGGACAGCCCCCATGGAGTCGTCCAGACGGGGAAACGAGCTCATCATCGTAAACCAGAGGCCCATCAAAAGCTACTGGAGAACCCCTGAGTTCAGGCGGGAGGTCCAAGCGGCGATGGAGAACCGATAAATGGGTGAGAAGCCTCAACCCCTCCATGGACGTTCAAATCCGTCTCATGAAGGATCATGTGGAATACATCTTCAAACGAATCGGAGACACGGTTAACGACCTGTCGGAGGACGAGCTAAACTGGACGCCGTACCGCGGCTCCAACACCGTCGAGTGGATACTCACCCACATGGCCAGGATCGGCTTGGTTCTCATCCCTCAGGTCATCCAAGGCACAGTGAAGCCCGGAGGCTGGGACGACGACTACCAAGAACAGCCCCACAGCCTAGATGAGTTGCTGAGCGATCTCAAGAGGGCTCACGTGATCATCAGCGGGGATCTCTCAGAGACGTGCGACGAGGAACTCGCGGCACCGCTGACCATCTGGGGCAGAGAAACCGATAGGAAGAGCCTGCTTTTCCACCTCCTCGCAGAGCTGATCCACCACAACGGCCAGATCGCGATGCTTAGAGGCATCTACAGTAGATCAGGGAGAGGCGACTAGCCGGAGGAAGGCATCCGAGCCCGTCTCCTCAAGCTCTTCCTCGTCGAGAATGACGCGATCGGGGTAACGTTTCTCCACGCATGAAGCGAAGACGCCGGAACCAATCTTCACCCCAGACCCTTCACGTATCCTGGTGGTTCCGCGTCCACATGACGGCGACCTGCTCTTCAGTATGAACCCGTCTACTGTCCCCAGCCCTTCGAGGAATGCCTCGGAGAAGCCCCTGAGCTCGTCCGTAACGTCTCTCCCTGTCTCCTTCTGGATCACCCGGACCATGTCGTCGACCAAGACGAGATCTATCGGTTTCCTCGGTACGCCTAGCCCTATGTCCTGCTCAGGGCACACCGTTACGAACTCGATGTGGTCCCTGAGCTCGTCCACCGTTTGGCTGCAGATGATCTCTGCGTTCCATCTGCAGGCCTCGAACCCGAGGCAGCGGCTGACGACGATCCTGGGCTTCAACGCTTGTATTCACCGATGCTTCTCTAGGTAGCTCTTGAACCTGCCGAGGCCCTCTCTCAGGACCTCGATGTTGTTGCCGTAGCCGATGCGGATGTGGTCGCTGAACCCGAAGCAGT
>CAZTZC010000050.1:0-14305 GCA_964618045.1 uncultured Candidatus Bathyarchaeia archaeon | reverse complement strand
GCGATCGTTGCTAAGCCTAGGGACGTGGATGTGAACAAGTATGAGGAGTATCTGGAGGGGACGTTTGAGCAGCTGCTGGATGCGCTGGACATGAGCTTCGACGCCCTCGTGGGCAGGCCCCAACAAACAAGCCTAGGCAGGTTCTTCGGATAGTTTTAACTCTTTATTATTCAACATTTTGTTTAAGTTATATAGGTGACTTGCTAAATAAGGGAAAAATGCGACATTAAAAAAGAATTTTTATAAAAAGTCACATTAACTTGGTTGAAGGAAAATAAATATTAGAGATTTCGTGCGCGTGAATAAATGTGAAATATATGAATTTATATCTTCATTTTTTACTTTTTTATAATATATATCTGTAATCGGTTCAAATTCATTATCCAATTTAATTATACAAAATGAAGGGAGCACGCTTGATTTTAAAGAGCTTTTAAATATTAAATCAAAAGGAGGTAAAAATAAATTTGCTAAAGACATTTGTGCCATGGCAAATTTTACAGCCATGACTGAATGCATACAATATTCCCTTCCGAATACTGGCGATGTAACAAAACTATTCAACAATGCACTTATAAAACAAATCTTTCACGAATAACCACGCGCGTGCAAGGAAGGCGCATGCGCGCGGAGAGTTAACACATGGTTAAAAGAGTTGCTCCAAAGTTAATGGCGTTAAGCCTCGTCATCGCACTCGCGTTGATGGCTCAAACCGTCTCGGGGGCCAAGAGCGTCGGCTTCCGTGCAAACGGAAAGGTACTCTGGTACGGAGGCAGCGAACCCCCCACCGATCCGGGTAGCTCCGTGGTGGTCGGCGGCAACTGGGACCTCAGGGTCAAGGACGGGGACGTAGACTTCAAGCTATTCTACAGAGAAGAAAACCTGATCCCCGAGGAGGAAGGCGGCGCCCCAGCCGGCTCCGTAGACCACTTCACCATAACACTGGTAACCCTAGAAAACCTCGACTACGTTCCAGGCGAATACTGCTTGATCACAGGATACTTCAACGTCGATAAACTGGCATGGCTACCAGAAGGCATGACCCCACCAAAGGATCACATATACAACTTCCTAGACGGCCCCCACTGGGGATACGTCTACGTTCACGCAGAGGACGCCTACGATCCTGCCTACATGGAGACCGAGTTTGAGCCATGGCACCTATGGTGCTCAGTCACGTCAATGACTTGATCACCCACACCTGACAACCCATTTTTTATTCAAAACCTAGAACCTGCCACGGAGTGAAAACCATGACAAACCAGACATACAAACCAGACAACGGAGCCTACGCCGTCCCGTCCACCGCACCACACAGAAACTCCTCATGAAACAAGCCCACGAAAAACACCCAGAACACGATTAAATGATGACCTCATCATTCTTCACGCCAAGCTCGTGAGGGACATAAACATCCTCAAAAACCAGCTTGAAACACCCCGGGGGGAGGGGGGTCCATACATCTGGGGAGAAACCAAGCCTCTTCAGACGAAACCAGCCCTATAATGGCTAGTTTCCGGATCAAACATATACAAAAGTGTAGTCCACCGAACACAGAAACACACCCCAGAAAACGCTTATTCCCAGTAACACGGAACAGACCTCCAAAAAATTCACGGAATACACAGCCACGGCAACAACCTAAATAAAACAAACAAACCCCACAACACAAATTTTTTCCGTAATTCCAACCTACTTGGTACAAACCTAGACCCTGTACTCCCTACCCACCTCAGGCAACGTCACCGAACCATAATACCCCCTGAACAACTCGGGCTCCTCACAGTGAACAGGAAACACCACCCCAGGCCCAACGTAGTTAACCGCCTCCCCCAGCTCCTTCGGACTCATATGCCCCGAAGCATGAAGCTGATGATACACCAAACCAAAATGCCCCAACCAGTTCAACAACACATCATGCTCAATATCCTCCTCACTGAACGGCTCACTCATACTATACACATAATGACTCCCACGCTCAGGCCTAAGATCAATCAACTCTGTAAAATTCTGAAAATCAAGATTCACAATATAGTCAGTAGGCCGATCCCTCAGCTCATCCACCGTCACCATCCTATCCATGTAGCCCCGCTCCCACACGAAGTAATCCCTCTCACTGTACGTGCCGCTCCGCTTACGCCGATAATACACCCTCAACAAGTCATCCCTATGCGGGTCCGGCAGATCCAGATGCTCGTCCTCAATCAGCCTCTCCAGCAGATACGCCGTCTTCGGGTGAACCACCAACACCCTCCCACTGCTCTCCGCCGCCCTGTAAAACGTCCGCAGCCTATCCATGTCCCGCCCCGGCTGCGTATAGATCACCGACTTACCCGCCCCATCCGCCTCCTCGCACACCTTCTTGACGCCACGCTCCACCTGAGCCTCGCTGAGGTTACGGCGCCTACCCCGGCGCGCCATCCGCGTCCCCTCACACACCATGACGGAGGGCTCCGCGTACTGGGCCGACTCCAGAAACTCCTGCGTCATATCCGCCCTGGGCCCATGGACACGCATGTCACCAGTGTAGACCAGGGCACCCTCGCTGTGACGGATAACATACCCGTAGGCGGCCGGTATACTGTGATCAACATGAATAGGCTCCACCTCGACCCCGTCGATCCTCACCAAGTCACCCGTCCTGAAGCCCCTGTACTCGTGCTCACCGTAGTCGCTCCAAGCGCTGGTCTGCTCCAACGCCTCCATGAACAGCCTCGTTCCCTTCCCCGTGTACACCGGAATACACGGGTCGACGAACCTGATGTGGCTCACGTGGTCGCTGTGGGCGTGGGTGATGAAAACCCCCTGATACTCCGCCTCACAGTACCCCAGCGGCGTCCCCGTCAACATCTCCTCGCTGTAAAGCCCCTCCAGCTCCGGCAGCAAACCAAACTCGAAGTAATCCCTCAGGCAGCTACGGGGCTGAAGCCAGTTCACGTAGTAGTCGACGCCCATGGTGAAGCTCTGCCCGAAGTCCAGCCAGATACTCGTGTCCCCGTCCCTAAGCAGAATCTTGTTGCCGCCGATCTCGTTGACGCCGCCGTAGAAGGTTAACGACACCATACATGAGAATGATCGATGAACGGTAATTTAAGTTGAGGTAGACGACGCTGTACGGGCGAAATACGTCAACACTATGTTCAGCACGCAGAGCCCCGCCGCCGCGTAGAAGGGGGTCAGGGGGCCGTAGTCGTTGTAGGCCACCATGAAGACTATGGGGCCGAGGAAACCCCCCAAATCCATGAACGTCCTGTAGAGGCCCACGGCGCCGCCCCTCGCCGCCTGAGGCGCGATGTCAGTCAGCAGCGCCAGAAGCGTCGTCATGGTCAGCCCCTCACCTATCCCTGAGACCAGGCCCGAGATGAGCAGCACGACCAGGTTCCCTGAAAGCGTGAAGAGGACTACGCCGGCCAGCCTGATGGCGAAGCCCACCATGAGCACCGGCTTCCTCCCGAACCGGTCGGACACGTTCCCGGCCGTGGGCAGCGCGATCACCTGGCCCAGAACGAAGGCGCTGACCACCCACCCGATCCCCGCCACGGTGAACCCAACCTGCTGGTTCAGATACAGCTGGAGAACCGTCTGCTGGATGCCCTGCATCACCAGCGTCCTAGAGGTGGCGAGGAGACACACAACTATGATCCCCCAGTCACGGAGGCTACCCGTGATCTGCTTCATGGTGAGCCTGGACCTGTGTTCCTGGACCTCCAAGCCCCTCATGTTCTTGGACCTCACACCAAGAAAGAAGCTGACAAGCGAGAAAGCGAAGGTGAAGTAGAAGACCTGGGTATAGCTCAGGTAGACGGCGAGGAAGGCCCCGATGGGGGCACCTATGAAGCTGCCTATGAACTCGATGCCCTGGAATATGCCCAGCGCCTTACCCCTCGTGGACGGGGGCAGGATGTCCATGAGGAGAGCCATGTTGCTCATGAAGTAGAGGGCCGTCCCCATCCCCCAGAGGGCCCGAGCCAGGATCAGTACGTAGACGTTCGTCGCCTGGCTGCAGAGCAGGGGACCCAGCAGGCTGAGGCCCAGACCCACAACCAGGAGCCGCCTCCTGCCAATCCGGTCGCTGATGATGCCGGCGGGCAGCTCCATGAATATCCTGGACAGGAACCAGGCCGACACCACCATGCCCACAAGCACACCTGACGGGTCTAGGTCGTTGGCCAGGATCGGCAGGAAGCTGGAGGACAGGCTCATCCCCATCATGATGCTGAACCCTATGAAGAGAAGCTCATAGTAGACGGTGGGCATATCCGCAGCGAAGATCCTACTCAGCCAGCCCGTCTCCCCCAAAACATGTCCCCTTCAATGCGTCCCAGATGATATTCGCTGAATATTAAACGTATCCACGGGAACCATGAGGATAAATAAAGCGAGGCCGTGGGTATCACCATGACCCCCAAGACGGTCGCCGTCGTAGGCTTCAAGAACTCCGGGAAGACGAGGGTAGTGGAGGCCCTCGTCACAGAGCTCACCCGAAGAGGCCACAGAGTGGGCACCCTGAAGCACACCGCCGAGAACATCGAGTTCGACACGCCAGGCAAGGACACGGCCAGGCACAGGGAGGCGGGGGCCGTCGCCACGGCGATACTCCGCCAAGACGCCGCCGCCTTCTTCATCGACGGCCACGTGCCCATCGGCGACGCCGCCAGAGCCCTAGGCGACCTGGACATGCTCGTCATCGAGGGATTCAAGACCATGGACACCCACGCAAGGATACTGGTCCCGCGTGAGGACGACGACATCCCCAAGCTCAGCAACGGGCTGGAGATAGCCGCCGTGAAGATCCATGGCTCAATGTTCATGGGGGACACAGATCTCCCCGTCGTGAACCTCGCGGACGCCGAGGCCCTCGCGGACATCGTCGAAGAAAAGGCGTACCCCATGCTCCCAGGCGTGAACTGCCGCGGATGCGGCTACGAGGACTGCCGAAGCCTCGGCAAGGCCATCCTAAGGGGCGAGGCGGACGCGAAGCAATGCGTCAGGAACAGCGTCGAGTTCACCCTCCGCGTCAACGACGAGCCCGTGCCCCTCGGCGGCTTCGTCCAGCGAGCCTTCAAAGGCATGCTACTCGGCTTCCTCAGAAGCCTCAAGGGCGGCGACAACCCCCGCAAGATCGAGATAGCCTTCGAGGCGGAGGACGATGAGTGAAGCCCTCCACATCTGCATCGACAGCAACGAGGCATCCAGCCGCCGCGACATAGTCAACTACATGATGTGGAACGGCGTCGAGGTCGACGTCAGGAAGCTGGACGTCTGCGACTACGTCGTCAGCGACCGCGTCGGCGTCGAACGCAAAGACGTCAGCGACTTCCTAGGCAGCATGAAGGACGGACGCCTCTTCAACCAGGCACGCGACATGGCCCAGGCATACGAGCGGCCCATCGTGATCCTGGAGGGCCAGCTCAGCCGCGCCTTCAAGCGCAGCGCCATGCGGCCCGCCAGCGTCTACGGCGCCCTCAGCAGCCTAGCCCTGGACTACGGCGTAAACATCATCCCCACGGACAGCCCCGAGTCCACCGCGGTGCTCCTCCACAGGCTCGCCTACAGGGAACAGGCCAAGGAGGAACGAACCATACAGCTACGCAGCATAAACAGGAGCCTCCCCCTCCACGAGCAGCAGGTGTACCTACTCTCGGGGCTGCCCCAGATAGGCACCACCCTAGCCCAGGAGCTGCTCACCCACTACGAGACCCCGTACAGGGTGATAGAGGAGTTCGCCAACGCAGAGGTCCGGATAAGCAAGAGCGGTAAAACCAAGAGACTCCTAGGACCCCTTGCGGACGTCAAGGGTGTGGGCCCCGTGATAGTCGAGAACGCCCAGCGTCTCCTCCACGAGTCGTACGCCGCGCTCTGCGCAGCCAAGAAAACAGACTAGAAGGGAAGCCCAGCGTAACATGCCATGAGAGCAGGGATTAGACCCGCCCCAAGTACCTCTTCAGCTCCCACCGCCGAGCCTCTGACTCTCCAAGCCTCTCGGCGTCGAGGATCTCCCTCTGCTCCCGTCGCTTGTGCTCGAGTTAGGCCTCCATGGGGTCGCCTCCCAGCACCTCCCTGACAAAGCCGCCGCCCTCCAGAAGGCTCAAGGCCCCTCGTTTATCCCTTTAAAAACCCAAAAAGTGTTTAGGTTATAGCCGGGAGAAGTAGACTGTTGAAGAAGAACTTGTAGGTGCCATGAGTCTGGGCACGGTGCTGGGGACGGAACCCGAACAGCACGACCCTCCCACTCCCCACCTCGGCCACCATCAAAGCCGGTCTCCCGGCCAGATGCTTCTCTCCGTCTAGCCACCCGCTCTGAAGGATCTGGTGAGCCGGGTACCTGGCCACCGTCTCCATTTTCTCGCTGCTGAGGCTCGGCTTCACTTCGAAGACAGGACTGTCCCAGAAGAACAGGATCGAGTCCTCAGGCATACCGTAACCCAGTGGGTGCGAGTTGTCTACCGTTACGCGCAGCGTCGACGCCGGGCAGAAGAACTCCTTGGTGGATTTTGCCTGCGCTGCGCCTATGCCTAGTTTGAACGCCTCTGCGGCGAACAAGCTGGACTCGTTGAGGCACACCAGCGTCCCGCCCTCAGACACGTACTTGACCAGGCGCTCTACGCCCTCCTCTCCCATGCCGCTCCTGTACTCTGGTGGGGTAAGAGGCGCTGGGCGCCCCATCTCCTCGAAGTGTTCTTCGACATCTTCGCCCAGGATCACCCACGCAGGGTCGCTGGGGAGCACGATGACGTCAAACCTGCCGCTCAATTGGTCGTCGATCCCTTCGTCCCTCAGCGTCTCATAGCTGAAGCCGAACTGCTCCAGCACAAGCCGCGTCCACCCCTCATCAGCGTTTCCGCCGTAGTACCGCTGGTAGAGGCCGACTCGGGGCCTGGACACCTCATAGGCTTCTGGCTTCTCCTGCAAGGCGTGGAAGGTCACCCCATGTTCTTTAGCGAGCCTACCTAACAGCTCATCCCCGGGGCTCGTAACGAAGGCTCCTGCTGGAAGCCAGTGTCCGCCGCACGCCAAGGGCTCCGTAGACCGCCAGACCCTGGCGCCGGCTTCTAGGAGCGCCATGGTCGCCCTGTAGCTGTCGTTACGCCTGCAGTCGAGGGCATAGCCGTGCTTCGACGTGCCCAGTATCTCACCGCTGGGCCTCGGGGCTTCTGTGACGTGCTCCAACTTGGTGGGCGGGACGACGGTCACCGGGTCCACCCTCACCCCCATGAACTCGTGCATCGTGTCTGTGGCCTTGTCCCTGGGCGCCCTCGGCGTCCCGTCCTTCTCACGGGTCCAGGCGTTGTCCGGGTAGAAGGTCCTCTCCAGGAGGTTCTTGAGAACCCCGTGCTTCGGCTGCGCGTTGAAGATCACGTAGGAGCCGACGCCGTAGCTGACGCCGTCAACCTCGAAGTCTTCCAGGGCTACATGGATCTCTACGCCTTGGAGGAGCAGCTTCTCCACGAGGATGCGCGCCGTGGAGGGGTCGTGCTGCTGAGCAGGGACGACATATGCCTGGTGCTTGTCTTTGGAGCCCCTCTCCGTCTGTCTCCGCGCCTTGAGGACGGCGTTCCGCAGGACCGTCTCCCTGTTTCTGGCGGCGTGGTCCAGGGTCGCCCAGGCCGAGATCTTTATCTGCTCCACCATCTCGCGGAGCCTCCACCATCCCCCCTCCCATGGGTGGGGGAAGTTTGTCTGGGCGACGTACTCTGGGAAGCTGAAGTGGTTGCCCTTCAGCTGGTCTCTCTGGATGTGGATCGGTGTGGCGAGTTTGGCGCTGGCCGTCTCTGTCAACATGCCGCATATGTTGTGGTGGTTGGTGATGCGGTGCCAGCCCATGTGCCCCCAGGCGGGGAACGTGGAACCCCCAGCGATGACGCCTGTCTTGCCACTCTGCTCCAGCAAGGTGGCCATGTGGCCCCCGTACCACATGTGCTCCCAGTAGACCAAGGGATCGGCGTGAGGCCTCATGGGCTCGGTGTATGGCGGGATATAGAACCTGGCCCCGAAGCTGCCCATCTGGTGGTGGTCGACGTAGGCCTGGGGTATCCAGTCCCTGAAGAGTATGGAGGCGACGTACCTGGACTCCACCATGTTGGTCTGGAAGGCGTCCCTGTTGTTGTCGTGGCCGCCGTACCTGTGGTAGAGCCAGGGGAGCGTGCTTCCCTCGTACTCCGTGCCGATCCATTTGTCGTACCAGTCAGCGACCATGATCTGGCCATCTGGATTGAAGCAGGGGACCATGAGGAAGACCACGTTGTCCAATATTCGACGCGTGTCTTCGTCTACGCCGCTCACTAGATCGTAGGCCAGCTCGGGGGCCATCTGCGTCGGCGCTATCTCGCTGGCGTGGAGGCTCATGGACTGGCAAACCACCGCCACACCGTGGGCTATGTGTTCCTCCGCCTCCTCGTCGGATAGACCCCTCGGGTCGCTGAGCCTTAGGTTGGCTTCCCTGATCTCCTCGAGTCTAGAGAGGTTCTCTGGGGAGGATATCACCACGAGGAGGAACGACGCCCCCTCGGTGGATGGCCCCATGTCGATGACCTTGATTCGGTCGCTCTCACGGCTCAAAAGGCTGAAGTACGCGACTATCTTGTCCCATCTCGCCATCTTCCGGTCGCCGCCGAGCCTGTACCCGAAGAAAGCCTCTGGGCTGGTCAATGGATCAGTCATGGAGAGGGAGGCGTACAGTAAGAATATACAGTTTGCCTTGGGGAGACGATAGTCTAGAAACGCTTTAATCAGAAACATTCAGTCTCTATCTGTGCGGGCCCGTAGCATAGTGGATAATGCACCGGCCTCCGGAGCCGGAGACCGCGGGTTCGAATCCTGCCGGGCCCGCCCCTCTAGATTCTCTCAAGCTTGAACACGACAGGCCTGAGCCCATCGTTACAGGAACCCAAAGCGATCCCCGGCTTGGTCCCAGGCATGTTCCCACCCATCATCAACATCCGTAGATGAGGATAGATAGCCACCCAGGCACCACTACAGAAGCCCTCAGGAATCTCTCCCTCATGTACAATAAACTCCTGCCCCGCAGTATGCATGTAACAGGGTCCCATCCACTCCTCCTTCTCGATTGGATATTCATCACCGAACACCTCATCCGGGTGAAAAACCCGTAAAACAGTAATCCTAAGATCAGGTATCATACAAACAAAAACACGCCATATTATCATAAAACTTCCCCACACCTCACACCCCATCCCACCCAGCCGATAAAAAATGCACCGAGTTACCGCCAGCAGACCCCAATAACAAACTTATAAGCCCCCCTCCAATACAATGAAACCATCAAACAGGAGACAAAAAATGAACCCCCTCGCCGAGCTAAGAGCGGAGTGTGAGAGGCTCCTCGTGGACGCCCTAGAGGAGGCATACCCCGGGACAGAGCTCCCCCAGGCCAAGTATAGCGAGCCCCCGTCGACAGAGATGGGAGCCATCTCATCACCGGCATGCTTCCAGCTCGCGAGGATGCTAAGGCAAGCCCCAGCCAAGATAGCCGAGAACCTGGCCCGACACATAAAGCCGGAGAAGGGCGGAGTGGTGGCCTCGGCCGAGGCGGTGAACGGGTACATCAACTTCCACACCGACGCAGGCAGCTACGCCGAGCTGGTACTGAAGGCGGTGATCGAGGGCGACGAGAGATACGGCTTCCTCAAGACCCGGGAGCCCAAGAAGGTGATGGTCGAGCATACCAGCGCCAACCCCAACAGCCCCCTCCACATAGGCAACGCCAGGAACAGCATCCTCGGCGACAGCCTCGCCAAGCTGCTAGAGAAGCGGGGACACCACGTCGTGAGGCACTTCCTGGTGAACGACATGGGCCGCCAGGTAGCCATGGCCACGTACGGGTGGAGACTCATGGGAAAGCCCGAGCCCAAGACCCCCGCGGAGCTGTGGGTGGGCACCATCTACGCCTCCGTGAACGTCATCACAGAGCTAAACCGGCTCAAGACGGACCTCAAGGAGGCGGAGGAGCAGGGCTGGGTCTACGAGGCCCAGGAGGCGAGAGACGAGATCGAGAAGTATGAGACCGCCGCAGACGACCTCAAGGACAGGTTCCCCGGGCTCTACGATAGCCTCGCGAAGACCCTTCCCAGAATCGAGGACCCCACGGCCGAGATAGTTGCGCTGAACACCGCCTACGAGAACAACGAGCCCGAAGCCGTCAAGGACGTGCGGCAGGTAGTCCGGTACTGCCTGGACGGCTTCGAGGCCATCCTGGGACAACTGGGGATAGGGTTCGACAGCTTCGACTACGAGAGCGACCTGGTGTGGAGGCGTGCAGCCGACGACGTCCTGGAGGCGCTGAACGAGTCAGGGTACGTCATCAAGGAGATGGGAGCCCAGATACTGGACTGCGACTGGATAGCCAGAGACCTTGACCTCAAAGAGAGATGGGGCCTGCACCCGGAGCACGAGATACCGCGCCTCGTGCTGGTCCGCGGCGACGGCACAACCCTCTACACGCTGCGAGACATGGCCTACCACATCTGGAAGTTCAGCTTCGTGGACAGGGTCATCAACGTCATAGGCATGGAGCAGAACCTGGCCCAGCTGCAGCTCAGGATAGCCCTAGCCGTCATGGGCAAACAGTGGATGGGCGACAACCTCCTACACTACAGCTACGAGTTCGTCAAGCTGCCCGGAGTAAAGATGAGCGGACGCCTCGGCAGATACGTGACCCTCAACGAGGTGCTAGACAAGGCGGTGGAGCTGGCCTACGACGAGGTTGACAAACGGAACCCCAGGCTGGGCGAGGCCGACAAGAAAAACATCGCCCGGATGGTGGGCTTCGGCGCCGTAAAGTACACGCTACTCAGCGTGGACCCCATGAAGCAGGTGGTCTTCGACTGGGAGAGGGCCCTCAACTTCGAGACCAACAGCGCCCCCTTCATACAGTACGGCCACGCCCGGACCTGCAACATAATCAAACGGGCGAAGAGGAAGCCGGAACCCGACTACGGGCAGCTCGTGGACGTCAAGGAGAAGGAGCTGGTGAACCTGATAGCCCACTTCCCCGAGGTCTACGAGAGGGCTGCCGAGGAACTGAAGCCCGGAGACATAACGGCGTACGCGAACAACCTAGCGGACAGGTTCAACAGCTTCTACGCCACCCAGAGGGTCATCGACGCCGAGACCCCGGGGCTAATAGGCGCCAGGCTGGCGCTCGTGGACGCCACGAGGATAACCCTGAGGAACTCCCTTCTGGTGCTGGGCATCGAGGCGCCTGAACGGATGTAACGGAACCCAATCTGTTTATATCCCGGGCGTCTCGCAGACTATTGAGACTGCAAGCATGAGCCTGAACAAGCTGAGGCTATCGATGGCCGGAACCGCGGCGGTGATCATAGGCGTCTCCACCCTCGGACTCGCGTTGATAATGTCCAGCCTTGGGACGCTGAACCTCCCGTCGCTGATAATATTGGTAGCGGGGTTCAACATCCTCCAGTGGCTCCTCGCTCCCTACCTGATCAACCTCACCTACCGCGTCAAACCCATGAGCCCCGACCAGAACCCGGGGCTCCAGAGCAGCCTCGAGGAGCTCAGCAGACGCTCAGGCATCAAGACCCCTAAGCTCATGGTATCAAGCCTCCCGATACCCAACGCCTTCGCCTACGGCTCCCCCCTCACCGGGAGCCACGTAGCCGTGACCCGGGGGCTCCTCGACGCCCTCGACGCGGAGCAGGTGAACGCCGTCGTCGGCCACGAGCTGGGCCACATCAAGCACAGGGACATGCACCTGATGATGATGGCCAGCTTCCTGCCAAGCCTCTTCTACATTATCGCCCGGTCCACGATGTTCAGCCGCGACAGGGACAGGGGAAGCACCGGACTCGTGGGCGCCGCGAGCCTCCTCGTCTACTTCTTGCTCAGCCTCGCAAACCTGAGCCTCAGCAGGACGCGGGAGTACTACGCGGACATGCACAGCGCCGGCCTCACGCCGGGAGGCGCCCGGAAGATGGGCGAGGCGCTGGCGAGGATAAGCCAGGCAACCTACCGCACCCAGATGTTCGCCCCGAGGCAAGTCGACTCGGGGAGCTTCAAGGCGCTTTTCATCTCCGACCCCGACAGGGCCAGCAGGGACCTCAACGAGATGTATGAGACGGGGTTAACCGGAGACTCCGATCTCGTGGACCAGATGGCCGCGAGACCAGTGTCTGGGCTCGAGGGCTTCCTCGAGCTGTTCAGCACCCACCCGAACATGGTGAAGAGACTCAGGGCGCTAAGAGCCCTCGAGTCCGGCTAGAAGCTTCATGTCTTTCTCAAGCGTCTCCGTCAATTTGCGGTTGTATATGGCGGCGGCGGGATGGTAAAGGGGAAAGAGAGTCACCCCACCCCATTTCGTGTCCACCTGATACGCCTTCCCGTGGACGCTCCCGATCACCTCCCTCCCCAACCCGAACCTCTGAAAGAAATAGTTCAGCGGGCTGTTCCCCATGGGGGCGACGACCCTGGGCCCAATGATCTCGAGCTGTTCAACAAGGTAAGGCATACACGAACGCATCTCCACCTTCTTCGGCCTCCTGTTGTTCGGCGGCCTGCACTTGACGACGTTCATGATGAACACGTCGCCCCTGGAGAGACCCACCCTTCCCAGGAGGTCATCAAGAAGCTTCCCGGCTCTCCCGACGAAAGGCAGGCCTGACTCGTCCTCGGTTCTACCCGGCGCCTCCCCTACGAGCACGATCTCTGCGTCGAGGCTCCCAGACCCCACCACGGCGTTGGTCCGGGACTCCCATAGCGCGCAACGCTTGCAGGACTGCGCCCTGTCTCTGAGGGCGTCCATGCGCCTTGTCTTAGCCTCGTCCGTCGAGTGGTACACTAAACCACGCCCTGCTCCTTGAGCCTCTCGTACTCCTCGGGGCGCACGCCTAAAAGTTCTCGAAGCACTCCAAAGGTGTCTCCTCCAAGCGACGGCGCCGGCCCCCGGGGAACGGGCCTAGTCTCGGACATCTTAACGGGGTTGCCCTGGACCCTGACGGCTCCGACGCCGGGCTGCTCCAGCTCCACCACCATGCCGCGGACGCCCCCGATGTGCTCGTCCTCCGACGCCTCCTTGACGTCGTATATGGGGCAGGAGGGAACGCGGTGCCTGTTGAGCAGCTCAACTATGGCGTCCTTCTCGTGGCGCATGGTCCACTCCTCGATGATGAGCTTCAGCGCCCCATGGTTCTCGACCCTGAGCATGTTGGACGCGAACCTAGGATCGTCTCCGAGCCCCGTGAGGCCGGTAACCTCTATGAACCTGTCCCAGATGGCGTCGTTGGCTATGCCGATGACGACCCAGCCACCCCTCGCCCGGAAGGTATCGTAGGGGTAGACGAACTCGTAACGGTTCCCGATGCGCCCAGGGACTTGGCCATCGACGTAGAACCGCTGGGGGATGTTCTCGAGAGCCGCGAAGACACTGTCCACCAGCGAGACGTCCACCATCTGCCCCTCCCCCGTCCTCTCCCGTACGTTGAGGGCGGCGAGGATGCCTACACAGCAGAACAGCGAACTCAGTATGTCGCCTATCGCGGTCCCGGACCGTGTGGGAGGCCCGTCGGGCCAACCGGTGATGCTGAGGAGCCCACCCATGGCCTGGCCTATGATGTCGTATCCGGGCCTCTCCCTGTAGGGGCCGTACTGGCCGAACCCCGAGATGGCGGCGTAGACCAGCCGGGGGTTAGCCTCCCGGAGCTCCTCGTAGCCCAGGCCGAGGCGCTCCATGGTGCCCGGCCTGAAATTTTCGAGGAGGACGTCACATCTCTTCACCAGTTCAACGAAGAGTCGCCTACCCTCGTCGGTCTTGAGGTTCATCGTGATGCTTCGCTTCCCCCTGTTCAGGTTGACGTAGTACATGCTCTCCCCGCCCACGAAGGGGGGAAACTGCCTGGAGTCGTCGCCCCTGCCCGGGATCTCCAGCTTTATCACCTCAGCCCCCATGTCGGCCAGCAGCATCCCACAGAAGGGCCCCGCCAAGACCCTGCTCAGGTCCAGAACCCTCACGCCGAGGAAGGCATCACGGTTCAACATAGAGAAAGATACTGATGATTACGCTATAAAAGCGGTTTCAAAGAAGAGGTGGAAAAGAATGGGGGCTATTCTATTACCATCACGGGGGTGTATACGGCGGGTATCTGACGCTCTATGGTCATCACGGCGCCTTGGCTCGGCCTAATCTCTATCCTGAAGTTCTCGTACGGGTGGGTGTACATGCTGGGCCTGTCAGCAGGGACAGGTTCGACGTCCGTCAACAGCAGCTCGGTGAAATCGACCTCTACCTTGAACTTCTCCCCTGTCTCGAGCAGGGTGTCGGTGTCACCGT
>CAZTZC010000049.1:0-14604 GCA_964618045.1 uncultured Candidatus Bathyarchaeia archaeon | reverse complement strand
ATCACGTGCCCAGGCTGCGGCAGAGAGCACACGGTGGAGGAGTACGAGGAGGACAGGTTCTGCAGGGCCTGCGGCAGCCTCCTCAGGGTAGGGCGCGGGTCGGGCAATGGAAACGACGGGTGGAGGCGGCTCTTCCCATACGAGCCTTACCCCCCGCAGGTAAGCTTCATCAGGGACATCCAGGAGACCGCCGGGAGGGGCGGCGTCCTCGTGGCCGAGGCGTGCAACGGGTTCGGGAAGACCGTGAGCGTCCTCAGCTGCCTGCTCTCGATGGGTAAGAGGGTCATCTACGGCACCAGGACCCACGAGCAGGTGCGCCAGGTGCTCCTCGAGCTGGAGAAGATCAACGAGAAGTCGGGGGAGAGCTACACCGCCGTGAACCTGGCAAGCAGGGAACACCTCTGCGTGAACCCGGAGTGCAGGGACCTGCCGAGGAACGAGGCCCAGGAGCTCTGCAACATACTGCGGAAGAACGAGGAATGCCCCTACGTCAGCGACCTCGACAAGCCCCCCAGGGGCCTCCCATGCATCCTGTCGAGGGATATCCTCGTGAACGAGGGGCGGCGCAGACGGATATGCCCCTACTACCTCGCCAGGCGCATGATGAAGGAGTCCATGGTGGTGGTGGCGCCCTACCCGTACATTTTCAACCCCATGATTAGGCTCACCACCGGGCTCGAACTGGAGGATCGTGTGCTGGTCCTCGATGAGGGTCACAACGTGGACCAGGTGGGCCAGGAGATACTCAGCGACGCCATGACGGAGAGGGGGTTAAGCGCAGCCGCCGAGGAGCTTAGGCTCATCGGGGAGTCGCCGCGGCTCATCGAGCGCCTGGGCGAGCACCTGCTCAAGAGCGACGAGGGTAAGCCTCGCCTCGTCTCGGCGGAGACGCTTCAACGGGACCTGGAGCTGGCCCTCGGAATGACCATAGACGCGTTCATCGACGGCCACGCCGTCTTCGTTGACGCCGTCAGGGCGAAGAAGATGCAGGCTGGGAACCCGCCTGTCTCCTACCTCAACGGGCTCCTCGGGTTCTTCGAGCTCCTCCAGACGAGCGTCAAGGAGAAGTACGTCGGTCTCTACACCCGTAGCTACTACGGGGCGCCGGTGATAGAGTACAGGTGCCTGGACCCGAGCCTGGCCGTGGCGCCCGTGGTTGAGGAGGCAGGCGGCACCATTGTCATGAGCGGCACCCTGAGCCCCCTGGACACGTTCAGCGAGATACTCGGCCTCGGAGACGCCGCCCAGAGGTCGTACCCCAGCATACAGAAGAGCAAACGGATAAGGATGGTCGTCGAGACCGGGGTCACCACCGCCTACCGTGAACGCACAGACGAGATGATCACCCGCATGGGCGAGGCCGTGTTCAAGGCTGTGGAGGCCGTGGATCAGGGCGTCCTACTCTTCTTCACCCAGCGGGGCTTCATGAACACCTGCCTGGACGCCTGGGCGTCCAAGGGGATCGCGAAGGGCCGGGGAGGCAGGCTCTACCTGGGCGGCAAGCAACTCTACAGGGAAGGCACGGACGCCAAAAGTAACAGGGACGTGGTGGCGAGGTACAAGAGGATGGCGGTGGGCGTCGGCGGCGCCGTCCTCAGCTGCGTCTTCAGGGGCAGGAACAGCGAGGGAAGCAACTTCCCAGGCGACCAGGCAAGGGGCATCATACTGGTGGGGGTCCCCTACGCCAACTACGGCGACCCCCTCGTCAAGGCCCAGATCAGGTACTACAACGGGCTGAGGCGGGGCCTCGGGAACAAGTGGTACACCATGGACGCGTACAGGGCCGCGAACCAGAGCCTAGGCCGCGGCATCAGGGGCCACGATGATTGGTGCCACTACTGGCTGCTGGACAGGCGGTACGAGGAGAACCTCCACCTAATATCTCGGTGGGCTCAGGGAGACGGCGCCGAGGTGCGCCGTAGCGAGAGCCTCGCACAACAGACGTTTTAAGCCCTCGACACGCCAAAGGATCAGTGAAAACCGGTGCCCAGGGGATACGTTCTAGGCGTTGACGGCGGCGGCTCCGCGACGCGGAGCGTCATTATCTCTACCGGTGGCGAGGTGCTCGCCACAGGCAAGGCGGGGCCGTCCAACCCCATCACCGTGGGCGCGGAGAGGGCTCTGGCTAACATCATTGAGGCGGTGGACGAGGCGTCGGCCCGGTGCGGAGTACACACGTTTCTGGCCAGCAGGCTGGGCGTCGCAGGCACAGACAGGTCCAGACTGAGGCAGGAGCTCCTCGACGGCATGCGCCCCTCCTACGGGGACACCGCGATAGTCTCGGACGCCGCCTCGGCCCTCGCGGGCGGCACAGGGTGTAGACCAGGCGTGGTCGTCATCGCCGGCACCGGCTCCATAGCATACGGAGAGAACAAGCTGGGGGAGACGGCTCGCGCCGGCGGCTGGGGCTGGAGGCTGGGGGACGAGGGCAGCGGCTACACCATAGGCCTGAAAGCCATCATGGCCGCGCTCAGGGCCCACGACGGCAGAGGCCCCGAGACCGTGCTCAAACAGAAGATAGTCAGTCACCTAGGGCTCGGGAGCATAGAGGACATCATAGACTGGGTCTATGAGCCGAGCCGGGAGCCCAGGGACATCGCGTACCTCGTCCCCCTCGTCAGAGAGGCCGAGGCCGAGGGCGACGAAGCCGCGGCGCTGGTGATGGCGGAGGCTGGCGCGGAGCTCGGGTTCGTGGCGAACGCCGTGATAAGGCGGCTGGGCATGTCAGGCGAGTTCCTCGTATCCCTTAACGGCGGTGTCTTCAAGCAGCCCAGCGGATACATAATCGCGTTCGAGGAGGTGGTGAGGCGTGAGGCCCCTGAATGTGTGCTCATCAAGCCGCGGATGCCGCCGCTGCTGGGCTCCGGCCTCATCGCCCTGAGGTCCCTCGGGGTGACCGTAGACGAGGCGCTGCTCAGGAGGGTGGAGAAGAGCTACAGGGGGCTCGGTGAGGCCGATGAGTAGGATGTCTGAGAGGGTGAACCCCCGTTCACGGGGCATCGACGCCAAGACGACGGCTGAGGTGCTTGAGATAATCAACGGCGAGGACTCCCGAGTAGCCGGCGCGGTGGCCTCGCGGCTGGCCGAGGCGGAGAGAGCCGTCGAGTTAACAGTCTCGACGCTGAGGGGAGGCGGCCGCGTCTTCCTAGTCGGCGCCGGCACCAGCGGCCGCCTCTGTGTCATTGAGGCCGCGGAGATTCCGCCGACCTATGGGCTGTCCTCGGAGAAGATCCAGGCCGTCATCGCCGGGGGCCGTGAGGCGGTGTTCAGGTCGGTGGAGGCCGCCGAGGACAAAGCGGAAGACGCTCACGGGGATTTGGCTCGTATGGGTCTAGGGATGCTCGACCTTGTGGTTGGTGTATCGGCGTCCGGCTCCACTCCTTACGTGCTGGGGGCCGTGGAGTACGCGGGGAGCCTGGGGGCCAAAACCGTCGGCGTGACGAATAACGAGGATACACCCCTGTCGGGGCTGGTCGACGTGGCCATCGAGGTCGTGGTGGGGCCCGAGGTTGTGGCCGGCTCGACGAGGATGAAGGCCGGCACGGCTCAGAAGATGGTGCTGAACATGATAACCACCGCCTCCATGGTGAGGCTGGGGCTGGTGCACGACGGCTACATGGTGGGGGTCCAGGCCAGCAACAGGAAGCTCGTTGACCGCAGCATCGGGATGATAACCGAGATATCGGAGGTGGACAGGGCAGAAGCTGAGAGCTTGCTCAATTCTGCGGGGGGAGACGTCCGTGTGGCCATACTCCTCGCGATGACCGGCTTGACGCCAGACGAGGCCAGGGCTTCCCTCGAAGGATGGGTGTCGCTGAGGGAGATACTTGAGAGAAGAGGCGCTAAGACATGATCGCCAAGCAGATACACCCGAACAGGGGTGATTCGTCCCCTTGAGCGTCAAGACAGGGCTTGACGTGCTGCTGATGGACCCGGTGAAGCACCTGGGGTCACAGGCCGTGGTCCTCGTCACCAACCAAACCGGGGTGACCTGTACCCTGGAGTCTGCCCTAGACGCTTTCCATGCTAGCCCAGAGATCGAGTTGGTGGCAGTGTTCGGCCCCGAGCACGGGGCCAGGGGCGACGTACAGGACGCCCTAGGTGTCGAGTCCAGTGTGGACAGGTACACCGGGCTGCCCGTGTACAGCCTCTACGGCGACCACCTTAAGCCCACGCCGGAGACGCTGGACGGCGTCGACGCCTTGGTGTTCGACATCCAGGACTGCGGGGCACGGTTCTACACCTATGTTTCTACACTCACTTACTGTATGGAGGCCGCCGAGGAGAACGGCGTCTCCATGGTCGTCCTGGACAGGCCCAACCCGGTGAACGGGGAAGCCGTCGAGGGGAACATACTTGAGCCTGGCTTCGAGTCCTTCATCGGGCTGCACCCGATCCCCATCCGCCACGGCTTGACCATGGGCGAGCTGGCGTCATTCATCAACCGGGGCATCGGGTGCGACCTCAGCGTGGTAGAGATGACGGGCTGGGACAGGGGCATGTGGTTCGACGAGACGGGGCTCCCCTGGGTCCAGCCCAGCCCCAACCTGCCCACCCTGGACACCGCGACGGTATACCCAGGGACCTGCCTCTTCGAGGGCGTCAAAGCGTCGGAGGGCAGGGGCACCACCAGCCCCTTCGAGTACCTCGGAGCCCCCTGGGTAGACGGCAGGGAATGGGCGTCTGCCCTCAACGGCCTCAGCCTCACCGGCGTCGGGTTCAGGGCCTGCTATTTCACCCCCACGTTCTGGCGGTACAGGGGCGAGAGCTGCGGCGGCGTCCAGGTACACGTCACGGATCGTGACTCGTTCAGGCCCGTGGAGACAGGCGTCCACATGCTGAGGACCCTGATGAACCTCCATCCCGGCAGCTTCGGGTTCAACGAGCCCACCTACGAGGAGAGGCGGCACTTCGACCTCCTCGCCGGGACCGACCGCCTGAGGCTCAGCCTACTGGAAGGCGCGCCTGTGAGGGAGATCACGGCCTCGTGGGAGCCGGGGCTCGAGCGCTTCAAGGACGTGCGCAGCTCCATTCTGCTGTACGGGGAGGGCTCCGGATGAGCGGTTACACCCTGAGGGGCACGGTGGTGACCCCATTCGAGCTCATATCCCACGGCCAGGTGGAGATCGCCGGCGGCATGGTGTTGTACGCCGGCCCGCGTAAGCATCCCTACGGGGAGGTCTTCGACCACGGCGACGACCTCATCTGCCCAGGCCTCGTCGACGTCCACATCCACGGCGGGGCTGGGCACGACGCCATGGACGACGCCCCGGAGACCATGGACGGCATCTCACGCTACTTGGCGGCTGGCGGCGTCACAGCGTTTCTAGCCACCACACAGACCGCGCCCAGAAAAGACCTGCTCACATCGGTGAAACGTATAGCCGAGGCCGCGGAGTCGGGGCTCGGCGGGGCGAGGCTGCTGGGGCTTCACTTGGAGGGCCCCTACTTGAGCGAGGAGAGACGGGGCGCCCAGCACGTCGACGCCATACGCGCCCCCGACACTGAAGAGCTCGGGTCGCTCCACGCAGCCGCCGGGGGGTTGCTGAGGATCGTGACCCTCGCCCCCGAGGTCCCCGGGGCGATGGGGGCCATAAGCTGGCTCGCTGACCACGGGGTAGTCGCCTCGGCGGGGCACACGGACGCCGACTACGAGACAGCTTTGGCTGCCTTCGGCCACGGTCTGAGCCACGTGAGCCACCTCTACAACGGTATGAGGGGGCTTCACCACAGGGAACCCGGGATACTGGGCGCCGCCCTCACGGATGGAAGGGTCTCCGTGGAGCTCATAGCCGACGGCCATCACGTCCACCCCGCCGCGCTGCGGCTCGCAGCCCTCTGCAAGGGCCCGGCCAAGACCGTCCTCGTCTCCGACAGCATAAAGCCCGCCGGGCTGCCTGACGGCGAGTACACCTACAGGGGCAGGCGGATGGTGCTCAGCGACGGCTTGGTGAGGCTTCCTGACGGCGTCATCGCCGGCAGCTCCATCAGGCTCAACGACGCAGTCAGGGTGATGGTCGAGGAAGCCGGTTTCTCGGTCTCGGAGGCCGTCCAGATGGCGTCCCACTCCCCGGCCCGTGTGCTGAGGCTGACCCCCGGCAAGGGAAGGCTAGCTGAGGGCTCCGACGCCGACGTCACCATAATGGACTGGGGGTTCAACGTCAAGGAGACCATCGTGGGCGGCGACACGGTTTACAGGAGCGACACGTGATGGGGTACGACCATATCCAGAGGCTGCGCGAGAAGCAGACGCGCGTCGTCGTGGGCCTCATGTCGGGGACCTCGGCCGACGGCGTCACCGCCGCCATCTCAGAGATCACCGGAACAGGCTTAGACGCCGAGGTCAGGCTCGTCGCCTACAGGACGTACCCATACCCCGCCACGGTCCGTGAGAGGCTGTTCAAACTGTTCAAGGACGGCGCCTCTGGGCTCAGCGAGGCGTCCGAGCTGAACATGCTCATCGGGCACCTGTTCGCTGAGGCCGCCGACGGCATCATTGTTGAGGCGGGGCTCGACCCGGGGGAGATCGATCTCGTCGGCTCCCACGGCCAGACGGTTTGGCATCAGCCAAGGCTTAAGGAGGCCGCGGGTCACCTTTACAGGTCCACCACGCAGATCGGGGAGCCGGCGGTAATCGCCGCCCGGACCGGGCTGCCCGTGGTCGCTGACTTCAGGAAGGCCGACATAGCCGCCGGCGGAGAGGGGGCGCCCCTGACGCCCTACCTAGACTACGTCCTCCACAGGTCACCCACGGCGAGTAGGGTGCTGCAGAACATCGGCGGCATCGCCAACCTCACGTACCTGCCTGCTGGTTGCGGGTTCGACGACGTGGTGGCGTTCGACACGGGACCCGGCAACATGATCATAGACGCGGCCGCCGGGCGCTACGCGGGCCTTAGCCACGACGTGGACGGTGCGCTGGCGAGGAGCGGGAAACCCAACAATGCTCTGCTGGATGAGTTGCTGAGACACCCCTACTACGGGAGGAGGCCGCCCAAGAGCACGGGCAGGGAGGATTTCGGGGAGCAGTACGCCTCCGAGGTGTTCAGCCGAGCCGACGCCCATGGGCTGAGCCACGTAGACGTGGTCGCCACAGTCACAGAGCTCACCGTCGAGTCCATAGCCCGGGCCTACGAAGATCACCTCCCCGGCCCCGTGGACGAGGTCTACATCAGCGGCGGAGGCTCCAATAACGCGTACCTCGTGGAGCGTCTGCGTCGCAGGCTGAGCGCCCCGGTACATGACTACTCGCGGCTGGGATACCCGTCGGAGGCCAAGGAGGCGCTGCTGATGGCGCTTCTGGCGAACGAGCACATCATGGGGACGCCGTGCAACGTTCCGGCCGCCACCGGCGCCGTCAGGAGGGTTGTGCTAGGCTCCCTGACGCTTCCCTGAGAATTTTTATGCGCCCCGGCCGTCATTCTTTGCTGTGAGTCAATTGGATCAAAGTGTTCTCAACGAAGCGTTGTCGAGGGTAGACGAGGCGAGGATCGTGGAGCTGGCCAAGGAGCTGGTCAGGGTGCCCAGCGTCTCCGGGGAGGAGAGGGCCGTGATGCACCGGGCCAGGGAACTCCTTGAGGAGATCGGGGTCGAGGCCGAGCTCTACGGCAGTGAGGATCGGCCCATAATCAACGCCGTGCTGAACCCGGGCGCCGAGAGGCTGCTGGTGTTCAACGGCCACCTGGACGTCGTTCCCATCGCGAAGCCGGACGCCTGGACCAAGGCGCCCTGGGACCCCGTGCTCATAGACGGGAGGCTCTACGGCCGCGGCTCCAGCGACATGAAGAGCAGCTGCGCCGTCATGATACACGTGCTGGAGATACTGAAGGACATGGGGCTGCCCCTCGCCGTGGGGGTTCACCTGGTGCCCGACGAGGAGAGGGGCGCCAACTTCGGCTCCAAGGTGCTGGTCGAGAAGATCACCCGGGGCGAGATGAGGCGACCCGACTACGTGGTGATAGGCGAGCAGAGCAACCTCAAGGTCAGGGTGGCGGAGCGCGGCATGTTCGGTTTCCAGGTCAAGTTCTACGGGAGGGCCGCCCACACAGCGGCTTCACGCACCTTTGGGATCAACGCCATCGCCAAGGCGTCCAAGGGGGTGCTGGCGCTGGAGCACCACATCGACAAGTTCCACGAGTGGATAGGCCACCCCATGCAGAGCGTCAACATAATACAGGCGGGTACCGTGAGCAACCAGGTGCCCGCCGAGTGCACCATCACCGTGGACCGCCGCCTCGTCATAGGTGAGACCGCCGACGACGTCGTCGCAGAGGTCACCGCCGACCTGGACAAGGCGGGTGAGGAAGACCCCGACTGGAGCTGGGAGATCGTCGCACCCAAGGACGAGGACGGCGAATGGGTATACACGCCCGCCAACTACACGCCGCCGGACTCGGAGCTGGGCAAGGCGTTCATGGAGGTCGTGCCGGCGGCCCTGGGCGTCGAGCCGGAGCTGTACGTGGAGTGGGCTGGATGTACCGACGGCCGCCTCTATAGGCAGGCAGGAATGCAGACCATCGGCTTCGGCCCCATAGGGTTCGGGGCCCACGGCCCAGACGAGTTCGTCTTCGTGGATAGCTTGGTGAAGACGGCAAGGGTGTACATCGCTTTGGCCCTGCGGTTGGCCGAGGGCTAACCCCATGCCTACTTGTTGAGCTCCGCTATCGCCTCTACGAGGTTCATGGCGAGCCTCTGGTTGTCCCCGGTGTATATCCAGGGCTCCATGAGCCACGTGATGTCCCCGAAGGCCACCACGGTGCTGTTGCCCTTGTCGATGACGGAGACGGTGGCGTAGACCCTCGTCTGCTCCGACACCGAGTCGTAGGTGCTGTACGAGGCGTAGGCGGCGTCGGCGTTCGTTGTGCTCAGGTAGGTGGATGTGAAGAACACCAGCGTGTCCAGCCCCTCGGTGAGGAACGTGTCCTCGAACTGGGATATCTTGACGTTTCTGTAGAAGCCGTGGTAGTTAACCATGTTGTAGAGGTAGCCTTTCCCGAAGTGGAGGCCCCAGTGGTTGGCCAGGCTGTTGATGGCTCCCTGCATGACGCTGGTGTCCAGGAACTCGACGCTGGCGTCGCTTAGGAACACAAGCATGCCGCCGCCCTCCACGAACTCCTTGATGGCCGTGTACTCCGGGTAGGTGTAGGCCTGCGTCGGCGCGACTATGAAGAGGCACGTGGCGTTGCCCAGCGCAGCCTCGACCTTCTCCCAGTCGCTGCTGTACCCCACGAAGACGCCGCGCTTGGCCAGCTCCGCGGACAGGTAGTCAAGCACATACGGGCTCACCTTGTTGCCGTGGCTCCTGTCCACAACCACCTGCCCGACGGTCGACATCTCCTCCGTCACGTTGCCTTCGGGCGCCTCGCCGCCGTTCTCCATGACCACGTCCCTGGGCATGTAGAGGTAGTATAGGGCAGGCGGCGGATTGGCCTCGTTCAGATCGCCGATGCTGGGGTACTCAAAGTTTACGGTCACGGTTGTGTCGGCCACCCTGGCCACGAGGCTGTCGACGGTGTATGTCTCCAGCCCCGCCTGCTCGGCGGCGTAGCTGATGGCCGACTGCCTGCTCCCTATCTCGTCGACGAGGCCCTGGTTCACGGCCTCCCCGCCAAGGTAGACGCCGCCCCTCTTCAGCTCGCTCATAGGCAATTTAAGCCTGCTTCCCCTGCCTTCGCTGACCGAGGAGGCGAAGCTGTCAAGGGCCTTGGTGATGTTGAACGGGAAAAGCGCGGGGCTGAAGCCCGTGATCTTCTGGGGCCCCGACTCGAAGGTGAACTCGCTGGGCACAAGGAAGCCCGGCCCCACGCCGATGACGCCTACGTTACCCACCATGGAGGTTGGCTGGGCGTAGATCTGATCCGCCGTCACCGCCAGATAGTAGCCGCCCGACAACGCCATGGAGGCCGACGCGACGACGGGCTTCTTCTCCCCGAGCTCCAGGAGGTCCAGGTAGACCTGCTCTACTAGGTACGCCGTTCCGCCGGGGGAGTCTATCTCCAGCACCACGGCCTTCACATCGTCGTCCTCCATGGCCTCGTGCACCGCGGCGGAGAGAATCCCCGTATACTCGGTGTCCTCGATTACACCCTGGATCTCTATGACGCCGATGACCCCCTTCTTCCTGGCTGTCACCGGTGACCCCGGCTCCCACATGAATATCACCGCCATCGCCGCTATCATTATGAACGAGAAGACCGCGAGCGCGACGGCGGCCCTGTTCCTGTTAATCCGCTCCATGCTCAACCTTCACTGGTACCCCAATACTGAGCTTCCGCTTTAATAGAGTTACCTTATAACCCGTGACGTCGCTTGACTTCCCTTTTCCGACATGAGCGAAAGCATTCTCCCGGGGGAGCCGGAGGCCTTCAGCCTCTTCGATGGCCCACTCTACCGGACGCCGCTGCGGCCCGAGACCCTTGACCAGCAGACCAAGCTGTACAGGGTGCCTTGGGGTTGGTCACCGCTGGCGGGGGTCGGGTACATAGCCGCGGAGGCCGACCTCAAGCGTATGGCCTTGAATCCCTAATCCTGTCCCATGTGCTCCTTCGATTTTCTAAGCACCTTTAGTGAAGAGGCTGAGCCCAAGGAACGCGGCCAGACAGAGGGCTACGCTATAGGCGCTGGACGCCCACAGCCCCTGGCTCTGCCAGAGATACCCCACCACCGTGTTGGATACGAAGAACGCCGAGCCCACGACAAGGTAGTAGACCCCGTACGCGGTGCCCAGCACAGCCTCCTCCACATAGCCCGGGATGAGGGCCCTCTGGACGGTCTCCACCACCCCCATGTACACCCCGTAGACCGCCGCTATCAGGTAAGCGTACGGCACCGCCTTGGGTGAAAAGTATAGGAGCGCCGCCGAGACGACGAAGACCAGGTACCCGATGCCTAGTGTCTTGGCTCTCCCAATCCTGTCTGACAGCCTGCCCGCGGGAAGAGCGACCAGGGTGTGGGTGACGTTCAGCGCCGCGTACACGACGGGGATCAGTGGGTCTCCGACGCCCATTATCCGCGCGTTCAGCAGTATGAAGCTGAAGTTGAAGGCGCCGAGGCTGAACAGCGCCACAATCACTAGAAGCCTCAGGAATTCTCCTCTGACCACCTCCTTCAGACCCTCCAGGAACCTGAACTCTCGCGTCGAGTCGCCGACGATCTCCTTGACGCCGAGGAGGATTACGACGAGGGCGGCGGTTCCGGGCACCAGAGACAGCCAGAACACGTCTTTAACCGTCCAGCCTAGGATCAGCATCACCCCCGTCGCGGTGAGGGGGCCTACGATGGCGCCCATCTGGTCGAGGGCTCTGTGGAGGCCAAACGCCTCGCCCCACCTCCTCGGGGGAACCGATGCGCTGATCAATGCGTCCCTGGGCGCGGTCCTGACGCCCTTCCCCATCCGCTCCACCACCCTTATCACCATCACGTGAGACACGTCCGTGGCGGCGGCGAAGAGCGGCTTCGCGATGTTAGACAGGGCGTAGCCCAGCAGGATGAACGGCTTCCTCCTCCTGAACTTGTCGCTGAAGAAACCCGAGACGGCGCGCAGGGCGTAGCTCATCGCCTCCGCGGTGCCCTCAACGAGGCCGAGGGAGGCTATGGTTCCACCGGGCAGCCCCAGGATGTACACCGGTAGGAGGCTGAACACCATCTCGCTGGAGCAGTCCGTGAAGAAGCTTACCAGTCCCAGCATGTAGACGTTTCTAAGCTCGCCTTCGCCGTCAGACATGAAGGCTAAGGTGTGTTAAGGGAGAATTAAGGCTTACATCTAGGCGTCAACGTAAAATCAATGTAGCGCATTCTTCATGTAGGTGGAACCTTTGAGCGGGAACGGGGAGAATGAGTACATCCGTATGGTGAAGGAGGCGGCGAAGGCCATGTGGGGCCCGGAGGCGGCTGAGAAGTTCGGCGACCACATCGAGCGCACCGCCGCGGCAGTCTACGCCGTGAGCAACTACCCTCTGGAGCCCGACGTCGAGCCCGTCACCAGGATGAGGCCGGGGGGCAGGTGATGGAGCCGTATAGACTGAGCTTGGCCGAGGCGTCCCGCATGATAAGGGATGGGAGCCTCACGCCCACGCGGCTCGCCGAGTCCCTTCTGGAAAGGATAGATAGGCTGGAGCCGGCCGTCGAGGCGTGGGTCACCGTGGACCGCGAAGCCGTCATGAAGGCCGCGGAGGCCGCCACCATGGAGGCCGAGGAGGGACGGATCAGGAGCCCTCTCCACGGCGTCCCCTTCGGAGTCAAGGACATCTACTACACCGAGGGCATGAGGACGACCATGGGCAGCCAACTCTACTCGAGCTTCGTGCCTGACCGCGACGCCGTGGTCGTCAAGACCCTCAAGGAGGCTGGGGCGGTGGTCCTCGGCAAGACGGAGACCACCGAGTTCGCGGTCCACGACCCCGCACCCACCAGAAACCCCTGGAACACCCTCCACACCCCCGGGGGCAGTAGCAGCGGTTCCGCGGCGGCCGTCTCATGCGGCATGTCGCCCATGGCCCTCGGAAGCCAGACGGGGGGCAGCGTCGTCAGGCCCGCCAGCTACTGCGGCGTCGTAGGCTTCAAACCCACCTACGACCTCCTCAGCAGGGAAGGCGTCTTCCCCCTGAGCTGGAGCCTCGATCACGTCGGCTGCATGACCCGCACCGTGGAGGACGCCGCCATCGCACTCAAGACCCTGAAGAGGGATGCGGTCCCCGCCCAAGGCATGGATGACACCCCCAAGATGGGGCTCCTGGGCGGCTACTTCAAGGAGAACGCGTCGGACGAGGCCTGGCTCGGCTTCGAGCAGGCCGTTGGTAAGCTGTGGGGCGAGGGCGCCGAGTTCATCGACGTGGCGCTACCCGAGAGCTTCGGGATGGTGCCCAGCGTGCACAGGGTGATAATGTCTGTGGAGGCCGCGGCCGTCCACGAGGACGCCTTCAGGGTCAGCCCCGACGGGTACAGGGAGTACATCAGGGGCTTCATCTCAAGCGGCCTCCTCGTCCCAGCCACCGCGTACCTGCGGGCCCAGAGGATAAGAGGCATCATAATCCGAGACATCCATGCGTTGATGATGGACTACGACTGCCTGGTCTGCCCCTCAACCGTGGACACCGCGCCCAGGGGCTTGGAGTGGACGGGCAGCCCCGCCTTCAACGCGCCGTGGAGCCTCACCGGCCTCCCATCCGTGACGGTGCCGTCGGGGCTCAGCGAGGACGAGATGCCCCTCGGCCTCCAGCTCATTGGGAGGCCATACCGGGAGCTGGACCTGCTTCAGGTGGCGGCGTGGTGCGAGGAAAAGCTAGAGTTCCCAAGGGAGCCCAGGGACCCCTACACGCCTTAAAACCCTAAATCCCGCCTCGACCCACCATTAATCTATGTCCGGTAAACTATTGTTTGTCATCCAGAGCGGCCCGGAGAGCCGCTACAACGTGCTCTGGGGCCTACGGATGGCTAAGAACACGTGGACCCACCCCTACGGCGAGAAGATACTCGACGACGTGAAGGTCCTCCTCTTCGGGAGGGGCGTGGGCATAATCAACCCTAAGCTAGCCGAGAGCCCGGAGTTCGAGGAGAGCATACTGGAGCTCAACGAGGCAGGGGTCGAGGTAGCCGCATGCGTATCCATCGCCGAGCCACTGGGTCTAACGGAAGAGGCTGAGAGCCTGGGAGTCAAGCTTGTTCATGCCTCCCAATACGTCGCCGAGAAGGTGAGCGAAGGCTACACCGTCATGAACTTTTAAAAGGCCTTCACTTCCTCGCCGCCTATGACGGCTGAGACTTCAAACAGGTCCTCAAGGCCGCTGGGCGTCAGATTCCTACCTAGATCTGCTCTGGTGACGTGGATGGCTCCGTAGAGGAAACCCCTTAGCCTTTGGGGATGGTGAAGGTGAACGTGGTTCCCTCACCTATGGCTGTCTCGAAGCTTATGGATCCGCCGTGTGCCTCCACTATTCGTTTGCAGGCGGGGACACCCAGGCCCTTGCCTCCCTTCTTTTTCGCCATGAATGGCTTGTAGATCACATTCTCTACGTCTTCGGGGATGCCTGACCCTGTGTCGCTTATCCATACCTCGACGTGGTCGCCCCGGTCCTTTATGCCGACTCTTATTTTGCCGCCTCCGGGCATGGCGTCAACGGCGTTCTTGATGAGCTTCCTGAAAACCAGAGCCACCTTGGTGGGGTCCATCCTGAACTTCTCGATCTCGTCGGCTTCGAGATTCAAATCCACGTCGTCGGGGATCTCGAGCTCGCTGATCCCTAGCTCGTAGGTTTTGACGATGTCGGCTTCGACCATCTTCAGCAGGTGCCCCTTGTAGAAGTCTCTGAAGCTGTCCAGTATCTGGGTCGTCTGCTTGAGGCTCTCCCGTATCATGGTGTAGAACATGGGGTTCTCGGGGCTGCGCTCTAGGAGGAAGACGGCGTTCTGGATGGTCTGCAGGGGGCTCCTGAGGTCGTGGGCTAGCTCCGACGAGATGTCGCCCATCTCCTCTATGAGGCGCTTCTCGAACGCCTCCTCCGTCAGGCATTTTTCTTCGTCTGGGTCGTCGCCATGCAAAACGTTGTACCTTCAGATAGATACTGAGTCATGGGTACTGATAATTCAATGTATGGTTTTGGAGCCTTC
>CAZTZC010000048.1:0-14691 GCA_964618045.1 uncultured Candidatus Bathyarchaeia archaeon | reverse complement strand
TTGTACTCGACGCCGCCTGTTGCTATGATGGCGACGCCGTGGTTCACCACCGTCTCGGCCCCCTCGCTCACGATGGTTGACTCGAAGTTGCCGATGTAGCCGTGGGTGTCGGCCACCTGCGCCCCCAGATGCACCTCGATGCCTGGGTGGCCGCTGACACGTTCAACGAGCTTCCTGAGCTCCTCCTCTGGGTCCTCACCGGTCGGCACGTACTTGATGTGCCTCAGGTTCCCCCCGAGCTCACTCGTTTTCTCCACCAGGTGGACCATGTAGCCTTGGTCGGCTATCTCTAGGGCGCTGGTCATGCCGCTGAGGCCGCCCCCGATGACTAGGGCGACGGGCGTCGTCTTTATGACGGGCTTCTCCAGGGGCTCCAGGAGCCTGGCCTTGGCGACTGCCATCCTCACGAGGCCCTTGGCCTTCTCCGTGGCGGCCTCGTGCTGGTGCATGTGCACCCAGCTGCACTGGTCCCTGATGTTGGCCATCTCGAAGAGGTACTCGTTCAGGCCCGCCTCCCTGAGGGTAGCCCTGAAGAGGGGCTCATGGGTCCTGGGGGTGCAGCTGGCGACCACCACCCTGTTGAGGTCGTGCTCCAGGATCTTCTCCTTTATCTTGTCCTGAGTGTCTTGGCTGCAGGTGTAGAGGTTCTGCTCGGCGTAGGCGACGCCTGGCAGCGTCTCGGCGTACTCCACGACCTCGTTGACGCCCACGACGCCACCGATGTTGATGCCGCAGTGGCAGACGAAGACTCCGACGCGGGGCTCAACGCCAGCAACGTCTTTCTCCGCCGGGTACTCCACCTTCGTGATCAGCTTGCCTCGCTCCTGCGCTATGCACCTGGAGGCCTTCGCGGCCGCTCCGCTGGCCTGGGCCACGCTGTCAGGGATGTCCTTGGGTCCCTGGAAGGCGCCGCACACATAGACCCCGGGCCTCGAGGTCTCCAGCGGCTTGAAGAGGCTGGTCTCGGCGAAGCCGTGCCTGTTAAGCTCGATGCCTAAGGCGTCGGCTAGCATCTCTGAGTCGGAGGGAGGGTTCAGCCCCACGCTGAGGACTACCATGTCGAAACTTTCCTCCTTGACCTCGCCGTCCTCGACGTAGCTGAGGAGGATGTCGCGGCTCCCCGGCACCTGCCTCGTGGACGCCACCCTGGACCTTATGAACCGGACCCCGTGCTCCTTCTCGGCCCTGATGTAGTAGTCGTCGAACTCCTTGCCGAAGGCGCGGAGATCCATGAAGAACATGGTGGCCTCCAGGCCGGGGTTATGCTCCTGGGCTATGACGGCCTCCTTCATGGCGTACATGCAGCAGACTCCGCTGCAGTACGAGTTGCCCACCCTCTCGTCTCTTGAGCCTATGCACTGGAGGAAGGCCACCCTCTCGGGGAGGTCGCCGTCGCTTGGCCGGAGAACCGTGCCCCTGTAGGGGCCCGTGGCGCTGAGGATCCTCTCGAACTCCATGCTGGTGACGACGTTGGGGTACCTGCCGTACCCGTACTCCGTCAGGCCGGAAGGGTCGAAGGCCTCGAAGCCGGGCGCCAATATGACCGATCCGACGTTGAGCTCAAAGGTTACGTCCTCCTCGTCGTACACGACCGCCTCGGCCTTACATATCTCGGCGCATATGCCGCACCCGATGCACTTCGACTTGTCGATGGTGGCGACGAGCGGGACCGCCTGAGGGTACTTTATGTACGCGCTGCCCCGCTTAGCCATGCCCTGGTTGTACTCGTCGATGGCCTCGACGGGGCACTTCTTGGCGCAGTCACCGCACCCGGTACACTTCTCGGGGTCGATGCGCCTGGCCTTCCTCTTCAGCTTGGCTGTGAAGTCTCCTTCCTCTCCCCTCAGCTCGGCGACCTCGGTGTAGGTCAGGAGCTCTACGTTGGGGTGTCTCCCGGCCCCAACCAGCTTGGGAGCCAGTATACACATGGCGCAGTCGTTGGTGGGGAAGGTCTTGTCGAGCTGTGTCATGACTCCCCCGATGGTGGGCTCCCTGTCCATGAGGTACACCTTGAAGCCGGCGTCGGCCAGATCCAGACTCGCCTGGATGCCGGCTATGCCCCCGCCTACGACCAGCACTGCCCCCACTGCCTTCATCTACTGGGCCTCCATCGCCCTGTAGACTGGGGAGCTCCCCTGCACCCCGTGCAGGTCCACCCAGCCTCGCTGGCGTAAAGCCACCACGTGATCCAGGACAATCCTAGAGTCGATCCCGGTTTCAGCTGAAAGGTCTTTAACTGACATGGGCTTCACGGATAGAATCAGTCTTATCTTGTTGCGCGTGAACTCCGTTTCCACGGCTTCGTCCATAATCCTGTCAAACTCCTCCTGGGTCGTTTCTTCGCCGTAGACGTTGCCCTCGGTCACCAGCTTCTCCTCCTTCCCCACCAAGGCGCGTAGCCTGTACTCCTCCGCCGCCGCCTTCGCCGCCATGAGATTAAGCTTGACAGCCAGGTCAGTAGCCGCTGGGTTGGGTCCCAGCTCTCTGACCTGTTCGGTGAACCCGGTGACGATGTCGGCGAACCTCTGACCCTCTGCCGCCGAGACCCACTCCAGCATGATCCTCCCGGGCTCCAGACCAGCCTTGGCTACGAGCCTCTCAAGGAGACCGTACTTACGCTTCGCGTATAGGTTGCCGTCGATGTAGTGGCAGTCGCCGATGTGGCAGCCGGTGATCATCACTCCGTCCGCTCCCTCGGCGAGGAAGCCGAGGGGGAGGGCCGGGTCCACTCTGCCGCTGCACATCACCCTTATGATGCGTATGTTGGTGGGGTACTGTATCCTGCTTACCCCCGCGAGGTCCGCCCCGGCGTAGCTGCACCAGTTGCAGAGGAATCCAACGATCTTTGGCTCAAAATCTGTCATCATTTACACCTCCATCAGTGCGGCCAGCCCCTGCGCCTCAAGCTCCTCGTTGGTGAAGTGCCTCATGGTTATCGCCCTCTCGGGGCAGCTCGCCCCACAGACGCCGCAGCCCTTACACACCGCCGGCGTGACCTGCGCGAGCCCCCTCTCGTTCTTGGTTATGGCGTTGTAGGCGCACAGCTCGATGCATGTGCCGCAGCCGCTGCACTTCGTCTCGTCGACGACGCTGGTGATGGCCGCCGTCTTGAGCCTGCCCTTCGCCATGGGTATGCCCGCCCTGGAAGCGGCTCCCCTTGCCTGCGAGACGCTCTCAGCCACCTCCTTGGGGCTGTGAGCCGTGCCGCAGACGTAGATGCCGTCGGTGGCGAAGTCCACGGGCCTGAGCTTGACGTGTGCCTCCATGAAGAAGCCGTCGGAGTTGAGGGGCACCTTCAGGTGCTTCGAGAGCGCCTCGTTGTCCATGTTGGGGATGATGGGCGCCGAGAGAACAACCATGTCGGCCTCGATGGTGAGCTCCTCGTCGAGCAGAGGGCTGTAGACCCTCACCACGGGTCCCCTCTTCCCCTCTGTGACCTCTGGCGGCTTCTCCTTGTCGTACATGACAAGCTTGACTCCGCTCTTCTTGGCGTCATACTCCATCGTGGAGTACTCTGTGCCGTAGGTCTGGAGGTCCCTGTACAGGATGTATACGTCACGCCTAGGGTCCTCCTCCACCAACTTTATGGCGTTCTTCATAGCCTCGGTGCAGCAGACCCTTGAGCAGTAAGGCCTCTCCTCGCAGCGGGCCCCTGCGCACTGGATCATCACCAAGGTCTTGACGCCGTCCAGCCTACCATCCTCCTTGAAGGTCTGCTCAAGCTCCAACTGTGTGACGACGTTGTCAACCTGGCCGTAGCCGTAGAGCCCCTCGGGGCTCAGGTAGTCTGCCCCCGTCGCGACGATGATGGTCCCCACGCTGAGCGTCTCGGGTTCTCCGCGCGTCTCGATCATCACGTCGAAGCTGCCTATGAATCCCTTGACATCCACCATCTTGGAGTCGAGATGGACTGTGATGTCGGTGGATGCCTTCACCCTCTCGATGAGGGGGTTGATCACCTCGCTCGCCTTGACGTTTGAGGAAAAGAGGGTGTCGAGCTTTAGCAGGGTCCCTCCGAGCCTATCCTCCTTCTCCACCAGATGAACCTTGAAGCCCTGATCCATCAGAGACAAAGCGGATGTGAGCCCCGAGACCCCGCCCCCGATGACGAGGCCGGTGGGCCGTATATCGATCTCGGGCTCCTCCTCTGGGACGAGGAGCCTGGCCTTGGCGACGGCCATCCTCACGAGGTCCTTGGCCTTCTGCGTCGCCTTCTCGGGCTCATGCATGTGAACCCAGCTGCACTGGTCCCTGATGTTGGCCATCTCGAACACGTACTTGTTGAGCCCCGCCTCCTCGCAGGCCGACTGGAACAGCGGCTCATGGGTCCTCGGGGTACAGGAGGCCACGACCACCCTGTTCAGGTCGTACCTCTTGATGGCTTCCTGTATCTTCTGCAGCCCATCGGATGAACACGTGTAGAGGTTGGGCTCGGCGTAGGCCACGTCGGGGAGCCCTGCAGCGTACTCCACCACATCGGGGACATCCACGTAACCCCCTATGTTGATGCCGCAGTGGCAGACGAACACCCCTATCCTAGGCTCCTCGCTCAATTAACGCCCCTCCTCGACGCCTCGGCGGCACAAGCAGCGGTGCCGCTGGCCTCAGCCACGGACTCGGGGATGTCCCTAGGGCCGTGACAGCAGCCGCAGACGAAGACGCCCGGGACGTCTGTCTCGATTGTGCTCGTCACCGGGTCCTTGGACTGGAAGAACCCCCACTCGTCTATCTTGAGGCCTAAGATTCCCGCGAGCTCCCTGTTCCCGGGCCGCGCTATCAACGTGGTGCAGAGGACAACCAGGTCTACCTCCTTCTCGTAGACGTTTCCCGTCATCGTGTCCTCGTACCAGACGACCAGGTCCTTGGTGAGGGGGTTCCGCCTTATCTCGCCGGGCCTGCCTCTGACGTACTCGACGCCATAATGCTGTTTCGCCCTGTCCACGAACTGCTGGAACCCTTGGCCGAAGACCTTGAGGTCCATGTAGAATATAGTCACCTCCGAGCCTGGGTCATGCTCCTTGATGAGCACGGCCTCCTTCGTCGCGTACATGCAGCAGACGCTGCTGCAGTAGGGGTAGCCGTTCTTGTGGGATCTGGAGCCGACGCACTGCACGAAGGCTATCCTGTCGGCGTGCTTCCCGTCTGACGGCCTGTAGAGGTGGCCGCCTGTCGGCCCCGAGGCGCACACCAGCCTCTCGAACTCTAGGGACGTGATGACGTCCTTGAACCGCCCGTACCCGTACTCCCCGAGCCCACTTGGGTCAAGCTCCTGAATCCCGGTCGCTACGATTATCGAGGAGACGTTGAGGCTGATCTCCTCCGGCTGCTGCGTGTAGTCGATGGCGCCCGCGGGGCAGACCTTGCTGCAGACCTGGCATATCCCTTTCTGGAAGTAGAGGCAGTGTTCACGGTCGATGTTGGCGATGAGAGGCACGGCCTGGGGGAACATTATGTATATCGCCTTCCTCTCGCTCAGACCCTTCTGCCAGTCGTCGCGCACCTTGGTCGGGCACTTCTCCGAGCATAGACCGCAGCCGGTGCACTTGGACTCGTCCACGGACCGGGGCTCCTTCAACACCTTCACTTCGAAGTCTCCCACCCTGCCCGACACCTCCTTCACTTGGCTCAGCGTGTGGATGGTGATGTTGGGGTGCCTGGAGCACTCGATCATCTTTGGGGCCAGAATGCAGATGCTGCAATCCATTGTGGGGAACGTCTTGTCCAGCTGGGCCATCATGCCGCCGATGGAGGGGGACTTCTCCACCAGGTGCACCTTGAGCCCCCTGTCGGCGAGGTCTAGGGCGGCCTGGATGCCCGCGACTCCTCCTCCTATCACGAGAACGGGTTTATTCATCATTCATCACTCCAGAATCCTTTCCACGAGGTCTTCGACGGGGCTCTGGTTTATCTGTAGGCCGAGGCTTTTGGGGTCGGAGCCCAAGGCGAGCCCGAGCAACTGGGTGTAGTAGAATACGGGTAGGTCGAGGGAGGCGTCCTTGAGGGCGGCCTTGATGGCCCTCTGCCTTCCGTCATACATCTTGAAGCAGAAGGGGCACGTGGTGACTAGGCCATCGAAGCCATATGACTTGACTGCTTGGAGCTTCTCGCCCGCGATCCTGAGGGTTACCCTGCCCGAGGTCGCGGCGAGCTGGGACCCGCAGCAGTCTATCTTCTCGGGGTAGTCGAAGGTCTCCGCGCCCAGCGCCCTGATCAGGTCGTCGAGCTTCTGAGGGTTCTCGGCGTCATCCACTCTCTGAAGGTCGCTGGGCCGTATCGCGTGGCAGCCGGGGTGAGAGGCGAGCCTTATCCCGCTCAGCGGCTTGACCACGTTTTCGCTGATTTTCTTTGTCCCTACTTCGTCGTGGAGGACCTCCAGAAGATGCACAACCCTTGTGTCTCCCCTGTAGTTGAGTCCCTCCTTTTCGAGGTTCATGTTGATGATGCCCTTGAGCTCTGGGTCCTTCTCTAGGAAGTGCTTGGTCTCGACGAAGGAGAGGTGGCATCCATTGCAGAGGGGCAGAACATCCAGCCCCATGTTCTCGGCTATGGCTAGGTTACGGGCTGATAGGTAGTGCCACCCCAGCTTGGAGACGCTGTTGAGGGCGGGGAAGCCGCAGCAGCTTGCGCCCTCCATGTCTTCAAGCTCGATGCCCAGCCTCGGCAGTGTATCCCTAACTGAGGCCTCGTAGCCATACTGCTCCGACTGGATGGTACATCCAAGGTATAAGGCGTACCTCAAGATCTCCCACCTGCCTTGATGATACCATCGATGATTACGTTGAACTGTGCCATGTCTCTGGGCCCAGATACCTCAGGCAGCCCCAAGTCTCCACGGCTGACCCTTCCGCCGTCACGGGTCCTGACTGACTGGGGCCTAGAGATGAACCCGCTTTCTTTGACTCCCTTGATGAAGTCATCGTACCCCGCGGGGTAGCTGTACCCCGCACGGTAAGCCAGGTTCCGCAGTATCAGTATGACGTCGTACGGGGAGATGTCCTCTGGGCATCTTTCCTTGCACTTGAGACACGTGGTGCATGTCCATATGGCGTCGCCCCGGAGTAACTCGTCGATTTTGCCTAGGGAGACCTTGGCGATCAGCTGTCGAGGGTTAAACCCCTCGATCTCCTTTGACACCGGGCAAGCGGAGGAACACTTCCCACATTGTTCACAGACCGTTGCGTTCATCTCTCCGACGAGCCGGGTGAGCATCCTCGAGATGAACCGAACCTCAGTTTCGTTGATATCAGAAGACAAATCTTTCACCCTTGATCCTTTTTATATGAGACAGGAATCGAGACACACTCCATTACTGTTGGTTCTCAAAGCCCGTAGATGAGCTCTACAGGGCTCATGTTAAACTGCAGTCCAAGTTTCGATGTGTTGATCCCCATGGCTAAGCCCAGTAGCTGGGTGTAGTGGATAACAGGCACCCTGAGCCTCTCATCACCTGAAGCGGCTCTCATGCCTTCCTGTGAGGCGTCCAGCATCCTGAAGCAGTGAGGACAAATGGTGACAATCCCGTCGAGCCCGCTCTCTTTCACCGATCTGAGCTTCCTGCCTGCTACTTTCAGATTGGATCCCTTATCCAAGGCATAAATGGATGAGCCACAGCAATCCAGCTTCCCGGGGTAATCGATCGCCTCAGCCCCCAGAGCCTTGACGAGGTCGTCAAGCTTGTGCGGCTCCGCCTCATCAGGCATATGCAGCTCCTTTGGCCTAAACAAGTGGCATCCCGGTTGCGTCGCGAACCTAAGGTTCTCCAGGGGCCTCACGACGGCGTCTGAGATGCGCTCCACGCCGATCTTGTCGTATAGAACTTCGATGATGTGGTAAGCTTCGCTCTTGTCGTGATACTCTAAGCCTTCCAACTTGAGGGCTTCGTCCACATGTATCCTTAGTTGATGGTCATAGGATAGCGTCTTCTTCACCTGCTTGAAGGAGAGATTGCACTCGTTGCAGATCGTCAGAATATCGAGGCCCATCCTCTCGGCTAGGGCCATGTTCCTTGCGGTGAGGAAATTCCAAGTGATGGGGGAAGATAACCTGTACGACTGGTAGCCACAGCAGCTGGATCCATCCATATTTTCTAGTTGTAACCCTAGCCTTCGTAACGTCTCTCTGGCGGATAACAGGCATCCGAACTGCTCTGTCTGGGATAGGCACCCGGGATAAAATGCGTACTTCATTGTAGGCTCCTCATGTCGGCTAGTTTCCGCATTGCCTCCTTGAACTTGGTGAGGTCAGGCTGTGCGGGGTACTTTGGCAAGCCCACGTCCTCCCTCGCTAGCCTCGTAAGGTTCGCCATCTTCATGGTGCCGGGCCTCTGGATGACGCCGCTCCTCAGGATGCTCTTGTCGTACTCTTTGTACCTTCTAGGAAAGTGGTACCCAATACGAGCCGACAGGGTCATGAGGGTCTCGATGACGTCGAACGGGGGCATGCCTGCATTACAGTTCTGTCCACACGCGTAACACGACGTGCAGCCCCAGATGATCTCCGAGCTCAGTATCTCTCTGACCCTACCTTCCAGCAGCTGGAGCGAGACATCGAAGGGACGGAAGCCCTCATGGAGGGCTGAGACGGGGCAAGCTACGTCGCAGCCACCGCATTCGAGGCAGGACTTCTCAGTTAACTCCCCCACGGACTTTCTCAGCATGAGTGAGATGAAGTCTACCTCGATCCATCGCCCCCCGAAATACGTTTCCATGAACTCGTCTGTCTTCTCTTTATGATCCCTGCCTATGTGGACTCTAAGGGCTCTGTGAGATGGTAAGAATTCATCACAGTACGGGCATTTCAAATTCAAAGAGAAGTTTTCTTTAATCATCAGATTACGTCACCTATCAAATATATAAACCCTACCCTAAACTTGATGAAAACATAGTCTTTTCTAGAGAAAAATGGGGGTCTTGATTAAAGTGTCCCTGTTTTCACAATGAAATGTATATAATCACAAGTATATGCTGCATTATTCATATTTGTGGTCCATCATTCAGGGGGAAAAATGGTTAATACCCAACCATTAATTCATGAAAAGTGAAGATTAACTAGGGATAATATAATCAGGATTTATATTTTATTTAATTGTGAGGGTGTTTTGTGGGGGAGCGGATGCTTGACTATATTCACGCGGTGATTTCAACGGTGCTACATAAACGTCCAATAGTATGAAGGGATTGGATTCCTCGCTCCATCATATATGTGCATGAGGGCGCTATGGCAGAGGCACGTTAACAGAGAAACATCTCGGCTAAAGGATGTTATTCCTCGTTTAACTTGCTCTCATGGACTTCTTTGGCTATCCGTTTGATGATCTCGTTTAACGTGATCTTACTTTTCCCGATGATCGGGTTAGCCGCAGTCGGCGTGCCGAGCCCGAGGTTCGTCATGGGTTCAATCGATCCCCTGCCATGCTCCACTACGCGCTCACATTTACCGCTCTCAGCCCCGCAGCCCAAGCAACGGAAGTTCCCGATCTCTACTGTGTCATCTTCCTGAACTACGATGTAGCTTGGGTTCCAGTTGATGGCGTCGCCGCACTCGGGGCATCTACCGGAAGCACTCCACTCGTCTGCCAATTAGTTACACGCACCATGAAGAGAGTCTGATGGCTGCCCGTGTTCAAGGTTCAGCTCCGCAACTGACTCGCCTTCCCTTTTGGCTGTTCACGATAAAACGGTGTGTCTGTGCCCAAGCCTCAACACATGTGTTCGAGTCTGCCTTCGGCACCCTATAAAATAATAAGGGTGCTGCGCCGTTTAATCATTGATCGAGTTGGATGTCGATGAGAGTAAAGGCAAACGGGTCACGATCTCGCTGGATGAGGTCATCACCCGGAGCGACGGCACCAAGGCCACGATGAGGGAGTTCGTGAAGGAGATGCTCCACTACAACCCCGAGTTCGAGGTAACCACGAGCCCGAAGGGCGAGACATGGTACCTAAAAAAGAAGAAATAGTGCCCCGTCTTTAGCTAAGTATTAATTTCCACCATACACACCTCATATGGATAAGGCTTGGTAATAAACACGTGTTATGTTGCCCGCACCTTCCACGGCCTAGAGGAGGCAGCGGAGATCTGCCTAAAGTGCGGCGTCTGCTGCGTCATCGAAGGCTACGGCTGCCCCGCACAGTACGACGACCAGTTCACACCGAGGCATACATATGTCTACGACTGCTTGGGACACGACGACCCGACGGCTAACCCCAACATCTGGCAGTGCGTTAGCTGCCACAAGTGCGAGGAGATGTGCCCCTACGAGGTGAGCCCCATTGCCTTCATAGAGGCTATGAAGGTTTGGGCTCTGGAGGAGGGCCACGCCCCTGATTCAATAATCGGAGAGATTGAACAGGTTGTGAATACTGGCTATGCCTTCCCGTTGACAGCTAACACCGAGAGGCAGAGGCAACAACTGGGCTTAGAGCCGATAAGAGCCAACGAGGATCTTAGGTCGTTAGCAGAGGGGACTGGGCTTCTGGAGCTGCTTGGGAGGTATAGGAGGTGAGGTATAGCTTCTTCCGCGGCTGCTTCATACCCGTCAGGCTGCCCCACATAGAGATTTTGGCCAAGAAGCTGCTCCCCGAGCTCGGCGTCGAGCTCTCCCCCGTGGAAGGCTTCACGTGCTGCCCTGAGCCCATAGGGTTTACCGTGAACCACCCGTTGACGGGGCTTGCCGTAAGCGCCAGGAACCTATCGCTGGCTGAGGAGCAGGGCCATGATATAATCACGCTGTGCAACGGCTGCACGTACACCCTCAAGCAGGCCAACGAGACGCTGAAGTCGGACCTTGAGCTGAGGAACAAGGTGAACAAGCTTCTCTCTGAAACAGGCCACCAGTACAAGGGCACGGTAGAGGTCAGGCACTTCGCAGAGGTCCTCGTGGAAACCGTGGGTCTAGACAAAGTAAAGAAGAAGGCAGAGACGCCGCTGGAGGGTCTCAAAGTGGCCAGCCACACGGGCTGCCACCTGTTGAGCCCCCCAGAGGTCATGGGGTTCGACGACCCTCAGGTGCCAACTAAGCTGGACCTGATGATGGAGGCCATCGGAGCGACGGCTCTGGACTACAGCCACAAGACACAGTGCTGCGGCTGGACGCTTAGCAACTACGGTGACAGGAACGCGTCGTACACGCTTCTAGGAGACAAGCTAAGGGCCATGAGATCTGCGGGAGCGGACTCCGTGAACGTCGTATGCCCCCAGTGCCTGAACCAGTTCGACACGGGCCAGATGATGGCTGGTAGGGCGCTTAAGCTGGACTTCATGCTTCCCGCTCTCTTCTACCTGCAGTACTTGGCCCTCGCCATGGGGTATAGCCTCGACGAGGTTGGGTACAAGAGGCACAGGGTGAAGGACCCTGGGTTCGAGGACAAGCTCGGGAGGATAATGGCATGATCATCACGACCACATGCATATACTGCGGCGTTGGTTGCCAACTAGACCTCCACGTTAGGGACGGCAAGGTTGTCTCCGTCACGCCGGGGAAATCTGGCCCAGGTGAGGGGAAGCTGTGTATAAAAGGTTGGAGCGCCCACGAGTTCATCCACCACCCGGACAGGCTCACCAAGCCTCTCATCAGGGAAGCCGGCGGCTTCAGGGAGGCCACCTGGGACGAGGCTTTAGACTTGGTTGCCTCTCGTCTCACAGAGATCAGGAACGCCCATGGCCCTGATGCCCTCGGCTTCTTCAGCTCGGCGAAGGCCACCAACGAGGAGAACTACCTGTTCCAGAAGCTGGCGAGGGCGGCTGTGGGCACCAACAACGTGGACCACTGTGCCCGGCTCTGCCACGCCAGCACAGTAACAGGCCTCGTGGCCGCGTTCGGCAGCGGCGCCATGACCAACAGCCAGGAGGATGTGGAGCAGTCGGATGTCATCTTCGTCATAGGCAGCAACACCAGCGAACAGCACCCCCTCATAGCCCGGAGGATCATAAAGGCGGCGAATGCGGGGGCCAAGCTAGTCGTCGCCGACCCTAGGGAGATACCTCTATGCGAGTACGCCACTGTATACCTTCAACATAGGCCCGGGACCGACGTCGCCCTGCTGAACGCGATGATGAACGTCATCATAACCGAGGGCCTCAACGACGAGAAGTTCATAGACGAGCGCACCGAAGGCTTCGAGGCTCTCAAAGAAACCGTTCTCACGTATACGCCGGAGAAGGCATCAGCGATCACCGGCGTACCCGAGGAGAAGATCGTCGAAGCCGCCCGGCTCTACGGAAAGGCGGCGAGTGCATCCATATTCTTCAGCATGGGCATAACCCAGCACACCACCGGCGTCGACAACGTGAAGAGCTGCGCCAACCTCGCCATGCTCACTGGGAACATAGGGAGACCTGGCACAGGCGTCAACCCGCTCAGAGGCCAGAACAACGTTCAGGGCGCCTGCGACATGGCCGCCCTACCCAACTATCTGCCGGGATACCAGAACCCTGAAGACCCCGAGACGATTGCGAAGTTCAGGGAGGTTTGGGGGGTGGAGCTTCCCACGCATAAAGGTCTCACGTTAACCGAGACAATGAACCAATGCGGCGACGCGGTGAGGTCGCTGATAGTTATGGGTGAAAACCCTATGCTCAGCGACCCGGACCTGAACCACGTCGAGGAACAGCTGAAAAAGCTGGAGTTTCTCGTGGTCAGCGAGCTATTCATTAGCGAGACGGCGGCGTTAGCCGACGTCGTGCTCCCTGCCTGCAGCTTCGCGGAGAAGAACGGCACTTATACGGCCACCGATAGGAGGGTTCAGCTCGTCAGGAAGGCCATAGAGCCCGTCGGAGACTCGAGGCCTGACTGGTGGATAATCCAGGAGCTGAGCCGCCGCATGGGGTACGAGATGAACTACTCGGGGCCGTCAGCTATAATGGACGAGATAGCGGCGATGACACCAATCTACAAGGGAGTGAGCCACACCCGCCTCGAAACAGAAGACCTCCGATGGCCTTGCAGGAGCCCGGACCATCCAGGGACAAGGATACTGCATCAGGGCAGCTTCAGCCGAGGGAAAGGCCGGTTCCACGATTTGGAGTACAAGCCACCGGCAGAGAGCCCTGACGACGAATACCCGTACACCTTGACCACGGGGCGGCTGCTGTTCCACTGGCACACGGGGACCCTGACAAGGCGGTCTGAGACCCTCACGGATCAGGTCAACGAGGCGTATATGGAGATAAACCCTGTCGACGCCGAGCGGCTCGCCATCGGCGACCAAGACGTGGTACGGGTCTCCAGCCGTAGGGGAGAGATCGAGTTGAAGGCCATGGTTACTCCACGAATAAAGCCGGGAACGGTGTTCATACCCTTCCACTACGCCGAGGCCGCCGCCAACAGGCTCACCAATAACGCGCTGGACCCTGACGCCAAGATACCGGAGTACAAGGTCTGCGCCGTGAGGATAGAGAAAAAATAACTAATTTTATACCCATGCAATCACACCGATGCGGTGGGCCATCGTGTAGGCCTGCCCGTATTCCTCGTGTTCCACGAGGGCAAGTGGTAGCCCTTTATCTCGTCGAGGAAGCCACCCGCGCGCGCGTACCCGATCAGCTCCTCTATTGCGCCGCAGAGTAGTCCGCCTTCTTCGTCCCGTGTGGCTCTTCTGCCGCTAGCGCTTACCCCAAGTATCATTTACCAAACCATGGGCACGTAGCCCTGTTTGATGTAGTCGCTGATTATGGCGCCCACGTTCTCGACCTTGACGCCCATCTCATCGATCTTTTCGCTGATGTTCTCACGGTCGCTTATGGCCTTGCAGGCATAGGCTTCGCCCAGGCTCGCCACCTCGATGGCGGCGCTGGCGACGTCGGCGTCCTCGACCATGAGCCGCTCGCTGGGGCCGAAGTAGACCACCTTAACGTCTCCGAGCCAGCCCCGCTTCAACGCGTTCCTGGCGTACATGAGACCGGTGAGCGCCTTGGCCTTGTCTCCCGTCGCTATGATGATTAATAGCTTGTCAGTCATAGAATCCAGGATTTCTCCGGTGTGGGGCGATAAAAACTATTAGGTGACCCTTGCGCCGTTGGCGATGGGGTTGTCCGTGGTGAGGAGCGCGAGGTCGCCTTCCTTCGTCTCGGCGGCGAGGAGCATCCCGTAGCTCATCTGGCCGAATATCTTGGCCGGCTTCAGGTTCATGACCACCGCTATGCGTTTCCCGGTGAGTTCCTCCGCGGTGTAGTAGTCGACCAGGCCGGTGACTATCTGCCTGACCTCGTCTCCCATGTCCACTTGGAATGTGTAGAGCTTGTCCGAGCCCTTCACCTGGACGCACTCCTTGACGGTGCCTATGCGTATGTCCAGCTTCTTGAAGTCCTTGAAGGATACCTGTTCACTCATTTCGATACACTGGCTCATTTCATTTCGGCTGCTTTTAAGCCTAGCCTATGTGAGGTAGCTGATGGCGATCCTGGCGTACATCTCGCTGACCGGGGGCAGCCACTCCAGCTTGACGTGCTCGTTGGGGCCGTGAGCGTTTCCACGCTGGGGTCCGATGTGGATGCACTCGATGCCCTGCTCACCCTGGAATATGTTGGCGTTGGTGATGCCGTACGCGTACTCGTAGAACGGCGGCCGACCCATCACCATCCTGTACACCTCGTCCAGGGTCCTCATCAGGGGCTCGTCCTTCGACGCAGTGTAGGGCTCGTACTTGGGGGGCTTGACCCCTACCTCGACCGTTGATTTAAGGTTCAACTCATT
>CAZTZC010000047.1:0-14843 GCA_964618045.1 uncultured Candidatus Bathyarchaeia archaeon | reverse complement strand
CACTGGGACACTGTGCCCGACATCATCGCAACCGCCAAGGGCCTAGCGGGCGGCTACTTACCCCTGGGTGCCACCATAGCCAGCGACAGGGTTTACGACGCCTTCGGTGAGCCCTTTGCCCACGGTCATACATACGGCAGCCACCCCGTCGCCTGCGCAGCCGGCGCCGCAGTCATGGACTACGTCATGAAGCACAGGCTCGTCGATAGGTCCGCCGAGCTGGGGGAGTACTTCCACGGGAAGCTCAAGGCGCTCTACGATCACCCGTCCGTCGGAGACGTACGCGGCATGGGCATCTTCGCGGGCGTCGAGTTCGTCAAGGACAAGGAATCCAAGGAGACGTTCCCGCCTGAGCTCAGATACTACAGCCAGGTGGTCGACAAGTGCTTCGAGAACGGGCTGCTGGTCTACCCGGGCTTGGGCACCGTGGACGGGGTTAGGGGCGACCACATCCAGGTGGCGCCGCCCCTAGTTGTAACGAGAGACGAGATCGACGAGATAGTCGAGCTACTCGATAGGTCCATCGGCGAGGTAGAGGCCGAGGTATTGTAGCCCCCGGGCTACCTGATCCTGCCGTTCACTATCTTCTCCAGCTTGATCTCCTCGGCGTCTGTGTGGAGAGGCAGTCCCTCCATGTAGGCCTTGCCGTCCACTGCCTCCAGCCTGTACTTCATGAACTGGTCGAACGTGATCGTATCCGAACTGTACTCCTTGACGTCTCCGACATACACCTGATCTCCGGGCTTTGATGCCTGCGGGTTCAGGATGCCAACGTCTTTGCCGTCGTCTCCCGCCAATAGCATGCCCTCGCTGAGCTCGCCCCGCAGCCTCGCCGGCTGCAGGTTCGTCAGCACCACCAGGTGCTTGCCGAGGAGGTCGTTCCTGTCCGGGTAGTATGGCTTCAAGCCGGCGACCAGCCGCCTCTCCTCGCCGCCTAGGTCGATCTTCAGTATGTAGAGTTTGTCGCCGCTCGGGTGGTCCAGCACCTCCGTGACTTTGGCCACCTTCATGTCGAGGGCGCCGAGGTCCGTGGGGTTGAGGACTTCGTATTCTCCGCCGTTGTACTGGACTATTAGGTCGCATATTTTCCTCAGTGCGTTCTCTAGGTACATGCTACTGGTCTCAATGTTGCCTTGCACGTAGACCAGGAGGTTCCGGGTGTCGAACCCTATCTTGGTGTGCTGACCCTGCTTGGCGTCGAGCCAGCAGAGCACGTGCTCGTCGTCCATCATGGCGAACTTGCCGGACGGTATCTTCATGGGCTCAGTCTCCCCGAGGGGCACGTACACCTCGCCGCCCCCGGTCACCTTTAATCCGACGTTTCCCACAACCTTGTCCAAGTCGTGGACGCCGACGCTGACGCGTCTCGTGGCTGCGACGACGTTGTAGGCGTCGACCACGGTGTTGATGGTGGGGAGTCTGCCTTTCTCCTTCACGAGGTTGATGAGGTGAACCACGGGGCTCTCGGCGTCCACCTTGAACCTCCTGTACACGTCGTTGTAGGCGTCGAGTATGGGGTCACCCTCGACGCTGAGGGCTTTGATCTCCTCCTCCGCCTCCTTCTTGAGTGTGTCAAGCTCCGCGGAGGACTTCCTGATCTGCACGCCGCGCACCACGGCTAACTTTACGTCGACGCCCATCTTCGCCAGCTTGTCGTCTATGCTGAACTCGATCTTCCTGGTCTCCGCGGGCTCGGGGACCCTGAGCTCGATGGGTTCGATCTTCTTGAGCACTATCCTGGCTTTCCCTATCTCATGGTCCTCGACGACCTCGTCTATATCGTCCCAGTCGAGCCCAGGGAGGTTGAGCTGCGTCTCTATCTTCTCCGCGAACACCGGCATAATGGGCTTCATGAGTATGGTGAGGTTTTTCACGATGTTGACGCAGTCGGTGAGCACCCTCCGTCCCTTCTCCGGGTCTGTCTTCACCAGCTCCCAGGGCTTGTTGTCCTGGAAGTACTTGTTCCCCATGCTGCTTATGGTGAGAACCTCGTTGACGGCGTCCCTGAAGTCGAAGCCCATGTAGTGAGCCTTAGCCACCATGCATCTCTTCCTCACCTCCTTCAGAAGCTCGGCGTCGCAGACCTCGCTGCACCCGCTGTCGTAGTACCTATTAAGGAAGCTGAGGACCCTGTAGAACAGGTTGGCCAGGTTCGCGACGAGCTCGTTGTTGATCTTGCTCCTGAGGTTCTCCAGGTTCAGGTCGATGTCGCTCATGGTGTGGCTCAGGTTCGCGGCGTAGTAGTAGCGGAGTAGCTCGGGGTCCAAGTAGTCCTTGAACTCCTCGGCCGTCAGGAAGGTGCCCCTGCTCTTGCTCATCTTCTCCCCGTTCACCGTGAGGAAGCCGTGGACCACGACGTTGTCGGGGACGTGGAACCCGGCTCCGTGGAGCACCGCTGGCCAGAAGAGGAGGTGGAAGTAGATGATGTCCTTACCGATGAAGTGGATGATGGTGCTGTCGGGGCTCTGCCAGTAGTCGTCGGCCGTGCAAGGCTTGTCCCTGCAGTAGTTCGCCGTGGAGGCGATGTAGCCGATGGGGGCGTCCAGCCAGACGTAGAAGTACTTGTTCTCCTCCCCTGGTATCCTGAAACCGAAGTATGGGCCGTCTCTGCTTATGCACCAGTCGTGCAGGTCCTCGTGGACCCAGCTGAGAATCTGGTTCCTTATCTCTGGCTGAAGCCTCTCGTTGCCCTTGAGCCACTCCTCGAGCCAGCCGCTGAAGCTGCTGAGCCTGAAGAAGTAGTGGAGGCTGTTCCTGCGTATGGGTGGGTTGCCACAAATGCTGCAGTATGGGTTTATGAGGTCCGTGGTGTCGTAGGCGGCGTTGCACTTCTCGCATACGTCGCCGTACTGGTCCTGGGCGCCGCACTTGGGGCAGGTGCCTTTCACGTACCTGTCCGGGAGGTATCGTTCACAGTGCTCGCAGTAGGTGAGCTCTATCTCTTTGGTGTAGATGTGCCCGTTCTCTCTGAGTCTGTTGAAGATGAGCTCTGTGTACATCTGGTTCTCCGGGCTGTTGGTGGTGTAGTAGCTGTCGAAGCCGACATGGTAGTCGTCGTAGTCCCGCTTATGCTCCCTCCACCAGTGCTCGATGAACTCCTCGGGGGTGACTCCCTGCTTCGCGGCGTTGATCTCTATGGGCGCCCCGTGGGTGTCGTCGGCTCCGCAGTAGACCACGTCGTGGCCCTCTAGCTTCATGAAACGGACCCAGATGTCTGTCTGGATATACTCCACCATGTGTCCTATATGGACGGGACCGTTGGCGTAGATGAGGGCGGAGGTCACAAGAGTCTTGGGTTCTGACACTTCTTCACCACAGTTTTCCATTAAGGAAAATACCCAGAATATATATACCCTACCCACTGAGGGGCACAAATATTCCTCTTTTACTCGGCTCAGCCTTCAGGTGAGACTTTGCCTCTTTTACCAAGACTCTCTTCATCCCCTTCCTCTGATCCAGCCTCACGACCTTTAGTGTCGCCAAGGCTGTCTTCCTCCTTGGCCTGGGAGGCTATGGATCGGATCCTCGCCAGCTTCTTCATCTGTGATTCGTATAGTACCGCACCAGCCATGGACCCCCCGATGAGAGCCAGAGTCGTGAACCCGTTCCCCACGGCGGCCCACCCATAAAGGGTGGCATAAACTATCTGCTGGATTATGTAGGCTAGGACCCCTACTAACGTTCCCTGTTGCAACGCATCTCCCCGGTGGTTCTTAGCCGTGAGGTAGCCCCCAGCGTAGCCGCCCAGCAGGTTCATCCCCACTATTAATAGGTTCAGGTTGGCCTGTAGATCCGGGTCTGCGGGGGAAACCCCGTGAAGGAGCCCCAGCAACTCCAAGCCTATGAAGGACACGCCGAAGGCTATGTTCGCTCCAGCGAAGAGTATCCTTCTAGGTGTCTTGATTTCTTGTTGTGAGGCCATACATTACAGGTATGAGAGGTGCTATCTAATGAAGCCAACGAATTTAGAAAATAAACTGCTCAAATATTTTTCTTACATTTTTTAGAGGTAAACTATGCCTAATTACGCTAGTATAGACGGAAGTATTAAATCAATTCGAGGTCAAGTTATTTTCACCCTAAGGAAAAAGGAGATAAAAAACAATGGAAATACTCGTAACAGGCAGAAGATTCGCATTATTGATGTTGATCATACTCTGGATCGTGATACTATACGGGATGGAACAAGCCAAAAAGAAGCTACCACCCTTCAGGAAACTCACAGGCCTCGACGCCCTCCCCGAGATGGTGGGCAGGGCAGCCGAGATGAACAGGCCAGTACACTTCACAACTGGACTAGGAAGCTTAACCGAGTCCGTGGCACCGCAGCTCGTAGCCGGACTCGCTGTCCTGGCACACGTCGCCGAACTCTGCGCCAACTACGGCGTGAAGCTCATCTACTCGGTGTACCAGGCTCAGGTCATGCCCATCGCCACCGAGCTCATGAAGTCGGCATACGTGAAGGCTGGGAAGCCCGAGGAGTTCATAGCAGAGGAATCTGTGAGATACCTGTCGGGCGCACAGTTCGCCTACGCGTCAGCCGTCCAAGGCATAGCGGAGAGGGAGAGGCCCGCAGCCAACATAATGATCGGGCCCTTCTACGCCGAGTCCATGCTCTTCGCCGAGACCTTCAACAGGATCGGCTCAATACAGCTGGCCGGCACGGCTAGAGGCTACCAGATACCCTTCTTCGCAGTCATCTGCGACTACCTACTCATCGGCGAGGAGATCTACGCCGCAGGAGCATACCTCTCGAAGGACCCCATGCAGGCGGGCACCATAAGGGGGCAGGACTACGGCAAGGCGTTGGCCCTCATACTGATGATACTAGGCGTGCTGATGACCGCTGTGGGCAGCTCGTTCATCGTCGACCTATTGGGGATGTAGGAGATGTCATGAAATGTCAGTAACAGTGAAAAAGACGATACCCGTCGTGATAGTGGCTGTCGTAGCCTTTATCGTGATGATGGACTACTTCCTAGTCTTGCCGCCGGTGAGCGAAGCCGGTAAGAGCTGGACCAGCTCGGCGGTGACTGACCTCCAGAACTGGGGCATCATACTCACCGCCTTCTCGCTGGGCTTCGGCGCAGTCAACCTCTTCTACTTACACAGCAAGCACATATCCAGGCGGACGCCGGACCAGTGGATGTTCAGTCTATGGCTGCTTATAGTCATAGTGATATTCACGGTCATAGGCGTCTTCATGGGCCCCACCTCAGACCAGTACAACTGGCTCTACAACGCCTCATACTTCGCCCTCAGCGCCACGGTGTACTCCAGCCTCGGCTTCTACATGACGTCGGGGCTGTACCGCGCCCTCAGATTCAAGACCTACGAGTCAGGGGTCTTTACGATAGTAGGCCTCGTAGTGCTGGCGAGGAATGCCCCCGCTTTTGCTGTCTACTTCCCGGTTCTAGGTACCTGGGGTAGCTTCGTAAGCGACATTCTGACGACTTCGGCTCAACGCGGCATCATGATCGGCGGCGCCCTCGGAGCTATATCCCTGGGCATCAGGACCATGACCGGCAGAGAAACCGGGTTCCTCGGCAAGATGACCGAGGAGGAGAGAGGAGGTGGCGCCGAGTGAGCGGCCAAGGTAAAAGCATATGGGACAAACTGGAGAACATACCCAGAGAAGTGCTCTACGGAATACTCTTGGTAGTCTTCGTGATCCCCATGATCTTTCCCCTAGGCCTACCCGTGCCCATCTCGGAGAACGTCAGGAGATGGTACCAGACAATAGAGGCTCTTCCACCCGGCTCCGTAGTCATGATTGACTTCGGGTACTCCGGGGGCGGCGAGCCCGAGCTGGGCCCCATGGCGGTAGCCGTATACCGCCACCTCTTCACGAAGGGGGACATAAAGGTCATCTGCATGTCCACCTCCATCGAGGGTACCCAGCTGTGGGACAAGGCCATGGCCGAGATCAGACCAGAGCAGAGGTTCGGCGCCGTGTACGGCGTAGACTACATCCACATTGGCTACATAGCGGGAACAGAGACGGCGATGGCCGCCATAGGCAAGGACCTGAGAGCAACAACCTCCACAGACTACAAAGGTAACTCGCTGGACCAGTACCCTATCATGGATGGTATAACTGACGCAAGCAGCTTCGACTTACTCATCTGCTACACGACTGGCGGAGACCAGTCAGAGGGATGGGTGAGGCAGTGGTACACGGTGTACGGTACGCCCTACATGTGCTCGGTGTTGGCCATGATGGTCCCCACCATGCTGCCGTACCAGAACGCGGGGCAGATAATATCCGTGACGTCTGGGGCGCAGGCAGGCGAGATGGAAGGTCTGGTCGGATTCCCCGCCAGGGGCATCAAGTCGGCAGACGTTATAACCTTAACACACCTGCTCTGCCTAGTCTATGTGGCCGTCGGCAACATAGCCTACCTAGGCAAGAGATTCTCGGGAGGAGGCAATTGAGATGGAGCTGAGCTTAGTCATACAGATCTGGATGGCAGCCATATTCACCATCTTCATCTACAGCATAGCCTTCAGGGATAACGATCTCTTCAAGTTCGCTGAGTACACCTTCGTCGGCGCAGCCGCAGGGCATAGCCTGGTCTATGGCGTGGACAACCTGAAGCGGTACGGCTGGGACAACCTGATGGGGGGGGCATACCTCTACATCATTGTTTTCCTACTCGGCGTACTGCTGTACAGCAGGTACCACCCAGAGTACTTCTGGGTGAGCAGGTACCCCCTCTCCGTCATGATGGGCCTTGGCATAGGGCTCAGCATGAGGGCGGTGGTCACTGCGGAGTTCATCGCCCAGATCAAGTCAACGGCGGCCATCCCGCTGTTCGGCGTCACAGATCCCATGAAGCTGGTCAGCAACATCATCTTCATCGTACTGGTGTTGAGCACATTATACTTCTTCGTTTTCACGTTCCCCAAGGCACACGAGGGCGGCCTAGGAGTCATCCCCCAGATCGCAAGGTACGGGATGATGGCCGCCTTCGCCTACAGCTTCGCCAACACGGTGCTGTCAAGGTACAACATGATCTTCGGCCGCCTCGACTTCATATATACCCAGTGGTTACCCCTACCGGGCGCCATCATAGCGCTGCCCATAGTTCTCATACTACTCATCTACGCCATGCTGCCTCCCGAGAGGAGGCCGTGGCCCAAGAAGGAGTAAAAACCCTCCCCTTTTTTTAAAATAAATTCTTATTCCCAAGCCACAAAGCATTCATGACATTCTTGACGCTGGACAGGGATAAGCGACCCTCGATCACCGACTACCTAGCGAGTGCCTTGCTAGCCCACGTCGTAGTATACTTCTAGGTTACCATACTACATGCAGAGCCTTCAGCCGCGCTAACATGAAGTCGACTCCGATAATAGTCCAACGCCTTAAATCCTAAGCAGCCGAGGGATAATCGAGATGTTCCCCTCTCTACCCGGCGACCAGGAGCTGACCGAGGAAGAGGTAGACGAGATGATAAGGAAGGCCGCGGAGAAAATACATCAGTATGGCATGGAGACCGTCGCCATACTGACTCTCGAGAGCGTAAAACCCCTAGTCTTCATCGGCGGCGAGATGAGCAGGCTCGTATTCTCCCCGTTTCTCCCAGCCCTCGGACCCAACGCCAACGAGTTAGGCGAGAACCTGATCAACGTGTTCGAGGAGCGCAAGAACGTGGAGAAGCTCATCATCATCCTAGAGGAGATGGCGAGAGGAGAGTACGACAAGAAAGCTGACGAACAGGAAGCCGGGGCACCCGGGGAGGGACAAGAAAAACCCAAGGCCGATGAAGTCTCTGACGAGCAAGCTAAGCCGAAGAAAAAAAAAATTGGAGAGACTGGCTCCCCTTTTAAATAGTTTATATAGCCTCGACATTTTAGAAAACCTTATCCATGATCATCTGCGACTGAATATGAATCAATATGGCAACCCTCAAGAAGCCAACAGAGGAGATGCAGTTCATCATTGCTACCGACGTAGGCTCCACCACCACCAAAGCAAGGTTCTTCCACAAGAAGGACGGTGAGTGGAGGTTTCTGGTAGCAGGAGAAGCACCCACGACAGTCGAAGCACCCTACGAGGACGTGACCCTCGGAGTACAGAACGCGGTACGTGAAGTCGAGGAGTTGACCGGACACAAGCTTCTAGCTCCAGACGGCAGCGGTATCGTACTTCCTTACGACGGCGAGAGGGGCGTGGACCTATATGTCACCACCAGCAGCGCCGGCGGCGGCCTGCAGATGATGGTATCCGGCCTCATAAAGTCCATGACCGCTGAGAGCGCCAACAGGGCGGCCCTCGGCGCAGGCGCCATAGTCATGGACGTCATCGCTAGGGACGACGGCAGGCAGCCCTACCAGAAGATCAGCAGGATAAGGAGCCTCAGGCCCGACATGATCCTCATGGCGGGCGGCACCGACGGCGGCGCCAGCAGCCACGTCATGGAGATCGCGGAGCTGATCAAGGCGGCTGAGCCCAAGCCACGCCTCGGCGTGGCTTACAAGCTCCCCATCGTCTACGCAGGCAACAAGTTCCTGAGGCCCCAGATAGAGGCGTTGCTGAAGGACGGCTTCGCGCTAGACATGGTTGACAACATCAGGCCTGTCTTGGAGCAGGAGAACACGGAGCCGGCTAGGCGCGCCGTGCACGAGCTGTTCATGGAGCACGTCATGAGCCACGCACCAGGCTACACCAAGCTAATGAAGTGGACCGACGTCGACATCATGCCGACGCCGGCAGGGGAGGGCATGGCCATGCAGCTCATCGCCAACACGTACAACCTGAACGTGCTTGGCGTCGGCTTGGGAGGCGCGACCACCAATGTCTACTCGGTAATGGAAGGAAGGTTCGTCCGCAGCGTCTCGGCCAACCTAGGTATGAGCTACAGCGTCACCAACGTCATGAAGGAGGCCGGCATAGACAACATCATGAGGTGGATACCCTTCAACCTGGACCGCGAGGAGGTGGCTTCAAGGCTGATGAACAAGATGATCAGGCCCACCACCATCCCCCAGACCCTGGAGGACCTCATCGTAGAGCACAGCGTGGCCCGCGAGGCGCTCAGGCTCGGCCTCCAGCACCACAGGACCATCGCAACCCGCCTCAAGGGCGTACAGCTTGAGAGGACCATCAGCGACATGTTCGACCAGGCCATCGAGGAGACCTACGTCAAGATGATGAACATCGACATCTGCGCCGGTACTGGAGGGTTGCTGAGCCACGCCCCGAGGCGTATCCAGTCGATGTACATATTGACGGACGCCTGGCAGCCAGAGGGCGTCACGAGGATGTTCCAGGACAGCGTGTTCATGATGCCCCACCTGGGCGTGCTGAGCACCGTCTACCGCGACGCGGCGTGGAACATCTTCGACAAGGACTGCCTCGTGAGGCTTGGCACCAACATCGCGGCCGCCGGCACAGGCAAGCTGGGCGAGCACGTCATGACGGTGGAGCTGGAGATGCCCAACGGCGAGGAGGCCAAGGAGGAACTAAGCTTAGGAGACATCAAGCTGGTGAAGCTGACTGAGCTCGAGGAGGCCAAAGCCTTAATCACACCGGCGAAAGAATACGACGTCGGCGCGGGGCTTGGCAAAGAGCTTGAGGCCACCGTAAGCGGCGGCGTCGCTGGCGTGATACTCGACGCCCGTGGCAGGCCCATCTACCTACCAGAAGAGGAGGACCAGCGCAAAGAGCTTCTCCTGAAGTGGTTCAAGGCGATGGATCTATACGACGAGAGCAAGCTGGAGGCGTTGATCTAAGATGGTAGACGCAGCGACAGAGAAGAAAACGAGCGGAGAAGGGAAGGAGGCCGAGGAGGCCCACGCCTATACGCCGGGCCTCAAGGTCAAGAAGGCGATGAAGGTCGACAAGCTGAGGCGGCTACCCATTCTGGGGAAAGTCTTCCCCAAGGTAGGCGACCAGGTTAGCCACGACGAAATCATCGCCAGGACGGAGATCAGCGGAGACCCCGAGATCGTCAAGGTGGCCATGCTGCTGGGCTTGGAGCCTGAGGACCTTCCAAGGTTCATGAAGAAGGTTGTGGGTGATACTGTCGAGAAGGGCGAGCTGATCGCCTTTTACAGCGCCCTCTTCGGTCTCATCAAGAAAAAAGTCGAGTCACCCATAGACGGCACCGTGGAGAGCATCAGCGAGATCACGGGGCAGGTCATCCTCAGGGGGGCGCCCATACCGGTGGAGGTGGACGCTTACATCCCGGGGACCGTGGTAAACGTCTTACCTAGGGAAGGTGCCGTCATCGAGACCAATGCAGCATTCATCCAGGGCATCTTCGGCGTCGGTGGTGAGACTCATGGGGACATCCACGTCATTGTCGGTGACAACACCCAGGTGGTGGACACCGACATGATCAAGCCCGAGCACAAGGGAAAGGTCCTTATCGGCGGAAGCCTGGTCACGCTGGACGCGTTGAAAAAGGCCGTCGAGGTCGGCGTCTCAGCCATCGTCAGCGGCGGCATCAAGCACCAGGACCTCACCACATTCATTGGAGAAGAGATCGGCGTAGCCATCACCGGCCAGGAAGAGGTGGGCATAACCCTCATAATCACGGAGGGATTCGGAAAGATGTCCATGAGCCAGCGCACATTCGAACTCCTCAAAGAGTTCGAGGGATACCTAGCCAACGTCAACGGCGCCACCCAGATCAGGGCAGGAGTCCTGAGGCCGGAGATAATCATTCCACACAAGGATCTTGAGGAGGCAGAGTCAGAGACCCTCTCCCAGGGGATGGTGCCAGGGACATCCATCAGGATCATCCGTCAGCCCTACTTCGGAGCCATCGGCAAGGTGCACAGCCTCCCGGTGGAGCTACAGCAGCTTGAGTCCGAGAGCAAGGTTCGCGTCGTGAACATCGAGCTGGAGAACGGCAAGGTGGTCATGGTGCCTAGGGCTAACGTCGAGATCATCGAGGAGTAGCCCCTCCACCTCATAACAATCCCCTTATTATAACGAGTTTTTTAGACGAGTAGAGCCCATCAACTACCATGCAGTATGTTAAGGTCCCTGCGTGGGAGTTCTACGGCTGGGAGCCGGAGACGCTGGTTTTCCCCGACGGCTGGAAGATACATGAGCAGAGGATGAACGGCCACGACGCGCCGAGGCTCACCATGAAGGAGGTCGCCGATGGGCTTAGGAGCCCGGTGGGCACACGGCCTCTCAGCGAGCTGGCGAAGGGCAGGCGCAAGTGCTGCATCATCTTCGACGACATGACGAGGCCCACCCGTCAGTGCCAGATGCTACCGGCAGTGCTTGATGAGCTACACGGAGGCGGGTTGTCCGACGACCAGATAGTGTTCGTCATGGCGACCGGCGCCCACCACGGGCGTCTCCTCTTCGACTTCCAGAAGAAGCTGGGCGCCGAGGTGCCTGAACGTTTCCTCGTGTTCAACCATAACTGCTACGAGAACACGGTGGAGCTAGGTGAGACCAGCAGGGGGACGCCTGTGCACGTGAACCGTGAGGTCATGAGCTGCGACCTCAAGGTGAGTCTCGGAGTGATGATGCCCCACTTCGGGTACGGGTTCGGGGGAGGCAGCAAGATGCTGCTGCCAGGCGTGTCCGGGATCGAAAGCATCACCCACAACCACAGGATCATGGAGGGCACGGGACCGGGGCGGGTGATGGAGAACACACGGCGGCTGGACTCCGAGGAGGCGGCGAGGATGGCTGGGCTGGACTTCGTGGTCAACGCGTTCCTGAACGCGGAAAGCGATGTCGCGGGGCTTGTCTGCGGCGACGTGGTGGAGGCCCACAGGGACGGCGTCAAGTTTGCCCGCGGCCACTACGCCACCGAGCTCGTGAGGGACGCCGACGTCGTGGTGGGCAACGGCTACCCCATGGCCAACGAGGGCTACAAGGCTTACCACATGTTGAGGGACTCTGTCAGGGAGGGCGGGGACATGGTGTTCCTCCTCTACACGCCGGAGGGGTGCAGGGTCCACCACTACAACGGCAGGTTCGGCGAGGACTACGGCGGCAGGGGGTGGACGAAGACCACGTACGTCAATAAGCCTTGGAGGATGAGCAGGGTCATCTGCGTCACGCCCCAGGTGGCGAGGGCCGACGAGTACTACTACGGCGAGGGAAGCCAGTGGGTCAAGACCTGGGATGTCTGCCTGGAGATGCTTGAGGGTGTCCACGGAGACGACGCGTCTGTGGCTCTGTACCCGACGGCGGCCATGCAGATAAGCAGGGAGAACGCCTCAAACGTCTGACACGTATAGCGACTGACCTGTCACAGGTCAGATCTGTTTTTTCTAGAGGCGTTCGAAGACTCGCTTCACGGCCTCCAAGCCGTCGCCTAGCACCTGGATATCGTCTTTTTCGCCTATGCCTGACTCGTGGGCCCACCTGATGTGGTCTACCTCGTCTGGGTCGAAGCCCATCACTCTGGCCGCGGTGGCGTCGGCGGCGACGACGTCGGTGGACGCTATGATTGTGTTCATCTGTACAGGTTTTCCGTGGACTGGGCCCCGTCCCTCCATGGCGACGAAGCCGTCGATGACGGTTAGGGTCGGGGGTAGGGTGAGGCATATGTCGTGGATGACCTTGTCCATGCCGTGCATGTGGAACCTGCCTTTCCACTTGGTGGTGAGCATCCCGAACATGTTCTTCATGCCTAGGGTGACCTTGGTGCCCATGTGGGTCTTGAGCTTCGCCGCCGAGATTATGGCCGAGTCCGTAGCCATCTTGGCGACCTTGATGCTGGTCAGGGCCTTCCCGCCTTTTACGGGTAGCTCCACCTTCTCGTCGACGTGCCTCATGTTAACGAACTCGACGCCCACCCGGTCCAGCATCTCCTTCATGCCGCTGGCGACTACAGCCTTATCCGCGTCGGTAGTCTGGGCGTCTGACTCGACTACCAGCACCTCCTTCCCGAGGTCCCGTACACGGTTGATTAGGGCCTCCACGACCACGGGGTCCGTGGTGGCCCCGGTCGCCCAGTTCTTTGTGGTGATGAAGTTCACCTTGACGAGGACACGGCTCCACGGCTCCAGGGCCTCCCTGTAAGGGATGAGGTCAAGAGCCCTGTAGACCGTCTCAAGGCTCCTCTCACCCTTGACCACCGCTACCTTAGACATCTCAACGATATGAGAGGGACGATCACATATAATGGCTTAGGAGGCATGCAAGGATATGGCCCCGGCTACTCCCAGCTTCACGCGCATTAGCTGCGCGAAGCATCTCGGGCTTAACTTTCCTGTGGGGTCCAGACGTAGTACCTGTCTTCCAGTTGCACCAGAAGAGCCTCGGTATCCTCGTCTACCATGTGGTACACTATCCTTCGCCGTATGGCTAGGTTCCTGAAGCCTTCGTAGTTAACTTCGTTCGCGTCATCTAGGCCGTCTTTATCCGTCTTCTCGACGATGACGCATCCGTTCAGCTTGAGGTCGTTGATGGCTTGGTCCATGGACCATGGGCCCTTGACCCACCCGGGCTGCCCGGTGATCGATGATTGGCCTTCACTCGCCTTGAACGGGTTGTTAGGGTTGTCGGTGTCGAGTGCCAGCGACATGCCTGGGCTCGTCATCAGGTAGAACAATGTGGCGGCGAAGATGGCTATGCAAAGCATCAGCACTATCGCAGCCCCGACGCTTGAGTTAGCCTTCCTTCCACTGACTAGAGCCATCCTATAGATTGCGTCTGGTCAATGGATATTAGGGATTCCGGAGGCAGGATTCGGATTGGAATACAGAGCTTAAAGTATTGATCTGTAGTAGATTCCTTCAGGCCCATGGGACAGGGCGGGAGCTACTCGACGAAGTCACTTCCTCGCCTTGACCCATCTGGCGTAGCTCACGAAGCCCGCGAGGCTGCTGTAGACGTGGCCCTCGGCCTTTGGGTCTACAGACACGAGCTTTCTGGCCTCTGAGTCGGCGTCCAACACAGTTAGATACGTCTCCGAGAGGGTCTTGCCCTTCTCGACGCCCTCGGAAGCTAGCCTCTCCCAGAGCAGGACCTGTTTCTTGAAGTCCCTGAGCCACTTGACTGCGCCGCCGTGGAACCCGAAGTGGCTTATGCAGAGGACGCGGGGGTCTAGGGCCTCCATCCTTTTCAGGCTCTCAGTCGCCTGCACAGGATTGTAGGGAGGCGGGCTTGCGGGGATCACCGCCCCCAGGTTGTCTGGTGTGTGCCCCGCCGCGTCTCCGGCGAAGAGCACCCTGCCCCTGGGCTCGTAGTAGCTTTGGCTGTGGAAGGAGTGACCAGGCGTGTAGAAGACCTTGAGCTCGACGCCGCCGAGGTATAGGCTCTCCCCGTCAACTGAGGCCTTCACCTTCTCCTCCGGGATGCCACGGATCTCGCCGTACTCCTCTATCTTGTCTCCGAAGGCTTCCCGGGCGGCGGCCGTTATCTTGGAGGGGTCCACCATGTGATCGATGCCTCTAGGGTGGCAGTGCACCTCGGCGCCGGGGTAGCGCTCCAGCATCATCCAGCAGCCGGCGGCGTGGTCCAGGTGGATGTGGGTCAAGGCTATCGTCGAGACTTCCTCGACGCCCAGCCGGTCCAACGCCTCGATGACGCCTGGCACCTGGCTCGCCGGCCCCGGGTCAATCACCGCTACCCTTTCTCCTGAGACGACGTATGTTCCCAGCACACCGGTCCTTCCATGGTAGGGGGCGTCTATCATGTGGACGTTGTCCGAGACCCTTTGAGTGGACATCAGAGTGAATGCCGCTTGGGATTCTAAAAAGGATTTTACCGGTCGATCCCACTATCGTCATGGTTGATATGAAGGAGTCGCTGGGAGCCAAGACCTGGGCTGTGCCGACGCCCGTCTGGGTGGTGGGCACCTATGACGAGAAAGGTAGACCCAACTTCATGACCGCGGCGTGGGGCGGCGTCTGCT
>CAZTZC010000046.1:0-14897 GCA_964618045.1 uncultured Candidatus Bathyarchaeia archaeon | reverse complement strand
ATACGCCTCAACATAGGATAAAATTTTAGGCGCAGGGAGTGGGATTCGAACCCACGCTCCCGGGTGGGAACCAGTTTTCAAGACTGGCGCCGTAGTCCGCTTGGCTACCCCTGCCCAACCACCAAAATACATGATCCACTGTAAAAACTAATCGCCCAGATACTCCTCGATACTCATCTGGTTCCTGAGGGGCGCCACCACCACGGAGACTCTGGGCGCCTCCCCCGGCCTCACATACATCTTGGCGCTGCTCTTCACCACCACCAGCCTGTCGTCGGCGTACGCCACCTCGTTCAACCCGTCCAGCAGCGCCTTCTCCAGGTTATCCAGGTCCGGCGTCGTGACCACGTAGTTGTCCTTCCTCCGGCTCTTCGGCCGGCTCAGGTAGAACCCCAGGGTAAGCACCACGGGGCAGTCGAGGGGCTCCTCGAAGTGCTTCCCAGCCTCCTCCCTGACCAGCTTCTCCCACGCCGTGACCTTCTTGGGGGTGTAGCTCCACGTCCTCCCGCCCTTTCGCACCGTCCGCGGCCTCGCCTTGGGCACCGGGTCGCCCAGCACCTCGAAGCATACCCTCTGCATGGGCAAGGTATACCGGTGCACCTCATAATAGGCTTGTCCTAGTAGAGGAGCAGCACAAGCGACACGCTGATGAGACCCGTGAGGTAGATGCCGTCGAAGGTCCCCGCGCCGCCTATGCTGGCCACGGGGGCCCCTATCTCGGGAAGCTTCCCCAGATTCAGGAGATCGGCTCCGATGAGCGCCCCGATGGTCCCGCCAACGTACGCTATCTGGGCGGGGCAGCTCAGGATGCTCACCATGTCCACCAGCAGCGTCGTCAACGCCGTGGTCACGGGGGGCCCGAACATGGGCGTCGCTATACCCAGCCCCTTCACTATTCGGGAGCTCCTGTGGGTGGTATATGTGACCACGGCCAGGACCGCGAGTAGCTGGAGGTAGCTCAGGGCGACGTCGGGGCTGTGCGCCGGTATGGACCACAGCACCAGGTACGCCGAGATGAGTATGGGCACCACGGCTCCGCCGAGGTTGATGGTGATGTAGGTCCGCCTGATCCCCATCTCCGTCTGAGGCAGCCTCCAAGTCACCATCCAGAACCTGACCTCCCTGTACGTGTAGATGGGCACCCGGGCCTCCACGGTCGTCAACGGGATGTTGATGTAGCTACCGATCAGGCTAAGGAACAGCACCGCCCCGTAGGCCTCGGGCGGCACCCCTAGGGCTTCAACCATGAGGTTCCTGAAGAACGTCGTGAAGACGGAGCCCATGACGACGAAGAGGAGGAACAGAACCCCTAGGTACAGGAAGCTGAAAGGCCTGAAAACGAACCTGCGGGGCCCAGAAGCCACAAGCAAACACTCCGAGGCAATGACTACCCGCCAACCCGGAATAAGGTTTCGGTGTTCCGGGTAGCGATCCCAGCTACCTCCCCGGGCTCCATACCCTTTATACCAGCCAGCGCGTGTACGGTGAGCCAGACGTCCGCCGGCTCAGACCTCCTCCCCAGCCTCCTCAGGTGCACAGGCGAGTCCGTCTCGACGAGTATGCGCTCCATGGGAGCCTCAGCGAGAACCGCCCTGTGCCCCTTACTGTACTCCGCGGCAGGCGTCGCGGAGACGTAGAACCCCGAGTCAAGAATCAGCTTCAGCGTCTCTAGCGGCCCATCGTACCAGTGGAACACGGCGCCAGACACGTCGTGACGCCTCAGAATGTCCAAGGAGTCCCTGTAAGCGGAGCGGCTGTGAACGGCGACCGGCAGACCCTCCTCGGCGGCCACCTCCAAGAGCCCGGAGTAGAGGGTACGCATCTTCTCCCTGACCTCCTCTGCCCTGGCGAAGGGGTACGCGTAGTCGAGCCCCACCTCGCCGATGAGCGTCGCCCTGCCTGCGTGTTCCCTGACGAACCTCAGCGCCTCCCCGGGGTCCTCATTGAGCACCTCGGAGGGATGCACGCCTACGCCGGGATACACGTATCCTTGATGTCTCCCGGCTAGCTTCAGCGCGTAAGCGGAGGACTCGACGTTGCCTCCCACGGCCACCACGGCGTCGACCCCAGACTCCTTGGCGTGGCGTATGACCTCGTCGGCGTCGTCGAGGCCCTCCATGTGAACGTGAGAATCAATGACACGCCTTAAAACAAGCACCCCACGGGGGTCAGCTGATCTTCTCCACCCGGATGTCCAGCTCGGCCCAGTTCCTGCTCCTGCTCCTGTACGTGATCCTGTAAGTCTCGTCCAGCTCGAACTCGTACGTCCCCGGCAGCTTCAGCTTCCCGTTGCCGTAGCTGAACACCAGCGTGCTGTCCTCGGCGTGGTATACCGCGAAAATCTTCGCCTCCCACACCCGCTCAGGAGGGTTGAAGTAATTGACCGCCGTCACCACCAAGACGACGCCCACAAGCAGCAGCGCGGCCAGAAGCGCCACCCGCTCCCTGCTGTCCATCTCGCCGAGCCTCATATCAAAACAACTGCCGCCGCTCCTCTAAATAAAGTTCCCTATGACGCTAGATAATTGGAGCCAGGATGAACGCGGCGACGCAGGCCGCCGCCTCCAAGCCCACGAGGATGAGGGTCACCTGAGGCTCCGTGAAGTCGCCCATACGCATCACGAGGTGGGTGAGGCCCCTGACCCTGTCGCTCCGGGGTTTAACGGTGCCGTCCGGCTGGAGCACCCCGTAGCTCTCGGCCTCGAACCCGGACAACGCCTTCAGCGCGGCCTCGGCCGCGTATGGAGCGAAGCAAAGGATGGCGAACTTCTCCATGTTGCCTATCACCGCGACGCATGCGCAGACGGCGCCTATTGTGTAGTTGAGGTCCCCCGGGAAAACCTTCGCCGGGTACCAGTTGTACCTGAGGAACGCGAGGAGAGCCGCCGCGAAGCACAGCGCCAGCATCGCCGCGTTGTAGTGGCCATGCATGTACGCGTAGGCGCCGAGGCTCAGGTGGAGCACGAATCCCATCCCCGCCTCCAACCCGTTGAACCCGGCTAGGAAGTTGGTGGCGTTGCTGCAGCAAAGCACCGCCAGCGGCACAAGCAGCAACGGATAAGCTAACCCAAGCTCCACGCGTCCTATGAACGGCAGCGTCATGTGGTCCACGCCGGCGTTCACCGCAACCAAGGGCACCGCGGCGGGGAGCGGGATGAAGAAGTAGAGCCACCTGGGTATCCCCACCTTCTTGTACTGCTCGAAGAAGCCCTCCCCCTCACGCCTGTTGATCAGCGCCGTCAACGTGTCGAATATCCCTATGAGGGTGATCATGAGTATGGTGTTCAGGCTGGCGAGGATGTATATTATGCCCGAGAGCCGGGGCGGCACGAATATCTCCACGCCGATGAAGAAGAAGACCCCCATCAGGAACCCGACGACGACTCCAGGGCCCCCCATGTCCGCCACCACGGTCTCGTCCGCCTTCATGACGTCCCTGCCCACGATGCCCGCCGCGTGCATGTACCTGTTGAAGTAGGGTATAATCAGGTAGCTGACCGCGAAGCTAAAGGCCACCGCGCCCAGGAGGCTCATGGGGACGCTGCTCAAACCATTACCCAAACCCATATTGCCTAGCTATTTTATCATACTTACCCTGAAACAGTCTCCCCAGGCGGAGAAACCCACCTTGAAAGCCCTCATAGTCGACGCCCTCGCCTCAGGCAAGGGGACGCGTAAGACCACCAGAGACGTCATAGGGGCTGGGCCGCGCACCGTCGCCGGGGTGCTGGAGACACACGGCCACGAGGTCAGGATAACGCCGGTGGAGCTATATCTAGGAAGGAGACGTGGTGACGAAGAATACGACGCCCTCCTGGTGAGCGGGATGACCAGCGACATGCAGGCAATCCAGCGCACCGTGAAGACGTGGAGGCGAAGCAGCGAAGGCCCCGTCCTCCTCGGAGGCCCCGCCGCCGGCGAACCCGAGAGAGCCCTCTCCAAGACAGGCGCAGACCTAGCCATCATCGGGGAGAGCGAGGAGACCCTGGCCGAGCTCCTCTCCATGGGGCTGGACTCTCTTGACGGAAGAGGCTTCGAAGACGTCAGAGGAGTAGCCATCCGTGGGCGAGACGGGGTCAGGGTCAACTCCCTGAGACCCGTCCAAGGCAGAGACGTCTTCATGCGGTACAGGCCGTCGACGCGGCGCATCAAGGATTATCCCCTCCACTACGCGGCGAGGGTGTACGTGGAGGCGGTCAGGGGTTGCAGCAACTACCACAGGGCGAGGCTCGGCCCCCTGGGCGAGGCCTGTACCTACTGTGAGCGGTGTACAAGCGCGGGCCTGGAGGAGAGGTACGACTGCCCCGTGGGCATACCCCCCGGCTGTGGCTACTGCTCAGTGCCCAGCCTCTACGGCCCCCCCAAGTCGAGGCCCGCGAAGATCGTGCGAGACGAGGCGCAACAGCTCCTGGAGCAAGGCGTCCGACGGATCGTCCTCAGCGCCCCAGGGCTACTCGACTACGGAAGAGACCTCCTAGTCGACCCCGAGCCCCTGACCGACCCGAGAAGCCCGGAGCCCAACTACGAGGCATTGGAGGAGCTGCTGGCTAGCCTCAGCGCGTTGCCGCGTGTCGCCGAAGGCGAGGCGTCTGTGATGGCGGAGAACATCAAGGCCGCGCTGGTGACCGAGAGGGCGGCGGACATTCTCGGCAACTATCTCAGTGGCACGTCCATAAACCTTGGGTTCGAGACCGGCAGCGACGCCCACAGCGCGGCGCTGGGGAGGCCGGACACGCCCTCCGAGACCTTGACGGCGCTCAGGCGGCTCAAAAAAGCGGGCCTCAAGCCCTACGTGTACTTCATCCACGGGCTCCCAGGCCAGAGCGAGGAGAACGTTTCAGAAACTGTTCAGACCATGCGTGAGGCGGTGAGGCTCGGCGCCGAGAGGGTGATACTGTACAGGTTCACTTCCCTCCCCATGTCCGCCTTCGCCGGCTGCCCCTCGGGTCCGCCCGCCGCGAGGGACCCGCTGAGCAGGAGGATATGGGAGGCAGCCCGGGAGGCTAACCGGGGCAGGAAGGAGGCGTTGGTGGGGCAGAGGCTCAGGGTCGTGGTGGCGGAGCCATACGACAGGGACCGCAGGTACATGGTGGCTTACCCGCTGAGGCACGGCCCCGTGGTGCTGCTGGAGGCAGCGGAGGGCCGTGAGGGGGAGATTCTGGACGTCACGGTGTCCGAGGTGGCTTCGGATCGGATGGTCAGGGCCCGCTGATATTCGCTATGTTTTAAAGAGAGGGTTTAGAGTTATGTTAGGGTCGAGAGAAATGGCAGACGCTTCCAGCTCAGATAACTTGAACAGTGAGGGGCCGGTGTACGAGTGCGTGCGCTGCGGGCGGCGGGTCCCCCACAGCGACCTCCAGAGATACATCAGCTTCAGGTGCCCCTACTGCGGGTACAGGATATTCCGCAAGGTGAGGGCGCAGGTCGTCAAGAGGGTGAAGGCGAGGTAACGTGGCGAGCCTGGAGAACGCGAAGACCCTGGAGGAGAAGAGGGCAGCCCTCATCATAAAATACAGGAAGTTTAACGTCGACAGCGTCGAGAAGGACGAGGATAACATTATCTATCGTTTGAGCAGGGGCGACGAGAAGTACATAATGCATGTGCTGCTGGGTAAGTCGACCATCGGCATCAGCTACATCAGGGACCTCAGAGACAAGGTGGACGCCGAGGAGGTGACCGGCGGCATCATCGTCGGCGACGGCAAGTACACCTACTCCGCGAGGAGCTCGGCCCCGGAGATGAGCATCGAGCTCATCCCGCCGAGTATCCCCATCTTCGACATCTTCGAGCACAGCCTGGTGCCGGTGCACGAGATCGTGTCCCCCGAGGAGCGCAAGCAGCTGTCGGAGAGGTTCCACGCGGAGCCCTACCAGTTCCCGTGGATAAAGAGCGTGGACCCCATCTCCATCATCCTGGGGGCCAAGCCCGGCGACGTCTTACGGATCACGCAGAAGAGCGAGACCGCCGGGAAGTACGAGACCTACAGGTACGTCGTCTAGTCTACCTTTCCTTCCCTGAGCTCGCTCAGGATGACCATGGCCTCCCCGAGGGGCGTGTCCAGCCTGTGGCTGATCTCTTCGGCTGATATACTAGGGTTCTCCGGCAGCATCTCGTCCCTGACGTAAGCCTTGTGGGCCTTATAGAGGGGCAGCCTCTGCGCCGTCTCCACCAGTATGAGCCACACAGGGTTCTTCTTGGCGTCCTCCAAGGGCGTCACCCTTGCCTGATCTTGTCGTACATCTTGTCGAAGGTCCATCGGAGGCTGCTGTTTATCTCCCTGAGACGCCTCTCCCCGCCGTAGTTCCTGACGTGCAGCTCCCTGAGCACGCCGTCCTCCTCATTGACCTCGTACTCCAGTATCTCGCTCTGGTCTATCTCGCCGTTGGCGGCGCGCTCCTTGTCGGTGGAGCTCATGTTGGCCAGCACCCTCTCCACGAGGAAGCTCTGGAAGGGAGGGATGTCCGTCTTGAACTCGTATTCGGACTGAGGCTCGAAGAACAGGTCCTTTCCCTCGACGTTCATCCTGCCGAGGACGGCGCCGTCCTTGCTGGTGATGGACATGCCTTCCTCGAGGCTCTCAGGCTGCGTCGTCTCCGCCTGCGGCGTAGGCCGCGGGGCGTCCTTGGGGACGGTAGGCGTCCTGAATCCCTCCGCCACGATCATGTTGTCTATCGCGGCCATGGCCGCCCTGAGGTCCGCCGCCTCGGCCTCAAGCTCAGCCATCCTCTGCTCCATGGTCTCCTTGAACTGAAGCAGCCTCTTAGTCTCCTGCTCCTTACTCAAACCGGTGCCCCCTGCCTCTCATATCAACTCTATATGCAGGGATTTAAAGAGGTAACGCGCACACTCAATGTGAAGACTATGTTAGGCAAGGGATTCGTCGACAGGTACGTGGAGATCAGCCGGGAGAAGGACAGCTTCCTATGCGTCGGCGTCGACCCCACGACGAGGGACATCAGGCAGAGGTACGTGGTGCCCCCACAGCTCATAGAGGCAAATGGCGTCAGGGAGGGGCTCAAGGAGTTCTCCCTCAAAGTCGTAGACGCCGTCACCCCCTATGCGCCGGTGGTGAAGCCCAACGCCCAGTTCCTGGTCTACGCCCTCTGCTTCGACGACCTCAAGGAGATCGTGGACAAGATCCACGAGGGCGGCAGCCTGGCCCTCCTAGACATCAAGCTCTCGGACATTGGCACCACGATGGACGCGGGGCTGCACTGGATAGACCGTCTGGGCTTCGACGCCGTGACATTCAGCCCCTTCCCCGGCTACGAGAACGGCGTCGACGCCGTATACAGGTGGGCCGGGGAGAGGGACAGGGGGATTTTCGCCCTCTGCCGCATGAGCAACCCGGGCACCCACGACTACCAGTCCAGGCTCATGGAAGGGGAGCCGTTCTACGTCCGCCTCGCCCGGGACGCACACGCCCACGGATGCAACGGCTACGTCGTGGGCTGCACTGCCTCCGAGGAGCTCGGAATAGTGAGGGAGATCATCGGCGAGGAGTGCCTCATCCTGGCGCCCGGCCTCGGGGCACAGGGAGGCGACCCCTTGACGGCGCTGAGGCTCGGCGCCAACAGTCAGGGGGAGCGTCTCATAGTCTCGTCGTCCCGGTCGATCAACTACGCGTACGAGGCCTTGGGCTGGGAATGGACGAGATACCCTGAGGCGGCCGCCAAGGCGGCCGAGGAGAAACGTGACGAACTCAACCTCATTCGCAGAAGAATGGAAAAATAAAAACCGCATAGATTAATAACGATCCCATTTAACATATTGAGAGGTTCAAACGGTTGACCGGTAAGATCTACGAGGTCAGGTTCCACGGCCGGGGCGGCCAGGGAGCCTGGACGGCCTCGCTCCTCCTCGCCCAGGCGGGGCTCATGGAGGAAAAGAACATTCAGAGTTTCCCCGCGTTCGGACCCGAGCGCGCCGGCGCCCCCATAACGGCGTTCACACGGATCAGCGACGAGAAGATCCAGCTCCACTCGAGCATCTACGAGCCGGACGTCGTCGTGGTCCTTGACCCCACTCTTCTCGGGCCCGCCGTCGCGGAGGGCATCCAGAAAGGCACGAAGCTCATAGTAAACACCGACCAGTCGGCGGAAGCCGTCAGGGAGAAGCTTGGCCTGAAGAACGTGGAGACATGGACCGTGGACGCCACCACCCTCGCCCTGGACGTGCTGGGTAGGCCCATCACGAACACCGCGATGCTTGGCACCGTAGTAAAGGCCACGGACGTCGTGAAGCTGGAGAGTCTCATCGAGGTGATCAAGACCCGTTTCGAGGGAAAGATCGGTGAGCTCAACGCGGATCTTGTGAAGAAGGCTTACGAGGAGGCGAAGAAGGGATGAGCAAGGAAAGGACGTGGGAGGAGCTGCCCAAGGGAGCGGTGAGCTACAGGTCGAGCATGGAGTACAAGACGGGCGACTGGGGCGTAGACGCCCCCAGGATCGACTACGACAAGTGCGTCAAGTGCAACCTCTGCCACTTCTACTGCCCCGAGGGGTGCATCCACGTCGAGGAGGACGGGACCCCGGTGCCCGACCTGGATTACTGCAAGGGTTGCGGCATCTGCGCCAAGGAATGCCCGGTGAAGGCGATAGAGATGGTGAGGAAGTAATGGTCGAACAGAAGCTTATGGGGCTAAACGGCGACGAGGCGGTCGCGTACGCGACCAAGCAGGTGAATCCCGACGTGGTGGCCGCGTACCCAATCACGCCCCAGACAATCATCGTGGAGCGTTTCAGCGAGTATGTCGCAGACGGCGAGGTGGACACCGAGTTCGTCCCCGTGGAGAGCGAGCACAGTGCCATGAGCAGCTGCGTAGGCGCAAGCGCCGCGGGCGCCAGGGCTTTCACCGCCACCGCCGCCAACGGCCTCGCCCTCATGTGGGAGATCGTGTACATCGCGTCCAGCCTAAGGCTGCCAATAGTGATGGCGGTGGCCAACAGGGCTCTCAGCGGCCCCATCAACATACACAACGACCACAGCGACACCATGGGCACCCGCGACAGCGGGTGGATCCAGATCTACTGCGAGAACGCTCAGGAGGTCTACGACGCCAGCATAATGGCTTGGAGGATCGCCGAGCACCTCAAAGTCCAGCTGCCGGTCATGGTGTGCCTCGACGGCTTCACCCTGAGCCACACCATGGAGAACGTGATGACGCTTACCGATGAGACGGTTCAGAAGTTCGTCGGTGAACGGCCTTTCATCGAGGTGGAGGGTCACCTCGGCAAGGGAGAGCTCAGGCTCAACCCCGAGATGCCCCTGACGATGGGTCCGCTGGATCTTCAGGACTTCTACTACGAGCACAAGATGCACCAGGTCGACGCCATGAAGCAGGCGCTGAAGTACGTGAAGGACGTCGACAAGGAGTGGGGTAAGCTCAGCGGACGCAGCTACCGGTACGTCGAGCCCTACATGATGGAGGACGCCGAGGTCGCCCTCATCGGCATGGGCTCCATGACTGGGACCATCCGCTACATGGTGGACGAGCTGCGCGGCGAGGGCGTCAAGGCGGGGATGATCAAGCTCAGGCTCTTCAGGCCGTTCCCCGTCGAGGAGATCAAGAAGGCCGTGGGCGAGACCCCGGTGCTGGGCGTCATGGAGAAGTGCATCAGCTTCGGCGCCCCAGCCAGCCCGCTGATGGAGGAGCTCATGACCGTCTACTACCAAGACGCGGAGAAGCCCATGATGGCCAACTACGTCGTCGGGCTGGGAGGCAGGGACGTGAGCCCAGACATGATCAGGGAGGCATACAAGAGCCTAGCCAAGATCAAGAAGACGGGCAAGGTGGACAAGCTATCCACCTACATAGGAGTGAGAGGCGAGTAAGATGAGCAAGCTGACAATGAAGGAAGCGGCGAGGATCGAGGACACCCTGACCAGCGGCCACAGGCTATGCGCAGGCTGCGCACACCCCATCATCGGCAGGATGATAATGAAGGCCGCCTCGGACAAGCCTACGTTCGTCACCAACGCCACGGGTTGCCTTGAGGTCGCAACCACCATCTTCCCGTTCACGAGCTGGAAGGTGCCGTGGCTCCACAACGCCTTCGAGAACGCTGCAGCCAACGCCAGCGGCATCGAGGCCACGTGGAGGGCCCACAGGCGCAAGGGCAAGGGGCCCCTCGCAGGGTACGAGGACATCAACGTCATCGCCTTCGCCGGGGACGGAGGCACCTACGACATAGGCATCCAGGCGCTGAGCGGCGCCCTGGAGAGGGGCCACCACTTCACCTACGTGCTGATGGACAACGAGGCCTACATGAACACGGGCATCCAGCGGAGCGGCGGTACGCCCCTCGCGGCGAGCACCACCACCAGCCCGGCCGGCAGCGTCATCCCCGGCAAGATGCAGTGGAAGAAGCCCATAATGGACATCGTCGTCGCCCACGACATTCCCTACGCGGCGACGCTGAACCCGGCGTGGCCCCAGGACGTGCTGGACAAGTGCAGGAAGAACTTCAGCATCGAGGGACCCAAGTTCCTCCACGCGTTCATCGCGTGCACCAGGGGCTGGAGGTACCCCACCGAAGATACAATTGCCGTCTCCAGGCTCGCCACCCAGACCTGTGTCTTCCCCCTCTACGAGGTGGAGCGGGTTGACGACAGGCCGGCGTGGAAGCTGAGCGGCCCCAGCGCCGCCATAGCGAGGAGGCCGGAGAGCAAGAAGCCGGTTGAGGAGTACCTGAAGACCCAGGGTAGGTTCCGCCACCTGTTCAGGCCCAAGCTCAACGAGGAGCTGCTGAAGGCCATCCAGGACGGCGTCGACCACCGCTGGGAGATGCTGCTCGAGAAGTGCGGGTAGCCTCACCTCCTTTTCTTATTCATAGATTCTAAGAAGAACGAAGACCTGTGCCACGCCCAGTACTCCCGGTATCAACAGCATGTTCAGTAGGTTGTATCCGGCCCAGAAGCACAGTATCCAGATGAGGCTCGTCGAGACGCTGGACGGCAACGGTAGGTCATCCTCGGCCCCAGTCAACACGTAGAAAAGCGCCGAGTACACGAAGCCTGTCACGACCCAGCCGAGGAAGTTGATCAAAGGAACGCCGTAGTACATGCCAGGATGCGCCCACCCCCAGAACCCCATGTGGACGGCCGCCGGGTCGATGACTAAATCTATCGACACGTTCGCCAACGCCGAAAACAAAGCGAACCTCGTCAGGCTTCCGCCGGTGAACCTGCCAGCCATGGTCATCGCCCCGAGAAGTATCGGGGTATAGGCGAAGCTGACCGAGGCGGGGACGAGCCCTAGTACGGTGTAGCCCAGCAGCTCTGAGTAATGGAAATCGCCGTACGGGAAACCCGTCCACACGGCGAAGGCCTCGACGAGCAGAGGCAGGACGCTGAGGACGAGGAGAGCGGTTAGCCCAGCCCTCGCCCCCGCGTACTTCACGAGGCTGACGTATGAAGGCAGCGCGAAGAACACGATGAAGACGGCTGACAGCGAGCCGAAGGGGGCCGACGACGCGAACCGCACCATGAAGTAACTTGAAACGAAGAAAACAGCGCCGACGAAAGCCACCAGTTTCTTCTCCATGTGGGTTACATGTCGAACCTTTCTAGAAAAACCATTCCCAACGGGTCACATGAAAAATTGTGAAGGTATATTAACTGCCGTATGTGGAACGCTCATATGCTTGTAACAGTCATCGGGGCCGGTTTCGGCGGCTTGTCCGCCGCCGCGCTCCTCGCCAAGCAGGGACACGACGTCACTCTACTGGAGAAGCTGGACGGCCCCGGCGGAAGGGCGCGTGTACTCAGAGATAAGGGATACAGCTTCGACATGGGCCCCAGCTGGTACCTGATGCCAGACGTCTTCGAGAAGTTCTTCGAGGAGTTCGACAAGAAGCCCAGCGACTACTACGACCTCATCCGCATAGACCCTTCCTACAGGATATTCTTCGACGGCGAGGCCGTCACGGACGTCTCGGCTTCCCTGGAGGAGAACTACGGGCTCTTCGACGGCTTCGAGGAGGACGGCGGCGAGAAGCTGCGCAGGTACCTGGAGCAGGCGGGGCGCCACTACAGGCTGGCGATGGACGAGATGCTCTACAGGGAGTACGACAGGATCTGGGACCTGTTCAGCGGCAGGCTGGCGCTGGAGGGCTTCAAGCTGCCCCTGTTCAGCGACATAGACAGCTACATCAGCAAGACGTTCAAGAGCAGCAAGTCCAAGAAGATACTGGAGTACAGCATAGGCTTCATCGGGGGCAGCCCCCACAACACGCCCGCCCTCTACTACATCATGAACCACGTGGACTTCAAGCTGGGGGTCTGGTACCCGGCCGAGGGCGGCATAGGCAGGGTCGTTGACGCGCTGGTCCGGCTCTGCGAGGAGCACGGCGTCGAGATCAGGTACGACTCAGAGGTAAAGAAGATAGAAGTCGAGGACGGCAAGGTCAGCCGCGTCGTCACAGAGGACGAGTCCATCGAGACCGACCTAGTCGTCGTGAACGCCGACTACGCCCACAGCGAGCTGGAGCTACTGGAGCCCCGCCACAGGAGCTACGACGAGAAGTACTGGGACAGCCGCGTCATGGCCCCCTCGGCGCTGGTGCTTTACGTGGGCATCGACAAGAAGCTGCCCAAGCTGGAGCACCACAACCTTTTCCTCACCAAGGACTGGGACCAGGGCTTCGAGAGCATCTTCGACCCCAAGAAGGCTAGGTGGCCCGAGACGCCGAGCTACTATATCAACGTCACCTCGAAGAGCGACCCCACAACGGCGCCCGAAGGCGGCGAGACCCTGTTCATACTGGTGCCTCTCGCCCCAGACCTTGAAGACACCCCGGAGATACGGGCGAAGTACTACGACAAGATGATCACCCACCTAGAGAAGCTGGCCGGGGAGCCCATCAAGGGCCACGAGGTGGTGAAACGCGTATACGCCGTCGACGACTTCCGAGAAGACTACAACGCTTACAAGGGCACCGCGCTGGGCCTCACCCACACGCTGATGCAGACAGCGCTGTTCAGACCCAGCCACAAGAGCAGGAAGGTGGACAACCTCTACTACACTGGACACTACACCCACCCCGGCATAGGGATGCCCATGTGCCTCATCAGCAGCCAGGTCCTCGCCAAGACCATAGAGAAAACCACGAAGAGAGGGTAGAGAATACGTTTGAACCCATTACTGAGACGCATATTCAGGCAGGGAAGCAAGACCTACTTCTACGCGAGCATATTCTTCCCGCCGGACGTCAAGGAGGACGTGTTCAGGCTCTACGGCTTCGTGCGTAAGGCCGACGACTACGTGGACTGCGTCCCCCAGCAGAAACAAGAGTTCTACGCGTTCAGGGACATGTACAGGAGATCGCTGGGCGACGAGGAGACCGGGAACCCGGTCATCGACGGCTTCAGGAAGCTCATGGTGAAACGGGAGTTCGAGCCGAGCTGGGTCGAGGCGTTCCTCGACAGCATGGAGGCGGACCTATACATCAAGAGCTACGAGACCATTGAGAAGCTCAAGACATACCTCTACGGCTCCGCGGAGGTGGTGGGCCTCATGATGGCGAAAATACTAGGGCTCGACCCCGAGTCCCATACCTCAGCCAGGTACCTCGGGAGCGCCATGCAGTACGTCAACTTCATCAGGGACATCAACGAGGACCTATGGCTGGGACGCAACTACTTCCCCAGGAGCGAGTACACCGATAACGGGTTGACGAGCCTGGAGCCCAGCCACGCCTACAGGAACCCTGAGGGGTTCAAGGCCTTCATCCGGACCCAGCTCTCCCGCTACTTCAGCTGGCAGGAGGTAGCCGAGGAGGGGTTCAGCTACATACCTAAGCGGTATCTGATACCCATCAAGACTGCGAGCGAGATGTATAAGTGGACGGCGCGTGTGATCCACAGGGACCCCTTCATCGTGTACGAGAGGAAGGTGAAGCCCAGCGTCACCAGGATCGTCGGCACCATAGGGTACAACACTTTGTTCGCGTGACCGGGATGAATCCACGAGAGTACCTGGGGCTCGCATATAGAGTCAGCAGGCCCCGTTTCTGGTTCTACCTTCTGGGGCCCTACACGGTGGGCTGCATATGGGGAGCCGACGGGTACCTCGACCTCCTCAAGCCCTGGTTCTTCGCGTACTTCTTTTTCTTCATGTTCCCCGCCAACGTGCTTCTCTACGGCGTAAACGACCTCTGGGACCAGGAGACAGACGAGCTGAACCCGAAGAAGGAGGGGAAGGAGCACCGCGTGAAGCCGGGGGAACGTGAGGCTCTGAGGAGGCTGGTCTGGGCGGCGGTCGGCCTGGGTCTGTTGTTGACGGTTTTCCAGAGGGGCATGGTCGAGAGGCTGATACTCTTGGGCTTCATCCTCCTGAGCTACTATTACAGCGCCGAGCCCATACGGTTCAAGCAGAGGCCGTTCCTGGACTCGGCTTCAAACATACTCTACGCGTTGCCCGGCGTATTCTCATACTACCTGACGTCGGGGACGCTCCCGCCCACACCCGTGTTGGCGGCAGCCTTCATGCACACCTTCAGCATGCACCTCTTCTCGGCGGTACCCGACATAGCCTACGACACGGAGACGGGGATAAGGACCACGGCGGTCGTGCTAGGTAGACGGGCGTCGCTGGCCCTGTGCTTCGCGTTGTGGACCGGGCTGGCCGCGTTCACCCTTAGAATGGGCCAAGGGAACCTCTTGAGCCTGCTTCCGTTGACCTATCCGCTAGTAACGGCCGGGCTGTTGGCCCTAGACAAGGCCGTTGACTCGGTGTACTGGTTCTACCCATACATCAACGTGGGCTTCGGCTGCCTACTCTTCCTGTCCAAGGCAGTCGTCACGCCCTGGAGCTAGCACCGGCGTCAGGAAGGCTAACCGTTAATAGTGTAACGGATAATTTAGACTAGGTTAAAATGCCGGAGTTTGGAGACCC
>CAZTZC010000045.1:0-14901 GCA_964618045.1 uncultured Candidatus Bathyarchaeia archaeon | reverse complement strand
GACTGGCCAGACTCCTACATCGCGGCCCACCAAGATAACCCGGAGACCGCGGACCCCACCCAGATGAAAAGGATCGCGGTGATCGGCGCCGCCTTCCTCCACGCGATAGCTAACGCCGGACCGCGGGAGGCAGAGGAGCTCGTCGCGGTCGGTGCTGCTCGAGCCAGGGAACGCCTGGCGGTGCAACTACGTAAGACGGTTGCACGTGTCTCTGACGCTGAGGCTGAAGAACTGCCAAGGGTCGCCTTGGAGGCCCGGATATCTCTGAGGGCAACAGTCGACAGGGAGCAACGCTCGCTGGAGGCCATAGAGCCTTGGCTGGAGGGAGACCACGACGCCGCAGCTTTCACCGAGAACATGATCTCAAAGCTGGCCGTCGACGGCAGCCGCCTCATCGAGGAACTCGACGCTTTCCACCATAGAAAGGCTGAGGCCTTGGGTGTCCCCGCGACTTTAGCGGAGCGTAGTCCAGAGGAGGAGGCGCTACGCGGAAGAATCCCCGTCAGGGCCGAGACTCCTAAAGGACCCATATATCCAAACAGGTTCCTGTATGGGGGGGCGTGGCTCGCGGAGAGGCTCGGCTGCGGCAAGCTTCTCGATCTAGCCATTCTCCGTGACGGCCAGTACGTCGCCTACGAGGCTCTGAACTTCGTGGACGGGAGGCGTGACCTCCTTCAGATAAGGGACGCCGTGAGTGCCGAGTTCGCTCCGGTTTCGGCCGGGCACGTCGCCGAGTTCTTCTCCGTCTTGGAGAAGGCCGGCGTCGTGAGCTTCGAGAATTAAAAGAGTGTCCGGGTTACTCTCTGGTAACCTTGGGGTCCATATACCCGCCGGCGACCATGGTGACGACTATCATCGGTTTCTCTACTTGTAGACAAGCTTGCGAGTACCAACAATCGTAGAAGCAATTAAGTTGCAGGTATGTCCGTGTTCTCCTACTTTCCACCGTAACTTTTTCATTTAATTATTAGTCAACCCATTAATATAGAAATTAGCTAAAGATGATTTTATTATAATAAAATATTTACTTTCAGTTTTATAATAAAGACCATTTATGTTTTTTGTGGGATGGTTTTAAATTTTCAAGAGTAAAGTACATTGTTAACCCGCGCTTGGGAGATCGCTGTATGAGTCTCTAAGCAGCGATGCTGAGAGATGACAGAAAAGCGCTATGCCCCACGACGGGGTGAACGCCCTGTTGTCTATCGACAGGGAATGCAAAATGAAAAAAAGAATGAGATGATACTAAAAGACGGACGGATCGTTGCCTTCGTTTTACTGTTTGGCTCGTTTGTCCTATACTACCTGTTCACAAGAATGATGGAGCAAGGCAAGGCCTTTAAAATTCGAACCTTGGCGGCCTTGGAGGCGTTACCCGAGGCCGTTGGACGATGCGCCGAAATGGGTAAACCCATCTTCTACATGCCTGGCATCGGGTCATCACTAAGCCAATCGAGTGGAGCATACATTCTAGCAGGCATCACCATATTGGGACGACTAGCCCATTTCGCGGCAGCAGCGGGTGTTAAGCTCAGACTGTTCACTGTTACAATTGATGCCATGCCTCTTATCCAGGAAACAATCAAAACTGCTTACGCTGTTGAAGGAAAAGTCGAGGAGTACAGTGATGATAACATTGAACTAATCGCGAACCAGAGCTCATTGGTGTCTCGATATCTTGGTGCGGTTCAGAGAGAGAGCCCAGCCGCTGCATGCCTGATAGGCTATCTTGCATACGAGTCTGTGGTGCTCTCAGAAGCAGGTAACGTTGTGGGCGCCATGCAGATAAGTGGGACAGTCAACCTATACCAGATACCCTTCCTCGTCGCTAGCACGGATTACACTTTAATAATTGAGGAGCTTTTCGCGGCCGCAGCAGCCGTATCTGGCGACGCAGGGGCTGTGGGGCCTATAGCTGCTGAAGATGTAATCAAACTCGTGTCTCTCGGGATAATGATCCTGGGCATGGTTCTCGCTCCTCTTGGCATCACGTTCTTGGTGGATCTACTGGGGTTGTGATACTGTGTCGTTCGTTAAATCAACAGCCTTCAAATACATACCTATCATTGTGTTCGCTGTAATCATAGCCGACTACTTCTTCGCCATCGCTAGCTTAGGGTCGATCGCTGAGGTCCTCAGACAGTTCGCTGTAGTAATCTCAAACATCGCTCTAGGATTAGGCGTCATCAGCCTGTTAAGGATCCATGGAAGGAACGTACAGAGAAGACTAGAGGGAAGATGGCTGTATAGCATAGTGACTATAGTGACGTTCGTAACGGTGTTCATACTGGGTACAATCAACGCCAATGGAGCCCAGTACCAGTGGGCATTCAGAAACGTATACACTACTTTAGAGCAAACCATGTATGCGAGCACAGGGTTCTTCATCGTATCCTCAGCTTACCGGGCTTTCAGAGCCAGAAACATTGACGCAGCTCTGCTACTCATAGCTGGATGCATCGTTGTCTTTACCAATGCTCCTATCGGAGAGGTGATCTGGTCAGGATTCCCCGTGATAGGTGACTGGCTCCTAGGTCCAGGGCAACTACCTGGATACAGGGTTCTAATGCTGATCGCAGGTTTCGGGACAATCGTGTACGCTTACAGAGTAATCACCGGTAACGAGAGAGGCTTCTTCGGTGGAGGTGAATAGATGGCTAATCAAACCATCTTTGAAAGACTTGACAAGCTTGACAGAAGGATCTACTACTGGCTGATCGTAATCGTCATAACATGGCCCCTGATTTCCCCCATAGGACTACCAATCACCGTTAAGCCCTCAACAAGGGCGCTATATGATGGCCTAACGGCAGTTCAAGAAGGCGATGTTGTACTAATTGACATCTTCATGAGCGTAAGCACTTGGCCTGAGTGCATGGGTGGGCTTGTCGTAGAGACAAACACACTACTCGACAGAGGAGCAAGGCTTATCTACATTGGTGACAGCGTAGACGTCTCTAGGTCTTGGGAACGCTTAAACGAACTCGTACCAAGGCTGGGAACTCTGGAATATGGCACGGACGTGGTTTTTCTCGGTTACTACACTGGACAAGACGCTGCTGCATCACAAATGGCGGTTGACATGAGCTCCATCTTCCCAGCAGACCACTTCGGGACCCCCATCGATGATCTACCCTTGATGAGTGACGCCAACAGCGCCACAGACTATGCCATGGTCTTGTTCACGGCGGAGGGAGAAGTGAAGTGGATCCAGCAGTGGGGAGAGCCCTACGGTGTACCTGTTGCTGGTATGGGTATCGCGATGAAAGGTTCAGCTCTTGCACCTTACCTCGCTAGCGGAGACATCTTCGGTTTAGCAGTAGGCGTGAGAGGAGCAGCTGAGCTAGAGAAACTTGCTGGCATGCCCGCTGCAGCCACAACAACAATGGACGCTATCAGTTCCACTCACCTACTCTTCGTAATACTGATTATCCTAGCTAACCTGCCAATAATATACAATAAAATTAAAGGAGGAAGCTGAAATGGCGTATCCAACTGAGCTATGGGGCTTGCTGGGATTATGGGTGGGTGCGGTTCTCACCGTAGCCATCTACAGCTACATGCTCTACAAGGAGAATCCACTATACAGGTTGGCTGAACACATCTACATCGGCATCGCCTTTGCCATAACAGCGGTCGTCGCGGTTCAGAACACGAACAGGATCGCGGTTACCCCATTACTAAATGGACAAATTGCTTTCATCATACCGATAATTCTTGGACTGGGCATGTACACCGTCTTCGTAGAGGAGTATAGATGGATATCAAGGTACTCCATCGCTACACTTGTAGGCGTGATGTTAGGTGTTGTGACAAGCGGTACCTTGATCCCCAACATCATCAACCAGATTACCTCCACCATTGCTGCGCCGTCGGGCGCGACCATGATGGATTGGTTTAACTTCCTCTACGTCGGCATCGGCACAATATGCGCGTTGTCCTACTTCCTGTTCACAAGAGAACATACGGGAGTGCTCGCTCCAACGGCGAGACTGGGGCGACTCATCGTCATGATTGCTCTAGGCGTAATGTTCGGCAACACCGTCCTGTTTAGGATGTCCATGCTCTCGGGAAGGATCGAGTATCTCTTACAGGTACTTGGACTTATCCCGATGTAGAGCTCCCACTTTTTTACTTTTTGGTGTGCATTTGCCAAGCGATAAAAAATGCTCAACTCGTGCAGAGGGATCGCCAGACGGGTCTCCGCTTCAGCGGAGCGTTGGAACGCACTCAACCCCACGACGGGGGGATAGCCCACAGCACCCATCAAACAACATGACACAGTGGGAATGCAAGGATTAAACGAAAGACTATGTTAACGGAAGAGGATATTGAGAAGATAGCCGAGAAGGTCCTGAGGAAACTCGTCGTCAACGGCGCGGAGTACGCGCCCCTGGCCCACGCTCACGCGGCCACACAGATGATGGTAGACGACGTGCTCTGGTACCACAAGGTCGGCGACGTGGCCCACATAGACAAAGTGAGGCTCACCGGGCCGCCTTCACAGTACCAGCCCAACCCGACGGCACAGGGCGCCGGCAACAGGGTCACCTTCGTGGCATACACGTTCGTACCGAGGTCGGTGAAGAGCGGCGAAAAGTACCCGTTGATCACGCTGCCTCACGGCGGAGTCCACGCCAACTTCAACTCCGCGGCCTCCAACGTCGTCAAGGAGCTCATCGCGCAGGAGTACATAATAATCGCCCCGGAGTACAGGGGCAGCACGGGCTACGGCCAGCAGTTCTACGAGCTCATAGACTACGGGGGCCTAGAGTCGGAGGACACCTACGAGGCCCGGAACTATATGGTGGAGAACTGCGAGTACGTGGACCCCGAGAGGATAGGCGTGATGGGGTGGAGCCACGGCGGCATGCATACGCTGTTCAACGTATTCAACCACCCCAAGGCGTACAAGGCGGCCCACGCATCAGTCCCTGTGAGCGACGTCATCGCCCGCATGGGCTACAAGTCGCAGGACTACAGGAACCTGTTCGAGGCGGATTACCACATAGGCAAGAGCGGCAACGACAACTACGCCGAGTATAAGCGGAGGTCGCCCGCCTGGGCGGTGCCCGAGTACGACTCAAAGGTTCATCCGCCGCTGCTCGTTCACACGACGGAGAACGACCAGGACGTGAACTGTCTGGAGGTGGAGCACCTGATAAAGTCTCTTAAGGCGAAGAACTGGGACTTTGAATACAAGGTCTACCCGCCGACCCCGGGCGCCCACGGCTTCAGCAGGCTCGACACAAGATTCTCGAAGGGTGTGCGGGGCGAGATATACGAGTTCCTCGCCAAGCACCTCGAGCCTCCAGGCGCGAACCCGGTCAAGGAATACATCGGTTCCCCTAACCCCCTCGAATCCGAGGGGTAGCACCGGTCAAGGACCATCCTCCTTTTTATTTAATGGATTCTGGCTGTGTACTAAGCCCTGTGTTGTTGCTTACTATGTCTTTGGCAACGAACACTAAGGCGCAGCCGATAAAGAAGAGGGCCTGCTTGGTGTCTCCGACGGCGGAGTAGAATATGGAGGCAAGTAAGCACGCGAAGGCGAATACGCCGTCTGCAGTGAGCTCCTTCAACTCTGGTCCCTCGGTTGCTGCGGGACGCCGCACTGACTCACAGGTTCCACCCCCAGTAATTTATCTTTGATGGAGCACCGATTGAGACTTCGGTTATCAGGCAGGGAACATGTGGATTGGAGCTCTCATCTTAGTATTTCATAATCATTTTAGACGCTGCCACAGCCAGAAACCAGAAACGGTTCCTCCGGTGAAGGTCATGCCAGCCATAGAGACGAGCGACGTATCCAAGAGCTTCGGCTCTACGAGGGTGCTGCAGGGCATCTCGTTGACTGTGAACGAGGGCGAGTTCTTCGGGTTGTTCGGTCCCAACGGGGCGGGTAAGACGACGCTGCTGCGGGTGCTCACAGGGCAGCTGGAGCCCGACACGGGCACCGTCGTCACCGCCGGCGTGTCAAACACCGACCCCATTAGGCTCAAGCACCGTGTGGGCATCGTCCCCGAGGCCGAGACCCCGCCTACTTTCCTCACCGCACAGGAGACCCTTGAGCTGACCTGCAGGATCAGGGGCCTCGACGACACCCAGAGCCGCATCAACAGGTGGATTCGCTTCTTCGACCTGGAGGACAAGAAGGACATCCTCTGCAGGGACCTGTCCAAGGGGGAGCGGCAGAAGGTGATGCTGGCGGCGGCGTTCATCCACGAGCCGGAGCTGCTGCTGCTCGACGAGCCCTTCATCAACCTGGACCCCATCTACCAGCGGCGCGTCCGAGAGTACCTCCAAGGGGTAGCGGTGGAGGGGCGCACCGTCTTCATGTGCACCCACATACTGGAGATAGCCGAGAGGCTGTGCGACACCATAGCCGTCATACACCGGGGCCGCATAGTGGAGCAAGGGAGGCTCGAGGAGATAAGCCAAGGCGGCGACCTCGAGGAAGTTTTCCTGAGGGCGGTGGAGGGTGGGGCAGTCGCTTAGCGTCCGCATCTTCAAGGCCATGATGAAGGAGGAGTGGAGGCTACACCAGAGCCTGGTGGGGCCCCTGGGCTCCGGGCTCTTCCCCGCCATGATCTTCGTGTTCACGGCGTTCCTTGCCGTGGTTGCGCCCCTGCTGCTGAGCCAGATGCCGACGGCGACGATACTGCTCATGCTCCACGCCGCGAGCGTCGCCTACGGCCTCTTCGTGGGCAACTTCGGTAGCATCGGGGAGCACGTCATGACCCGCCGCCTCGGCCAGGTGAGCATGATAATGCAACTGCCTCAGACATACCCTGTGAGCTTCAGGCGGATGATGGCGGTGTTCTACGCCAAGGACGCCGTCTTCTACCTACTCTACAGCTACATCCCGTTGACCCTGGGGATCGGCGTGGCGGCGCCCATGGCGGGGGTGAGCTTCACAGGAGTCGCCATGCTGGGCCTCACGACCTTCCTGGCGTTCATGGTGGGGATGGGCCTCAGCTTCACCCTGTCAGCGGTCTCCGTGAGATCCAGGCTGGCAGGCCTCGCCCTATACGTCGTGCTGGCGGGCACCATCGCCATGATCTATCCGCTGGGCGTGATTGGACCCGGTTGCCTGATGCCCTCCCTCGGCTACTGGGCGTCGAGAGAGCCACACGGCATAGTGGTCGCAGCGGCGGCGTCGCTCTTTTTAGCGTCCCTAGGCGTGGTTCTGATGAAGGAGAAGTACGAAACCAGGCAGTCACGCTACGATGACAGCCTGCTCGACGTCGACCATCTTCTCGGCTTCATGGGTGAGCTGAGCCCCCTTGTGGCGAAGGAGTGGATCGAGGTGCGGCGCAGCGGAGCCCTCGGCCCCGTGGTCTTCAGCTTCAGCGGCCACCTCCTCGCCATCTACCTCATGAGCTGGGTTTTCGAGAGAGGCGTAGGCGTGGACCTTGGGTTCAACGTCGTGTTCTACAGCGGCTTCGTGGGCTTCATGGGGGTGATGACCTACAGCTTCATCACCAACCTGGAGCACAACGAGTACCTAAACGTCCAACCCGTCTCCGTAGACCAGGTGGTCAAGGGCAAGCTCGCCGTCTACTTCGCGCTCACAGCCGGCGTCACGGCCCTCTACGTGGTGGGGCTAGGCGTGATGAAGAACCAGATGGGTATGGTACCCCTGGGGCTGCTCCTCGCGGCGGCCACCAGCGTGTACGTGGTAGGCGTCACCAGCTACCTGACGGGGCTCTGGACCAACACCATGTTCTTCGACGCGAGGATCATCCTCAAGTTCTGCGCGGCGGTGGTTCCTCCCCTGATCGTGGCGGAGATAGCCGCCCTGATCATGCCTATTATGCCAGCAGCGACCTACGCCGTGGTAGCGGTGTCCATGCTCCTGATTCTGGTCTCCCTGCCGATCCTCCGCGCCCTGGAGAGGAAGTGGGCGGGCACCTCATTCAGCTTCGTCAACACGGGCCAGTAGCCACAGAAATACGACGCTAGATGCGACGCGGTGTCTTTAGGGCTGCTGGTAGAGGGGCTCCACCTGTTTCCGCATCTCCTCCATCCTTCGGCGGATGTCCAGAGGCTCCATGACCCCCATCTCCGTGATTATCCCCGTCACGAGCCTACCTGGAACCACCTCGAAGTACGGGTTCCTCACGTTGACGCCTTCGATCTCCGCCACCTCGGAGGGGTCCTTCTCCTCGAGCTCGACGCCGCGGCCCAGGTAGTTCATGACGTTGAACTTGGAAGTAGAGCATACGACGTAGAAGGGTACACCCTGGTCTCGCGCCGCCAGCGCCACTGTCCGGGTGCCTACCTTGTTGACGAAGCTGCCGTCGTATAGGACGCTGTCGGCACCCACGACGGCGACGGCGGCCGACTCCATGAACATGGCTGCGGCTGCGTCGACGACGAGCAGCACGTTGACCCCCTCCCCGGCAAGCCTCTCCGCGAGGTTCCTGCCCTCCATCTGAGGCCTCGACTCGGTGACCACGACGTTCTTCGCGCCTACCCCGAGGACCACGTCCGCCACGGTGCTGCTGTCGCTGATGGTGAACACGGTGTCGGGCTCCCCCAGCACACTCTTCGCGTTCTCCACCAACCTGCTCCTGTCCTTCCTCGACTCCTTGATGATCATCGAAGCCGACTTCGTCGCCGCGGCCCTGAGCTCGTTGAGGGCCGCCCCCTCAGGCAGGCTGCTGCAGAACATGCCGAGCTTGTTCGTTATCGGCGTCATGCTGGGCCTGGACTCGGCTATCCTCCTCGCGTAGCTCCTCAGGGTCTTCCTGAGCTCATCGGCGTCGTCCGCGCTGGCGTTCAGCGCTATGGCTATCATGGTTCCCAGAGCGGCGTTGCTGAGCCACTCGGCGCCGTGGTACCTATCCGCGGCTATGCTCTGCATCAGCTTCTCTGCGTCGTAGATGCCGGACAAGTGTGTTCAGGTGTAAAGGCGTTCACTGATTAAAAAAAGGGTTAGGGGCCCGTCGCCTGGCCCGGCTTGGGGTAGTGGGGAGCCGTGGTTGGGATCACGAATGCCCTGGTCCCCATCTCCCTGTCCAGCATCAGTATGGCGTTGCTGTTTCCTCCTGCGATCTCTATCTGCTGCACCGCCTCGCTGGTGTTCGCCTCCTCCTCCACCTGCTCCCCCACGAACCACTGGAGCATGTTGTAGGCGGCGTTGTCGTTGAGCTCCCTAGCCACCTTCACCATGTGGTCGATGCGGCCCGTGATGTGCTGCTCATGCGCGTAGGCTCCCTTGAAGACCTCCAGTGGGCCATCCCAAGTGGACGGCGGCTTCTCTATTGACTGTAGCTCCACCTTCTCGGTGCGATCCAGGATGAAGTTGTAGAAGATATCCGCGTGTATCTTCTCTTCGCGCGCCTGCACGCGCATCCACGTGGCCATTCCCTTGTAGCCCTTGTGCTCAAGGTCGGCGGCCATGGCGTGGTAGATGTAGGCGCTGTACGTCTCCTCCATTATCTGCTGGTTCAGCTCCGCCAGCATCTTGGGGTCCATCATAATCTATCAGAGAAACCCACGAAACCGCGGCTTTTTAACCGTTACATATCTTCGATTTAAACTGAAAGCTCTACAGTTCCTCGAAGAGCTGCTTCATGTTCTCCTTGTAATCCTCGAAGGCTTTCCTCCCCGCCTCCGTGAGGCTCAGCTTGGTGTTCGGCTTCTTGTCTCTAAACTCCTTGTCCACCCTTATGTAGCCGGCTTCCTCGAGCCTTGTCATGTGGCTGCTGAGGTTCCCGAAGGTGAGCCCCGTCTGCTTCATAAGGAACAGGAAGTCGGCGCTCTCCACGACGTACAGGTGAGCCATCATCAACAGCCTGGCTGGCTCGTGTATCGTCTTGTCGAAGGCCTTGGCGTCTGGGAAGGCGGGGGACTCTGTGTGGCTCGTTATGCTGTGTCCCCCGCTTCCCATTGTTGTTCGTCTATCTCCTGTATGACAGGGTGCGTCGTGAGGAAGCTACGGAACTTGATGAAGCCGACTACCAGGAAGCTGATTCCCATCAGCAGCATATATAGAGTCATCCCGTCTTTGGGGGACGCGAACCCGTAGATAGAGAATATGAGGCCGACGGCTATCGCGTATCCGCCCCACGCGAGTATGCGTGTGCTTCCCGTCTTCTCCCTCAGGTAAATCATGGCTCCCAGGAACATGAGCCCTAGGAATGTGGGTATCCACCTGTACAACGTGTCTGAGCTGGGTAGAGCCCCCTCGGCGACGTAGAGGACGAAGTACATTAGGAGCCCCACGGCGAAGAAGTAGAGGAAGATGCCTCCCACCGTCCTCTTGGGCTCCTCCCTCCTGAGCTCGACGTACCCCGTCCTTGGGTGGATGTACCTTTCCCTGATGCGGTGCATGGCCTTGTTGATGAGTATCATGGTGAACACGTAGAGCACCGTGAACCCTGGGTTTCCGTACATGAGCGACGCGGAAAGCAGCAACACTCCGAGGAGCATCTCCGTGACGCCGTCTCTCATGCTGTCACGGTGGATCTTCTGTTGGATCTTCTTGACGTCGATATTCTCGTTCATCCGAATCAACTGTGCAACATAAATTACTTTGTAATATTTAAACACTTTGTAGTACAAAGTGATATTCTTGGTCTATAAAACTACTTAGAGGCCACAACCAGAGTGATGAGCTCGTCGTTCCGCAGAGACTCGCCGCCAGACTCCTCACGATACCTCTGCAGCGCCTCCACCCCCCTCCTGAGCCCCTCCTCAGATATAGGTCTGAACATGCTCCACAGCCTCTTCTCGGCTATCTCCACTAACTCCTCCACAGGCTGGTACCGCTCGAGGCTGTAGGCGTGGAACACCGTCTCCCTGAACCCTGCGTCGCCGAAGTAGCGCCTGAAGTCGTCGTTGCTCGGGTAGACCCTGAGCTGGTTAGCCTTGATCTCGGGGAAGTACCTGAATACCACCTTCTCGTGGAGCTGCTCGTGGCTGATGGTTCGTATCACCACGTGGCCGCCCGCCCTGAGCACCCTGCAGCACTCGTCTGCGGTGCCCTGCTTGTCCTCGATGTGGTGCCAAACCTGGCTGCTGAATACGCAGTCGAGCACCCTGGGGCGCAGGGGCATCCACTCCCCAATGGCGTTGAACCAGTGAACGCCATGCGACTTGTTCCTCGCCTGCCCCACCATCCCGGGCACGGGGTCGAATCCACAGGTCGTTGCCCCGGTCTCCTCCAAGAGGCCCGCAGTGTATAGGCCGGTGCCGCAGCCGAGGTCCAATATGATCGAGGCTTCGCTGAGCCCGGCGAGCCGCCTCGTCTCCGCAGCCCAGAGCTCAACGTTCTCGCTGCTACGCCCCTTGTCGTACTCCTTCGCTATCTTGCCGAACTCCTCGCCTGACCTCGCGGTGTACCCCTGGCTCATGGCAACTATTTTACTTAACCCGGATAAAAAACTTGGAGGCTGCACGCTATGTCGAGACCATCCGTATACCGACGCGTGAAGCTCATGCAACAAAGATTAATATTAGTCAGCCTATAATTGGAAAGTCGCAAGCCGCCATAGCTCAGCTCGGTCAGAGCGTCTGCCTGTTAAGCAGTTGGTCTTCGGTTCAAATCCGAATGGCGGCGCCAACTTCTAGAGTATCTCCACGGCGTCTACCTGCACCTGCCTGAACTCCACGACGTCCACGTTCACGGTGCCCCTCATCTGCATCCTCATACTGGGGATAGACACTGACGCCGGGCTGAACTCGAACTCGAAGAAGGTCTCCACCTTCACGAGGTACTCGATGGAGCCAAGATTCTGTGTCGAAACCTTATACCACACCAGGCCTCCCGTCATCCTCACGATCTCCTGTTTAAGCAGGCTCTTCGCGGGGACCTCGCCGAACGAGGTGACCCAGTCTTTGAACTCGGAGTCGCCGAGCAGGGCCTCGAACAGCTCGTCCGTCATGTCGGTGACGACGACGGCTTCCGGGTTAGCTAGGTGGCTCTTCAACATCTCAAGGGCCTCCTCCATCTCCAGTTTCTTCTCGAGTTCCAGCAGCTTGTCGCTCAGCGAGTCCAGTGTGTACTGTGCGTCGTCGAGTTCTAGGACGGTGTCCTCCCACTCTTCATGGAGCTCGTCGTACCTCTGGTTCACCTCCTCGACGCCGTCTACCAAGTCGTCTATGCTTTCCCCTAGACTCATCCTCGTGCTGTCTATGGTGCCGTTAACCTCTGCAAGGTCCTGCTCCGCCTGCCCGAGCCTGGTGTTTAGGCTGTTTATGGCCTGGCTGATTGTGACGATGGACTGGAGGCTGTCCTGTATCGAGCCCAGACTCTCGTCCATCTCCCCCATCTGGACCGTGATACCGTTTATGTTGTCCTCTAGGTCCTTAATCCGATCCTCAATGTCTCTGTTGCTCCGCTCAACCATCTCAGGGTAGAAGACGGCGTATCCTGACCCCAGCCCGAGGCTGGCTCCAAGAATCAGGCCGATGATGACGAAGGCGAGGGGCTTCGAGACTAGGCGGTCGGTCTCCATGAGTGTATTGGTGCCCGTAGGTTAGATAAAGTTTTGACCGCTAACTTGTGAAGTGGTCCCAACCGCCACGCCTTATAGGCTTCAACGCGCCGTCGACAGCCAATACTATGTCCTTCTCCCCGGTGACTTCACCGATGACGATGAGGCTGCAGCCGACTCCGTCCAGTGCTTCTCTTATCTTGTCCTCGTTCTCGGGTCTGAACGTGAAGACGAGCTCGTACTCCTCCCCGCCTAATAGCACCAGATCGGCTTCGTCGAGATCATGCTGCTCAGCGAACCTCGCGGCGGCGGGGGCCATAGGCAGCTCCGTGACCTTGAACCCTGTGCCCGTGCTTCTGGCTAGGTCGTAGAGGCTCACCGCCAAGCCGTCGCTGGAGTCCATGCATCCCGTAACGGCCCCTGTCTCGGCTAGGGCTATTCCCTCCTTGACCCTGGCCCGAGGCAGGTATATGCTGTCAAGTATGGGTTTCTCCATGACGCCCGGTATCTCCAGCCCCTCTAGGAGGTGCTTGAAGCCCGCCGAGGTGAGGCCGAAGGCCCCCGTGGTGGCGAGCAGGTCACCTGGACCGGCTCCGTTAGCCCTCTTCATGATCCTAGACTCCTGGGCAATGCCCAGCGCGACCCCCGAGATCACCACGTCGCACGCCTCGTTTGTGTCGCCGCCCACCACGTAGGCGTCGTACTCCCGGGCTCCAGCCTCGAATCCCCTAGCCATCTCCTCCACGCTGGCGACTGGGTGGTCGCTGGGGAGCCCTATGCTGGGCATGAAGGCGATGGGCTGAACGCCCTTGGCGCCGAGGTCGCTGACGCTCATGACCACGGCCTTACGCGCCGCCTGGTAGGGCGTCATCCCCCGCGGTATGTCGGTCTCCCAGACCAGCATGTCAGTGTTTATGACCAGCGCCCGGCCGTCGCCGAGGCTGAGGGCGCTCGCGTCGTCCCAGAACGGTATGGGCATCCCCGGCATCTGCGTCAGGTGACGCATCATCCGCTCTATGAGCCTCCTCTCCCCGATGTCCGAGACCTTCATCATGTTTGTCCAGAACCTTGTTGCCTGTCAGGTGTTTAAATTTTCAGTATTTTGGTAAAAGTAATATACTATCATCAGCGGTCGTATAGTGATTGGAGTCCACAAAGAATGAAGATGCCTCTTGAAGACATAAGGGTGCTCGACCTCACCCACGTATGGTTCGGTCCATGGTGCACCATGATGATGGCCGACATGGGCGCCGAAGTGATAAGGATCGAGCCCCCCTGGGGGGCGGTAGACAGGCTCGCCGAGGGGGCTCTCTTCGGCGGGGCAAGCTACACGTTCCACCACCTGAACATCAACAAGAAGGACCTCACCCTCAACCTCAAGGACCCCGAGGGACTGGAGATATTCAAGGAGCTGGTGAAGAAGAGCGACGTGGTCGTCCAGAACTTCAGCCCAGGCACCATGGAGAGTCTGGGGCTCGGATACGAGGTTCTCAAGGAGCTGAACCCAAACATAATATACGCGGCTCTCAGCGGCTTCGGCCAGTACGGCCCCTACACATCGTGGAGGAGCTACGCCATGATCGCGGAGGCCATGAGCGGCCACACCATGCTCACCGGCGAGAATGCAGACCCAAAAGGTCCGCCCGTGGAGATGGCCCAGGCATACGGAGATCTGGGGCCCGGTACCATGGCGGTCATGGCGATCCTCGCAGCGCTAAGGTACAGGGACAAGACGGGGAAGGGTCAGATGATCGACGTCGCCCAGCTGGACTGCATGGTGGCCTACAACACCGCTATAACTGGTTACCTGTTATCCGGGATGAAGCCCCTTGAGCTCAGGGAGAAGTTCCCCCGAGGCAGGGGCGCGGGAGGTATCTTCAAGACTAAGGACGGCGGCTGGATCAGGCTCGCCGCGTTCGGGCCTAGGGCACTTGACAGGATCGTCCAGCACATGGGAGTAGAGCTCGACGACATCAGCCAGGAGATGATGGAGGAGAAGGTGGCGGAAATGACCAGAGACGAGGCCGTGAAGCTGTTCACAGGCATCGGCCTACCCTGCGCCCCCATCTACCACGTAGACGAGACGGTGAAGGACCCCCACGTGCTGGCCCGAGACATGTTCGTGGAGCTAGAGCACCCGTTGGCGGGTAAGATAAAGCTAGTCAACTTCCCACTAAAGTTCAGTGAAACCCAACCCGTGCTACGGACCCCGGCGCCCTTGCTGGGAGAGCACAACAAGGAGCTGCTGAAGGAGCTCATGGGCTTCGACGACGACAAGATAGATGAGCTGATGAAGAAGGGCATAATATCCTACTCTAAATAAGCGGCAGACTCTTTACCGCATCTCTTAAATTCTGTTTCTTTCATAACTTCAAGGGCGCCCCGGTAGCTCAGTGGTCGGAGCGGCAGCCTCGTAAGCTGTAGGCCGCGGGTTCAAATCCCGCTCGGGGCTCCA
>CAZTZC010000044.1:0-15169 GCA_964618045.1 uncultured Candidatus Bathyarchaeia archaeon | reverse complement strand
GGAGATAGCCAGCGACCTCAAGGACCTGTTATCCACTGTCTAAGCCATGATGAACCCTCCACCCCATGTCTCTTCGAGGAATCCTCGTTGACGTACATCGACGCGTTCAGTTTTAACGAGGGCGAGCTGTCGGTCTCCCTCGACGGCTATGAGAACATACTGATAATGCTTCCATCACTGGATGCGTTGAGTGAACAACTTGTTGAGAAGATGGTACAGGGGTTCGAGTCGAGACTTTCCTCCGTCGTCGCCCCCAGCGACTTGGGGCTGTTTGAGAGATTGAGGGATTTCAGAGAAAAGTTTTTCACCCCTGCTGGGAGGCAGGAGGTCTTGAGCCATGTAAGGGTCTTCGACAGCGTAAAGGTGTATACGATGACGCCGTCAACGTTACTGGCGGTGACCGTCATCGAGGCGGACGGCGACATCATCACGAGGGTCAATGAGAGCGGTGTTTACGCCTACCATGAAGAACTTTTCAGGCTTCATAGGGAGGCAGTGAAGTATGCGGCGGAGGCGTGGAGGAAGAACCTGCTAGGGATCAGGGATTTGATTCGTCTCGGAGCTAAGTTGCATAGAGCACTACTGCTGGTTACAATCGGTTCATTGACAGGGTCCGCCGCGGCATGGGATCTCGGCGGGGTACTCATGGCGGCTTTCCTGGGGCTCGGCGTCCTATCATTTTTCTTCTCAACTTATCTCCGCCAATTCAACTTCGAAGCAAGTAGATGACTTTCTTGAGTCTGGTTGCGGCGTATAGATACAGGATCGTCTCCTGGATCATTGGAGACGAAGAAAAATTGTTTATATCAATAGCAAAACTACATAGCTGGGAAGGATTGTGACAGAGGAGAAAAAGGTTTGCCCACAGTGTGGTAACGAGATCGTCAAGGGGTCGAAGTTCTGCACCACCTGCGGGGCAAGGCTGGATCAGGGTGAGGAGGGGGCCTCAACAGCTGGCGAGGAGAAGAGAAGCTACGTGGAGCACCTGACCGTCGGCTTCAACGTCGCTGCTTCTCAGCCCATGGTGTTCGTGCCCGCTGTTCTGTCGGGCGTAATCGGGGCCACCATCTACTGGGTCACCATGGGCTCGATGGGGTACACGGCGGCGCTGCTCTCGATAGTGGCGTCGATAATAACTTTCGTGCTCAACTTCGCGTCCATCGACATGTCGCGGGACGCCTACCAGAAGGAGCCGCTGGACTTGGGTGAGAGCGTCAGCTACGTCACGGGCCGGATCGTGGAGTTCATCGTCGCGGCCATAGTGGGCGGGTTGATGGCGGTCACGATAATACTGATCCCGGTGGTCATATTGATGTTCGTGGTCATGGTCATGGACGAGACAGGTTTAACGAACGCGGTCTCCAAGTCCCTAGACGTGCTGAGGGCCGACCTGGGAGACGTGCTGCTCATCCTACTTGTGTCGATAGTTGGGTCGTTCGTGATCAGCTACGTGCCGTTCGTCTCGGCTCTGCTGGACGCGGCCCTCAACGTGGTCATCGGCCTGGCGTTCATAGACCTCTACGCGAACTACAAGTCAGGCTGACCTCCATCTATTTACCAGTTTTCCATGGGTAAGCTGGCCTCCGTCAGCAGTGGGAGCCGTGATTGTCGGGGTTGATCAGGGTTTCCACGTCCACTCACGCCCTCTACAGGGACGTGCTTAACCCCTTTATACTGCCCCTCGGAGGTGTGGCTTGATGGGACAATTATTCCTCGTCGGCGTGGCCGCGATCCTCCTTGGGCTAGCCCTCCTATCCATGGGAGGCGTAGGCCATCACAATGTCCGCATAAGCCTGAGGGAAGGCAGTGTACTGGGACAGGCTTGGTTCGTGGTCATCCTGATCGGGCTTCTTCTCATGTTCATCGACATCTACTCGGGTTGACGTAACACGATTCATAAAGTGATACGAAGCCGACGGTTAGCAAGCCGTTTATGAGTCTCAGGCCCAGGACAAGGGCCTTACGTCCTCCTTTATTTTGTCTATTTATTTTAGATTCTGTTGAGTGGTTTGCCGCGGGGGGCATCCATATGTTCTACGTGTAGGAATTCACGTATGATGTTCGTGGCGATTGGTTTCCTATCTAATTTTTTAACCTCTTAGATGTAATGTAATTTGGTGATTTATCTGGTACTGGATATGCATGTGCACCTGACGGAGGAGAGGCCCGACGCGGAGTGGGTGTGGTCGAACTGGCCGGGCGAGGACAGGCGCGGCTTGTCTGCTGAGGTGTTCATCGAGAAGATGGAAGCCTGCAAGCCTCGGATAGACAAGGCAGTGGTCTTCGGCCTGTTCTCGCTGGCTAGTGAGACGCCTGAGGCAATGAGTAGAGACAACGACTACATCATGAGGATGGTTGAGAAATACCCCGACCGTTTCATCGGGGCGGGTGTATTGGACCCGAGCTGGGGAGAAGCCGCGATCAAGGAGCTTCACCGCTTCGTGGACGCGGGGCTACGCGTCGTGAAGATGCGGTTCAGCTCCATGCACTACCACGCCAACAACAAGGCGGCTCAGAGGGTGTTCAAGGAGATCGGGGAGCTGGGTGTGCTGCCTGTCTGCCACAGCGACTGGACCCACTACAGCAACCCGCTGATCCTGGGGGACCTTGCGTCCATGTTTCCGGACGTGAGGATGGTGATGCAGCACTTCGGGGAGTACCTGAGCTACGACGCCATAAGCGTCTGCAGGAAGCAACCCAACGTCTACGTGGACACGAGCGCGCTGGTGCTGCCTAAGAACATCGTCCGGTTCATCGATGAGGTGAGCCCCGACAGGATCATGTATGCCAGCGACACGCTGAGCGTGAGGGGCGGGCTGCAGCCGCAGGACGCGCTGAACCGCGTCACATGCCTGGAGCTGCCGAAGAAGCAGGAGGAGAAGGTGCTAGGCGGGAACGCCGTGGCCCTCCTCAAGTCGGTGGGGGTGAAGCTATGAAGATAGATGTCCACAACCACATCGGCGTAGACCCGGCGTATGAGGAGCACAGGACAGCCAAGGGGCTCGTTGACGAGATGGGGAAGGCTGGGATCGATAGATGCGTCGTGTTTCCATTCACCACCGACCCCGACTTCAGGGAACAGAACAAGGTGGTCAAGGAGGCCGTGGACAAGTATCCGGACAGGCTCATAGGGTTCTTCACCATGAACCCACGGCTGCCCGAGATGACGGACCTCATGTACAGGTACAAGGAGCAGGGCTTCAGGGGCGTGGTCACGGACCCCCGGTTCGGCGTCGGCCACGAGGCTAAACGTTTCCACGAGCTCGTGGAGTGCGCTCTGGTGCTTGAGATGCCCGTGTGGCTTCACAGCGACGACAAGGACACCATGCGGGTATACATCGCTCCGCTGGAGGCTCTGATGAGCAAGTACCCTGAGGTCAGGTTCATCCTGAGCAGCATGTACTACGACCACGTTGGCATCGCGGCGCGGCACAAGAACGTGTACCTGGACACGGCGACCCACATGTCGGGGGGCATGACAGCATCGGCGGTGCAGCCCGTGGGCACCCACAGGATACTGATGGGAAGTAACTCGCCATACGGCCTGCTCCGCCGCGAGGTGGAGAAGATAGAGGCCGAGGATGTGTTCACGGGCTTCCAGAAGAGCCTAATATACTCGTTGAACGCGGAACGGCTCCTCAAACTGTAAAAACCTATTTTTTTAAAATCGTAGATGCTGCATCGTGAAGATTAAACTCGATTCATCATCCACTATTCTTATTTCTAGGTTCTTCTCGGTTCGGACGATAAGTCTTGATAAAGGTGTTCATTATCGGAGTCGTCTTGATATGCTGCGTTGTGGGTGCGGCCATGAACCCCCAGATACTTGGTAACGTCAGTCTCCCAGAGTTGTCATTGACGAATACCTACCAGTTGACGTTGATATCCTGTGCCGCAGTCTCGACGTTTAATCTAGGCTACTTCGTCTCTAACGTATCGAAGATGATGAGAGAGTTCGAGGAGAGAACCCAGATCTTCAACCAGTATTCTTCGTGGGATACCGATCACTCCGTCAATTAAGATGAAGAATTACATATATTTCAAACCAGCATCCAAACTAGTACTTTTAGCTAAACGGATGTGTATCGATGTACCGTTCAAGGAAGATGCATAGATGCATTCTAGTCTTTTTTTAAAAGTATTAAATAATATAATCCCTCTTTTTGTCTACCATGAATTTTCCCAATAGACTTTGTCTAGTCTTGATAATTGGATTAGCGTCTCTTCAGCTGCCATATTGCGTTCAATTATGTAATGCTCAACCCGAATACAACTTCATTGTATACGGTGACACCAGGGCTGATGTAGATGGAATTGGAGACTCTCCCATACACGATGACGTGATCAATGCCTTCCTTATGCATGACCCGGAGTTTGTCATTCATACGGGTGACATGGTTGTTCAGGGTGGAGTCGCCTCTCATTGGCCCTATTTTGAGGACTCCATTACACCTGTTAAAACGCTGGGTATCCAAATCTATGGCGCAGTGGGAAACCACGAGAAATACACCGAAGAATATCATGTCTATGAAGAAGACTTTGCAACCTACAAGGCTCACTTTGATTACTCCTCGGTGATAGATGAACCCGGGGAGAACGAGCTGTACTACTCCTTTGACTACGGCGGGATACACTTTGTCTTCCTCAACACCGAGGACTATTTCGATGACGTGATAGGCGGGAGTCAGACCTTCACCTTCTCAACGGAACAAAGGTCGTGGCTAACCACAGACCTTCAGGACTACACCTTAAACGATTTCATCATAGTGACGTTTCACCGTCCACCGTACTCCGTTCGCGCGGATAGACCTGACAGGTGGGCTGAGGCTGAGACGATAAGAGCCGAGCTTCATGACCTCTTCATCGATGAGGGAGTCGACTTGGTGTTCACGGGTCATGACCACCTGTACTATCACACGTTACGAGACGGCATTCAGTATGTAACCACCGGTGGAGGCGGGGCAGAGCTCGCGGAGATTGACTCAAACCCACCCATATGGCAGGACGGAGACGTCGCCGTCAGCACTTATCACTACTGTAACGTCGAGGTTGACGCAGAAAACGTCAATGTAACGGCTTTTACTCCAGAGGGAACGATACTAGACTCTTTCACCGTGCCCAGAACCCCGACGCGGTTATATCATCCATTACCTGAGCCGTACGTCACGACGTTCTTTTACCCATGGTATGGAGAAAACATGCACTGGGGAGACTTCGAGACTAATCCACCGGATAGCTGGTCGTCTAACTACTTACCCGATACGGAGCCAGACGTGTTTGACCCCGGCTCGGAGCTCTATGACAGTAAAGACGTTTCGACCATCAACTGGCAACTGGGTCTCATGAAGACGGCGGGAATACGGGTCTCGGTGTCGTCATGGTGGGGCGTCGACGACTACACCGATGAGGCGTTCGATATCATAATGAACGAGGTCATGCCAAGCCCCGGTTGCCCCTACAGAGACCTGAAATGGTGCATATATTACGAGCCTGAGGGGTACGGAGACCCCTCCATCGACGAGATATGCGACGATGTTACCTACATCGCCGAAAATTACGGGGAGAGTCCCCATTACTTCAAGATAGACGGTAAAATAGTTGTTTTCGTCTGGGCAGACGGCATGGACGGCGTCGATTACGCCGAGAAATGGAACGAGGTGAGGAACAGACTCGGGAACGTCTACACCGTGCTAAAGGTGTTCGGAGGATACACGGATTATAGCCACTGCTCTGACGGCTGGCATCAATACGCCCCGGCGATGCGCTACGAAGAACAGGGAAGCTACTCCGCGTTTGTGTCGCCTGGGTTCTGGTTTGTTGACGAGAGCCCAAGGCTCGGGAGAAGCGTCTCGGAGTTCGAACAGGCTTTAGGCACTATGAGCACCAGCGACTGTGCTTTCTTCATGGTTCAGACCTGGAACGAGTGGCACGAAGGGACGCAGGTTGAGCCAGGCCAGCCCATCGACCCAACATCTTTACCTTTCCAGCCATCAGACGAATCCTATGGCACCGATTACGTTGACGCTATCGGGCGATACATGCAGCCCTTCATGCCGGAACCTGTTCAAATAGAGTACATCAACCCAGCTGAGGGCTCAGTGATAAGTGGATCAACGGTCACGCTTGAGTTTCGGGTTCTTGACGCTTACACTGGCATATTGCAGTCTTATATCAGTGTCGACGGTGAACCGCCGCAGGAGATGACGTTTACTGGGGTAGACGCTGAGGGGTATAGACACTTCGAGCTTAGCAAGACAATCACTGAAGGCGAGCACGAGGTCATTGTCTTCACACAGGACGAATATGATTACTTCTCAGACAATCAACTTCTGACGTTTACGTCCCATAGCGTTGACGAACAGATCTATCACAACGGCGTCGTGTATACCATGGACGACGAGCTGCCCCAAGCAGAGGCAGTTTTTGTTAGAGACGGCGTCATCGTTGACGTTGGGAGCGATGAAGAGATACTAGAGTATTCGGGGGCGGATACTGAGGTCATTGATTTAGATGGTAGGGCGCTTCTCCCCGGGTTCATCGATGTTCATGATCACAGGTTGAATGATTTGGTGGAGGTGAATTCAATGGAGGAAGCCGTCGAGATGGCGATAAGGAACGGTTACACAACCATCACACAGCTGTTCACGTACCCCGAGCTGATCGACGAGATACTTGCTCTAGACCAAGAAGGAAAAATCAGGTTGAGGGTGAACCTCTATCTCAGACTCAGCTGGCAGCACGAAAGATGGACGGACTGGTACACGGATTACGCACCGGGTGAAATGCTCAGCCCCATGGTCCGTGTACTGGGCGTCAAGATGTTCGCCGATGGAGGGGTATCTGGGGGGACGGCGGCGATGCGGGACCCCTACGTAAACGACCCGAGTAACTATGGGACGCTGTACTTCACACAGGACGAGCTGAATCAACTTGTGAGCGAAGCACACGCAGCGGGTTACCAGATAGCCATCCACGCCATGGGAGACGCAGCCGTCGACCAAGTATTGACGGCGTACGAGACGGCGCTCGGAGACGAAACAAATGAAGATTATCGTCACCGCATCGAACATCTCTACTTCATAAGCGATGACCTGATTGAAAGGATGGCGGCGAAGGGCATAGTGGCTTCGTTCCAGAACAACTGGGCGTCCTCTGACTTCGTTCAAGATAACATCGATCTTATTGGTGCCGAGCGAGCGGAGTGGAACGGCCGGTGGAGAGACCTGCTTGATTCTGGTACGCCGTGTGCGGCAAGCTCGGACTACCCATACTGCTGGTTCGGATCCCCCTCCATCTCGGGTCTATACACCTCAGTGACTCGCATGGGGCTACGCTGGGGGACGCCTGTACCCGAGTGGATGGCCGCACAGAGACTGAGCGTGGAGGAAGCTATCCGTCTGATGACCATCGATGCAGCCTACGCCACGTTCCAGGAAGACGTTACGGGAAGCATAACTCCGGGAAAGTACGCGGATCTCGTTGTTCTCACTGAAGATCCCTTCGAAGTCCAGCCCATGGATCTGATGAGGACCAAGATCTGGATGACTGTCATCGGTGGAAAAATCGAGTATTGGAGGGAGAGAGACGAGACGTATTCTTTGAATATAGCTGTCGATGGACCCGGCTCAACTACTCCTCCCCCCGGCAACTACGATTATGAGGGCGGATTCACGGTGGACGTCAGCGCAATACGGTGGGAATCCGAGGAGACGCTCGGCGAGTTCAGTCACTGGACTCTAGACGGCGCGAGAGTTCCAGACGGTGAAACCATCACAGTCGCTATGGATGACGACCATCGACTTAGGGCGGTCTTCGTCGACGCCTTCGAGACCCCCACGACAGTGGAAATCGACGCGATGACCGCAGACCAGGATCCGTTAGAGATCAGGGTACGCGTTGACGGCACAACGTATTACACCCCGGTGAGTCTAGAGCTTGAACAAGGCATCCATCGCATAGTTCCACAGCGTTTCAAGTTTCATGCCATAAGAATCTACGTCTTCGATCACTGGCTAGACGAAACGGGGAGCATCGTCTCAGATAAGGACGTTTTAACTCAACAATTCAACGAGGACGCGTCCCTGATAGCAGTCTATGCAACGCTCTTTCAAAGACTCAGGAACATCCTCTCATCGATACTATACTGATTAAACAGTCAAATTTTTTCCATAATATCGATCTCGGCTCCCCGTCGTCTTATCCTCTGTTTTCAAAGAAGGACCCCGTCTTCTCAGGGTTTTTATTTGTTGGAGATACGTTTCAAACAACGTCGATTATCAAGTGGGTGAGGCTCATGGAGGATATGACCCGCGTAAGGTTCACAAACCTGGACAAGACTATGTATCCCGAGCTGAAGCTATCGAAGAAGGACGTAGTCGAGTACTATATCCGGGTAGCCCCTCGGATACTGCCTTTCCTTAGGGATCGGGCTCTCGTCAGGACCAGGTACCCGGATGGGATACAGGTGGACGGCTTCTACGAGAAGGACGCACCATCCGGGACCCCGGATTGGGTTAGGACATTTGTGAAGTACAGTAAATCGGTGGAGAAGGATACCCACTACGTAGTATGTGACGACTTGGATACCCTGCTGTGGCTCGCGAACCTCGCGTCGCTGGAGCTGCACATGCCTCTGTCCAGGGTCACAGATACGTCGAAACCCGATTTCGTTTTGTTTGATCTGGACCCCGAGCCTCCGGCGGGTATAGGCGAGGCCGTCGAGGCGGCGATGATCATCAGGGAAGCCCTCGACGAAAGGGGTGTGAAGCCGTACGTCAAGACCTCGGGGCGGAAGGGGGTCCACGTGTTGATCCACGTCAAGCCCATCTACAGCTTCATGCAGACCAGTGGGTATGTGCATGAGATGGCGAAGGAGCTCGCCGCCAGACACGGCTTCATCGTCTCCGAGCGAAGACAGACGAACGTCCCCGGGACTGTGCTCATCGATTACCCTCAGAACAGCGAACGATCGACCGTTGTCGCGCCGTACAGCCTCAGAGCAGTCAGGGAAGCCACCGTGAGCACCCCGGTCACTTGGGACGCTCTTCCCTCTGTGAGGCCCTTCGACTTCAACATATACAATGTGCCCGGGCTCACCGAGGACCCCTGGAGAGACATCTGGGACGAGCCACAGGAGATAACGTAGGGAACAATTAAGATACCCCGCTCCGTTGATACTTTCAGACATGAGCGTCTTAAAGGGCAAGCCCTCGACCCGCAGCGTGTGGACGGGCAGGATCAGCATCGGGCTGGTGAACGTCCCTGTGAAGGCCTACACGATGATCAAGGACGAGAGCTTCAGCTTCAAGTACGTCAGGAAGGACGACGCTTGCCCCCTTAAGTACGAGAGGGTCTGTACCCTCGACAGGGAGGTGGTGCCCTGGAGCGACGTGGGGCAGGCCGTCGAGGTGAGGAAAGACGAGTACGTCGTCTTCACCAAGGAGGAGCTCGACGCCCTCCGCCCAGAGTCCAACAAGAAGATCAGTCTGAGGAAGTTCGTCCCGCTGAGCCAGGTGGACAGGGTCTTCTTCGACAAGAGCTACGTCCTGGTCCCGGATAAGAGCGAGGACAGCTACGGATTGCTGCTGGAGGCGTTCAGGGAGAAGGGCCTCGCGGGCGTAGGCACTTTCACCCTCCGCACCAAGGAGTACCCCGTGCTGGTATACCACTACAGGGACTCGCTGGTGCTCACCACGCTGCGGTACAGCGACGAGGTTGTGGACCCCAGGAGCTACGAGGAGATAGGCAAGGTGCAGGAGCCCACCCGTGAGGAGCTGGATATCGCCCTCAAGATAATGGAGAACCTCACCGGAGACTTCGATGTCACCGAGTTCAAGGACACGTTCAAGGAGCGCGTCGAGGGGCTCGTCGAGCAGAAGATGAAGGGAGAGGTCATAGCCGTCGAGGAGCCCAAGACCGAGGAGGTCAGGGAGCTCATGACGGCGCTCAGAGACACCCTGGCACAGCTGCAGAAGACATGAACCTCTACTCGCCGATGCTCGCCCGCCGTGCCCAGAGGCCGTTCGACGACCCCAACTGGGTTTTTGAGGTCAAGTGGGACGGCGTCAGGGCCGTCTCTTACGTCTCCGACAGCCTCAGCATACGGAGCAGGAACAACGTGGAGCTGCTGGACCGGTTCCCCGAGCTGAGGGAGCTGAAGGAACTCTGTGAGAACGTTGTCCTGGACGGTGAGATAATCGTGTTCAGGGAGGGTAAGGCGGACTTTCAGGCTGCGGCGCGGAGGACCCAGACCAGCGAACCCAGGGAGGTGGAAAGGCTGGTGGCGACGAGCCCGGCAACCTACGTCGTGTTTGACGTCCTCGAGGTCGACGGGGTGAGCGTCATCGACGAGCCGCTGGATCACAGGTTGGAGACACTCAAGGCTAGGCTACGGGACGGGCGATACGTCACCAGAAGCATCCCCGTCGAGGGCCGCGGCGTCGAGTTCTACGAAGCCGCCGCACAGAGAGGCCTCGAGGGAGTAATCGCGAAACGGAAGAGCAGCACCTATCAGCCCGGCGTCAGGAGCGCCGACTGGCTCAAGATAACGCAGGTGAAGACCTGCGACTGTGTCGTGTTCGGGTACACGCCCGGAGAGGGCGCCAGGGAGAACTCCTTCGGTGCCCTCCTCCTGGGCCTCTACGGCGACGGTGGGCCGGTCTACGTGGGTAGGGTGGGCACAGGGTTCTCGGACACCCAGTTGCGTGAAACGCGTGAAGCACTCGACGGGCTCAGGGTCGATGCGCCGTGGTTCGACGAGCCGGACATACCTCAGGGCACCGTCTGGGTCGAGCCCAGGCTCGTGGCCCAGATCGGGTATCAGATGTTGACCGTGGATAACCGGCTGAGGGCGCCGCGTTTCCAGGGGTTCAGAGACGACAAGCCTCCCAGGCTGTGCAGCCTGGCGCAGGTGAAGCCTGAGAAGCTGGAGGACTACTACCGGAGACGGGACTTCGGCGCGACACCCGAGCCCGTGGGTGGAGCCTTCTCCGGGTCCGGCAACAGCTTCGTGGTTCAGGAGCACCACGCGAGGCGCACGCACTGGGACCTGCGGCTGGAGAGAGACGGTGTCCTCGTGAGCTGGGCTGTCCCCAAGGGTGTCCCGCTGGAGAGCGGAGTCAGGCGCCTCGCCGTGAAGACCGAGGACCACCCCCTAGAGTATGGGGGCTTCGAGGGCGTCATCCCGGAGGGCCAGTACGGAGCCGGCGGCGTGAGCATCTGGGACACGGGCTTCTATGTCCCGGTGAAGTGGGGGCAGGACAAGATAACCGTCGTGTTCAGCGGGGAGAGGCTGAACGGGAGATACGAACTGATAAGGACGGGGGGAACGAAAGGGAACGAATGGCTTCTATTCAAGATAGATGAATGAGTCGGTGTCATTATGCCTGGGAGGCTGTATCTAGGCTCCATGGGTTGGAGCTACGGGTTCTGGGATCTCTACGAGGGCCTCAAGCCGAAAGAGTACCTGGGGGAGTACTCGCGGCACTTCAACTCGGTTGAGATCAACAGCACCTTCTACAGGATCCCCCGTAAAGAGACGGTGGAGAGCTGGGCCGCCGCGGTCCCGGAGGGCTTCGTGTTCTCGGCCAAGTTTCCGCGCAGCATCAGCCACAGCCCCGGGTTGAGGTTTCCCGAGGGGAAGCTGGACGCATTCATGTCGAGCATCGGGCTACTCGGCTCCAGGCTGGGGCCGCTTCTCCTGCAGCTGCCGCCCCGCTTCAAGCCAGACGAAGCGCCCACGCTAATCGAGTTCCTTTCCACTCTGCCCGCGCACCACAGGTACGCTGTAGAGTTCAGGGACAGGGCGTGGATGAATGAGGGCAGCCTCGACGCCTTCGCAGAGCAGGGGGTGTGTATCGTCCAGCAGGAGCATCCGTGGCTGCCCATCATAGACAGGGTCACAGCTGGCTACGTATACATACGCTTAGAGGGAGACAGGCGGAAGGTGAGCGGCGAGAAGGGCGTCGCGGAGCGCGACGCCTCGGATAGGAACGGTTTCTGGGCCCAACGTATAGAGGCGTACCTTGAGGGCATGGATGTCTATGGCTACGTTAGCAAATATTACTCTGGGTACCCTCCCCTCGACTTGGACCAGATAAGGCGGATGGTCTACGAACACTAAACACCGCCTCTCTGAGAGGAATCTATTTACAGGTGAGTCTAGATATCTCAATTTGGTTTAGCAGGTAATAAATGAAAACGTGCCTCACCTGCTATCGAGATCGAAAAACTGAAGGATCGGATAGACCATGAGCCGAGGAACAAACATTAAAGAAAAAGAGCTCGGTCAAGCGAAAAAAACTCGGACGTAGTTTAGCCGGGCTTTGTAACGTAATCCTTGATTCTTAACTTTAATTTTCTATATATGGTAATGGAGCCACCTCTCTTCAATATCGTCTTGGATAATTGGATCCTGGGGTCCATGTATGATTGGATGAGGGCACCCGCGAACAAGGCGAAGGGACATATGAAGCTGCTGCTCTTTATACAGTGGTGATAGTTTTCGGTGTACTTGCATCCTATCACCTGGAAAATGTACATGTCGGGGTCCTCTATCAGTATGAACTTGTCTGCGAAGCCCATCTCGTTGAGAACCGCGATGTACTTGGACTTCACAGCCTCCAAGCGCATCTTCTCGGAGTCTTGCACAAATGCCGGAGGATTGAAGATACGGCCGAACTCTTCCAGAGGCACTTTCTCGGAGTCCTCCATGAGTACTGGCAGATTGAAGAAACGGATGAAGGCCTTGAAGTAACCTTCCATCATCTTGCTGTTTAAGCCGCTCGGGAAGATCTTCATAGACTCGTCTATGTAGGCGTGGATCATAGACATCAGATATGATTGAGTAGTCATGTCCGCGCCGAACATGACCGGAGAGCCGGCTTCTTCCTTGTCCTCGTAGATGAGCTTCGCCGCCAGCTCCAACAGTTGCTTGTTCTCGAAGGGTTTTTTGACGAACCAGTCCGCCCCAGACTGCTTGATCAGCTGGATGTCGCTTTTTCGGCTGTAGGCTGTGACCACAACCACCGGTATGTCCTCGGTCACTGGGTTGTTCTTAAGTATCTTACAGACCTCAAGGCCGCTGAGGCCAGACATCAGAAGGTCCAGGAAGATAACGTCGGGACGCTCGGTTCGAGCCAGGCGGATGCCATCCTCCCCGTTCTCTGCCAGCAGCACTGTATAACCTTCGCTGCTGAAGACTAGTCTTAGCAGGCTCCTGATGTCTAAATCGTCGTCGACAACTAATATCTTCTTGTTACTGACCCCGGGGAGACGCTTATCAAGTAACGCGTCGCTAAACTGGCTCTCCGCCTCCATCAGTACCTTTTGATACCTAGAAAAACCTATTTTAAGGATTATCGAACTTACACACTGCTTCACGAGGCCGGATTCCGGTCTCTAGCCTGTCCGGATTAACGATATCACCTTCAAAAGACTCACCACATAGAAAAGCATGAGCTACTAACTGCCGTCGGCTCGGTAGCGTGCTAATTCTAGGCGACAGGAGGCTCATTCACTTAGACTGCTGTCCGGTATGATAAAGTTGAAAGTAGAGCCCCGGCCCATGCCTGGAGACTCGGCCCACATCTCACCACCGTGGAGCTCCACTATGCCTTTACAGATGCTGAGCCCTAGCCCTGTTCCCTCGTAGTGGCCCGGTTTCCTTATGTCGGGGAAAGGCTTGAACAGCTTCGGTATGTCCTCCGGGCTTAATCCGATGCCCTCATCCGTGACGCTAAACCTAGCGGCGTCATCTACTTTCTGCACCCGCAGCCATATGGTTGAGCCGTCGGGGCTGAACTTGGATGAGTTGTGGATGAGGTTTCGGAGAACCTGTACGAGGCACAACTTGTCAAACACCAGGGACTCAACACCGGATTCTACCATTAGATGCTGGCTTCTCTCATCTAGGGTGGGCGCCAGATCGTCATCGAGATACTGAAGAAACTCAGCAACGTTTTGCTCAGCCATGTATAAGACCAATGTACCATCGATGAGGTGATACATTTCCATAGTGTCGTTTATCAAGGCCTCCAGCCGTTCCGTGTTCCTGGCCACGACGTCGACCATCTGCCTTAACTCATCGAGTTCCAGGTTTTCCTGTTTATTTTCTAAACGCGTCTTGATGAGCGCCAAGAAACCTTTCATGGAGGTGAGTGGGTTCCTCAGCTCATGGGTGGCCGTGTTTATGAACTGGTTTACCCATTCAGGGTTCCTTTTCTTCAACTCATTTTCTGCCTCTCGTAACTCTTCCTTTCTACGATTAATTTTTCCCACATCAACGTTTATCTCACATCTGTTTAAGTTTTTCATGCATATGCCTCTATTCCTCTCCCAACATGAATACGATGAAGCTGGGCGGAACCATGATGACCTAGGAAAATGGTTTATTGAGATTGAATGCAAGGATTAGGTCTTCTTAGTATGATAAGCGGACTCATCGTCATCACCTATGAATGAAAGGCAGTTTTCGCTGTCTTATGTATCCTTATTCAGCATCAGGCCGCCAGGAATGGTAGACGTGTTGCTTTTTCTTGGCATGTCAAATCTATATGTGTTTTAGTCTAGAGGCAATCCCAAATAAGTATAAAAAAATGGCTATAGGCAAATTAAAAGTATTTCACGCTGTTTTTTAACCGATAACTCGGTTTGGTTCGTGAAAATAATTTTATGATCCATATTGTTTTTCTAAAAATAAATATTCTAAGCTCTCAATGGATCACTCCATTCTAGTCGTGGACGACGATCAGAGCATCCTTGAGCTGTTCCGCTGGACACTGGAGGCTGAAGGTTACGTCGTCGAAACGGCTTCGAGAGGGAGTTTAGCGGTAGAAAAAGCCAGGGAATCCAGGTTCAGCCTCGCCTTGCTGGACATGTTTCTGCCTGACATCCGTGGAGATAAGGTGGCTGTCGAACTCAGGGAGCTCGATGAATCGATAGGGTTGATCTTCGTCACAGGTTACGATGAATCCATCGAGATCGTGGAATCGCTTGGGTTCAAGGATTGTTTACTCTTCATGAAACCGGTTACGCCGGAGAAGATTCTCGGAGCCGTCAACAATGTGTTGGCAGTCCCAGACGAAAAATGATCGAGTTGAGGCTTCTTGAGGCTGCGCACGTAACTCTAAGCGATATTATAATTGGTCTTCCTCTTAATGATGTTAGCTTG
>CAZTZC010000043.1:0-15189 GCA_964618045.1 uncultured Candidatus Bathyarchaeia archaeon | reverse complement strand
CCCGCCTCGACGCGTGACGCCTCTTTTCCTGCTCGGCCTCCTCTTGAGCTCGGTACCGCATATCGGGCAGACACCATCGGGCTGAGGCCCGGCGTACTCTCGGCGGCAGCCTGGGCAGTACAGGGTCCATGTGAACTGTCTCTTGATGCCCGGGGTCGCCAGGCCTCTGTGCCTGAGCCCGAGGGCCTCCGCCATGTTCTGCACAGAGTAGTCGTCGGACACTATGACCGGCTCCAACATCGTGTCCCTTAGCTGAAGCCCGAGGGCCAGAACCTGTTTATCTGTCGCCGATAGGGCGTGGGACTCCCCCATCCTCAGCGACTCGTCCTCAACAACGCCCAGATAGCTATCCTCGGGCTCTACGACCTTGAGCCTCCCCGTGGACTCCATGCTCCTAAGCCGGGCCGTAATGAACCCGTCTCTCAGCTCACCGACGACGAGGGGCACTGTGTACGCTGCCTCGTTCTGCGGGTCGAGCCCCTGGATGAAGGCCGAGGAATCCAGTATGAGCGCGTACAACCTGGGCTCACTTGGACTGGATGGTTAATATCCGTTTCTGGATGCGGCTGTAGAACGACCAAAATCGTATGAAACGGGTCACATGTTCGCTCGCGTAGCACTCTACCGTGTTAAACGGCTGCAGCGAGTGGAAAGACCGTCCATCGATGATGGCGATGGCTTCCGCCCGGGGCTTGAGGAGCTCAAGGGTTATAATGGACTCAGGCGGCACCACGATGCTCTTGAAGTAGCTGTAAGGGCAGATCGCCGTAATGGAGAAGCCGTCGATGCCCGGCGCCAGGACGGCGCCTCCAGCCGACATGTTGTATGCGGTGGAGCCTGCGGGTGTGGACACCAGTATCCCGTCGGCCTGCACGTCTATTATGTGCTCCCCGTCGATCCTCAGCCCAAGCAGAACCATCTTGGAGGGTAGAGGCGAAGCGATCAACACCTCGTTCAGGGCGTCTGGGAAGCTCTCCTCGAGCTGGAGGCATCTGCTGCTCACCTTCATGCTCTCCTCTATGAAGTAGTCGCCCTCCAGGACCTTGTCGAGCGCCCACTCCGCCTCGGGGACCGTGACCTCGCTGAGGAAGCCTCTGCGGCCCATGTTCACGCCCAGTATGGGTGTCTCGGATGTCTTCATCTCCATCGCGGTTCTGAGTATGGTGCCGTCGCCGCCCACCGTGACCATGAAGTCGCCCTCCAGATCGGAGAGATTCGTGTTGTTATCTTCCAGTTCGAGGGCTAACGCCGTATCGGTCTCGACACATACATCCACCCCACGCTCACCAAGATAGTCTACGATGCGCCTCGTAAGCGACAGGGCGTTTGGGATGTCTGTACGTGAGACGATGCCCGCCTTCATGCCAGTCCCTCTTTGAGTAGACACAGCACTTTTAAACCCTGCACCTTTCACCTAAGCCTCCACCCGTACTCGCCAAGGAGTGGCACGTACACCACCTTCATCAGGGTGCGCTCAGAGACATGCCCCGACTCGTCCTTCTCAAGCAGCAGCATGTCCTGGCCAGTGTACCTGTCTCCTCCCACAGGGCCAACGAGCTTACCCGGAGCTCTCAGCTGCTCGATGAGCGGCGGCGGGACCTTGGGGCTAGCCGCGGTGATGCTTATCGCGTCGTAGGGGGCGTCCTCTGCGTACCCAACGGATCCGTCTCCTAGGACCAGTTTCACGTCACCGTAGCCGGCCCGTTCAAGGTTCTCGCGGGCGAACTCGCAGGTGACCGCGTTTATCTCTATCGCCACGACGAGGCCAGTCTCCCCAACGAGCTCCCTAGCCAGGGCTGCGCCGTACCCCGAGCCCGCCCCTACCTCCAGGAGTCTCATCCCCTCCCTGAGCCCCAGTGGCTCATAGCTCACGGGGTACATGTAGGGGGCGCTGATGGTCTGTCTGCCATCCCCCGGGATGGGGAAAGGCTGATCGTAGTAGCTGTACTGCCTATACTGGGAGTCCATGAACTCCTCCCGGGGCACCCGTAGCATGGCCTCGGCCATGGCTTGAGACCTGACATATCCGGCCCTGGTGTACCGCTTCACCATCTCCTTACGCTGCTCAGAGAAACCCGGCATACGGCTCTCACCTCTGAAAAACGTCTCGCCGTATAAAAGAATGCATAAAAATGGTTAAGGCGTGACAACGACGCCGGCCTTACGGAGCCCCTGTATCTCCTCGTCGGTGTAGCCCAGCATCTCCTTGAGGACCTCGGCGGTGTGCTCGCCCAGCAGGGGCGCCGCCAGCCTTATGGTGCCGGGTGTCGCGCTCATCTTCAGGGGGAACCCTGGCATACGCACCTTCCCGGCGGTCTTGTGCTCGACCTCGACGATGGTGCCCCGCGCCTTGACGTGAGGATCCTCGATGGCCTCATCGATCTGAAGTATGGGAGCCACGGGGACGCTCACAGCCACGAGGGCGTCAACTACCTCGTCCACCTTCTTGTCCCGGACCCAGTTCTCTAGGACAGTACGGCCCGTACCCAGATCGTCTACGCCCATGGCCATCATCAGCCTCTGGTGCATGTTGGGGTCCGCCGCCACGTAGACATAGCCATCAGTGGCTTGGAACACGCCGAAGGTCGAAGGCCCCATCACCCTATCCAGGCTGTTCTCCCACGGCAACTTGCCGCTGAGAGTGTAGCCCGTGATCTGGACCCCAGTCTGCGCCAGCATACAGTCCAGCTGGGAAACGTCGACGAGCTGCCCCTCCCCCGTCTTGTCCCTGTGCCTGATGGCGCCGAGGATGCCGACGACGGCCCATAGACCTGGGTCTAGGTCGCCGTGCCAGGCTGCGGGGACGATGGGGGGCCCCTCCGGGTCCACGTTGTCGCCTGTGAGCCTGTACCAGCCGCTGTAGGCGCCGGCGATGGGCGCGAAGCTGGGGCGATCCCTGTACGGGCCATCCAATCCGAAGCCGCTGAGGCTGGCGTAGATGATGTCGGGTCTAATCTTCTTCAGGTCATCGTAGCCTAGGCCCAGCTTGTCCATGGTGCCCCTCTTGAAGTTCTCGACGACGACGTCGCACTGCTTCACCAACTCATAGATGATCTCCTTGGCCCGGGAGTCCTTGAGGTTCAGGCTCACTCCCTTCTTGTTCCGGTCAAGGTAGTGGAACACGCTGCTGACGCCGCCGAAGTGGGGCGGGTAGAGCCGCGCGATCTCGCCCCACGGGGGCTCTATCTTGATGACATCGGCTCCCATGTCGGCCATGATCATTGTGCTGTAGGGGCCGAAGTATACGTGGCTGAAGTCTAGAACGCGAATATCGTCAAGCATACCCATCCAATTTTCACCGAATCTCATTAAGTCACAGGGCATCGCCTTTAAAGTTTATGCGCCATGGAAATTAATGGAAAAAGCCTAGACGCTCTTGATATCTCCTTCAACAGAGACGATCAGGCGCTGCGTCGGAATCATCTTCCCCGACGCATCCAGGGCACGCTGGGCGATGACGTTCAACGCGCTGCAGCAAGGCACCTCCATGTGTGCAACCGTTAGGCTCCTCACGTCGTTATTCCTCAGTATCTCTGTCAGCTTCTCGACGTAATGGTTGACGTCGTCGAACTTGGGGCACCCCATCAAGACGCTTCTATCTTTGAGCAGCCTCTGGTGGAGTGCCGGGTATGCGACCGCGGCGCAGTCAGCCATCAGCAGTAAGTCCGCGTCCTTGAGGAACGGCGCATTAACAGGTACTAGGTTTAACTGGATAGGCCAGTGCCGGAGGGCCGACTGGGCGGGCGCATCAACGCGCTCCAGTCCCGCTGGACTACCCTTCAGCTCCTGGACTTGGTACGTCGGGCAGCCGCAAGCCAGCGTCTCACGTGTTTTCAATGCCTCTAAGTGTTCGTGGACCGCCTCCTCGTCGAACTCGGGGGCTTCGCGTTCTATTATGGTTATAGCGTCTTGGGGACAGTGGCCAAGGCAGGCTCCAAGCCCGTCGCAGTAGGTGTCGTTCATTATTCTGGCCTTGCCTTCTATGATCTGGAGGGCACCCTCTGCGCAGTTGGGGATGCATTGGCCGCAGCCGTTGCACTTTGCCTCGTCTATGTGGACGATGTTTCGTTTAACCATCAAACTCATCAATGAACATTATTTCATATGATAAATGTTTCATATTATGATTTAAAGGTTGCTGCAAAAGATACACAAAGAAATAAAGACCCAGTTAAGCAATATGGAATGAACGCCGGTGGCGGAGCAGGGCAGACGGGGGAAGCTCTTGGCGTCGCTGAAGAACCTCCCCCGCAAAATCAAAGAGGGCATAATCGCCTACGAGAGAAGCTATAGTCAGGGGGTGGAGAAGTTCGGGGTCTGGTGGAAGGTATTCCATTGGAGCATGTGGCTCTTTATAATAATCTTCCTGGGTACGGCCATCGTCGCCTTCGTCTACTTCCTGCCCAAGATGGAGATGATTAGATACATCTAGGCCGCCTTCCAGAGACTGTCCCCCACGTAGTGAAGGTTCTCTATCACCCTGCCCTTCTTACTTGCCTCAATGTCTGAGGAACTCTTCAGAGCCTTCCCGATGGCCAGGGCCTTGCCGTGGGCGACGTCTCTCACCACCACGAGGTCGCCCGCCTCGAACGAGTCCATGTCTGTGATCCCCGGGGCCATGACGTCTGCTCCGTTGCAGACGTAAGGTATGGCACCCATGTCCACGATCACCCTGGGCAGCCCATCCACGTGGCTGCCGCCCAGATAGGGGAAAAGGGTGTCGCCGTCCCTCACGAACTCGACGACGTCGTCCAGCAGGTATACGGTTACATCCTCCAGCATGGCGGACTCGACCCTCTCGGTGTCGATCTCGCCGAACACCGATGAGAGCTCCTCGACGAGTCTCTTCGCTGTCTTCCTCTTCAGCGACTTTCTCTTACGTAACATCAGCCTACAGCAGAATGTGGGCGGGGCAATAAAAGGTGGAGGTTAGAGACTCGCCTTGAAGGCCTTGAGCCTCTTCACAGCCTCCTTCAGAACCGGAACGGGCTTCACCAGTGGCACCCTTATGAACCCGTCTGCGCCGAAGTGGCTACCTGGGCTCAGACGGATATTCTGGCTTTCGTTGAGCTTTTCTAAGAACTCCGTGCTGCCCATGCCTGTGCTGCGGACGTCGAACCAGGCGTAGAACGCTCCTTCGAACATGTGGCATGGCCACCCTAAGTCATCCACCGCCTTGACGAAGTAGTCGCGCCTCTTCTTGTACTCGGCTCGCCGCTCGTCGACGTATTTGAAGTCGCCGCGTAGGCATGCTATTCCCATCCTGAACACGAACGTCGCCGGCCTGGGGGCGGTCATTCCCCTGATCTTGGTGGCCGTCTCAAGGTACCTGTCTGGCACTATGTCGTAGCCGAGTCTCCAACCCGTCATGCTGAAGGTCTTGCTGAAGCTCATTATGCCCAGGGTGCGTTCCTTGTACTCGTCGCTGAGCCCTGCTATGCTCACGAACTTGTTGTCGTCGTAGACGTAGTGGAGGTAGATCTCGTCCGCGAAGATGGCCATGTCGTTGTCCACGGCTAGGTCTCCCAAGACTTTACATTCCTCTTCGTTGAACACGGTGCCCGTCGGGTTGGCAGGGTTGCAGAGCAGGATCGCCTTCGTCTTGGGGGTCACGTAGTCGGCGATTACGCCCGGGTCAGGGTGGTAGTTCTTCTCCTTGAGCAGGGGCACGGTGTTCATCTTGACGCCCATGCCGTCGAAGATGTTCTTGTGGCCCATGTAGTATGGGGTGAACATGAGGACCTCGTCGCCCTCCTTAAGCACGGTGGCGAGGGCGAGGTAGAGGGCGGCGCTGCTGCCCGCCGCGGGGAGGATGTTCTTGGGCTCGTACTCGACTCCCGTGAACTTCTTGTAATAGTCCACGACAGCCTCTTGGAAGGCCTCAGGGTAGCCCGAGTAGTGAGGGTAGTGGGTGTTCATACCACCCTCGATGATTCCGAGAAGAGCCTCGTTGATCGCATACTGGGGGGCCTCCACGTCGGGGTCCCCGGCGCTTAACAATATCTGTTCCTTTGGCAACGTTAGTCACGCTGCATTGAAAGGCATAGATTCTAATATTTAATAGGCTTGATGGGATGCACCTAGCTTCGTATGATCCAGAAATTGTTCCATTGATATGTATCAGTATTAAGTAACACTGGCTGATAATCCTTTAATTGTTTTTTATTTAAACCAGCACACATGTCCATGAGACACTCCAAGTACCAGACGTCAATGCAGATACTGGAAACCATCAGCGACGGTAACACCAGCCTCGTGGAGATCATGGAGACCACCGACGTCAACAAGAAGAAGGCTAGAGAGATCGTCGGGCAGCTGGTCCAGCAAGGCTTCCTGTCCCAGGGCTACAACGAGAGAGGCCAGAAGACGGACAGCTTCGAGATGACGAAGAAGGGCAGCAAGACGCTCGGAGAGTTCAAGAAGGTGGCGGAACTCCTGAAGGTCCACGCGCCTGAGATGCTGATGACTAAAAAAGAAGAAGCTTAGAAAAGGAAGCCTGCCCTGAGCGGGTCGTCCGGGTCGATGACGACCTGGTTCAACGCTGTTATGTAGGCGGTAGCCATGACGTCGGGGACAATGGCCTTGTATTTGCCCACCTTCGTCTCCTCGGCTATCTTGCCCACCATCACCGTGCTTATGGTGGACTCAAACTTCACCTCGTCTCCTGGCTTCAGCTCACCTTTACCGTACATGGCCGCCATGCGGGCGTTAGTGCATGTGCCGGCGGGGCTGCGGCAGCTCTGTTTGGGCCCGAACACGTTCCAGTGCCTGCTCGTGTACTCCTTCTTCGTGGGCTCTGTGTAGAAGGTAACCAGGTCCAGTATCTTTAGCTCGGGATACTCGGGGTGATCCAACTTGATCTGGTCCTTGATGTAGTTCCTCATGTCCCAGCCCAGGGGGATCCAGTAGTCCTTGTTCTCGAGGCTCGGCTCTAAGCCGATGCTGTCGGCGTTCACGAAGGCGTACCAGAGGCCGCCGTACGCGATGTCTGCCTCGACCTCCCCGACTTTGGGGATATCGAACTTCATGGTCTTCCAGTAGAAGCTGGGGACCCCCTGCATGTAGATGGCCTTGGCGACCCCGTCCTCGACCTCGACCTTTGTGCGGACGAGGCCGGCCACCGTATCGAAGGTGATGTTGGTCACGGGCTCCTTGACGTCGACCATACCCGTATTCACGAGGGCTGCGCTGCAGCTGTACGTGCTGTCGCCGCAGGCGCTGAAGTAGCCGTTGGTCCAGAGATAGATGACGCCGACGTCGGCCTCGGGGTGGCAAGGCTCGGTGAGCACGGCGCCAAGCATGCCCTCGAAGCCCCTGGGCTCTTTGAGCATGGTGCCTAGGAGGCTGTGATAATGGTCCTGGAAGTACTTCTGCTTCTCCTGCATCGATTTCCCGATGAGCTTGGGGACTCCACCGACCAGTACGCGGGTGGACTCGCCGCTGCAGTGGGTGTCGATGCACGAGAGATACCGTTTAAACTTCAACTAATACACCGTGTGTTAGTATTTCCTGACTACCTTTATACAATTATCGGGGGCAACCTTCACAGAAGACATTGCTCATCGTCGATGGATCAGAAGAACTTTCATCAACTGGTTAAATATGGAAAAACACAGTATGAGGTGAAACAGATGTATGTGATAAGGGGAGCAGTCTACGTCTTCTCGGGAGCCTTAGAGACCCTGATTCCGTTTGGTCTCGGTTTCATGTTGAGGCGTCGATTGGGAGTAAGCTGGAGGTGGTTTTTCGTCGGCGCCTTGATGTTCCTCGCCTCCCTCATAAGGTTCCCGTTGAACCAGTACGTCTACTCCGCCGTGTTGACGCAGGGCTTTGGGAACACCATGACCATGCTCATCTTAGCTGCTTTCCCTTCACTGACGGCCGCTGTCTTTGAGGAGGGGGCCCGCTACATAGCCTACAGGTATATGTTTGATGAACACGGGCTCAAAGAGGGGCTTATGTACGGGGCGGGTCACGGCGGCATAGAGTCAGTGTTCATCGTGGGAATCAACGTCCTGACCATAGGCATCCTGCTGCTAATCAACCCATCTTATCTGCCTCAGCCGATCCTGGCATCCATACTGATGTCCCCCGCTTATTTGCCGCTCGTGGGGCTATACGAGAGGCTTGGAGCGATGACGCTTCAGATAGGGTTGTCAGTCATGGTGCTAGAGTACTTCAGAAGAAGAGACGTCAGGTACCTCGTGGGAGCCGTTGCCCTGCACTTCCTGGTGGACTTCGTCGCCTTAGCCACCCTCGGGTACGGCTGGGTTTACCCCGAGTTGGCCCTCACAGTTATATCCTTGGGGATGGGTTACTGGATGCTTCGGAAAGCAGGAGAAGAAGGCCTCATAGCGTGAAGGGCTTACCTTCCTTGAGTATCTCCTCGGGTACCTTGTCCTTCCATTTAGTGAGCCACTCCAAGTCCCGTTCCCTCTCCCGGAGGTCATCTGGCATGAGCTCTGGGATAGTCTCGACGGCGCTGCCTATGGGGTACCACCTGCCGCACTTGGGGCAGTGTAGGAGGCCCTCCTCGACCTCGACGAGGTTTAGGTACCTGTAGAGTATGTCTATCCCCTCCGGGTAGTCTTTCAACAGTTTCTTCTCTTCGTGGCTCTTCTCGAAGCCTAACAGGTTGAGGAACTTCTTGGCGTCGGCGTACAGCTCCTGGGAGTGGGAGGAGCCAGTCTCGTCCACGATCTTTTCCAGCGCGGGTGGGCTTATGGTGCCGTCGGCTATCTGCTTGGCCAGATGGGCATACTGTTTCTTGAAGTGGGTAGTTGTGATCCCTGCGTCTCTGTTTATCTTCTCAAGCGCCTCCTCGGCGGTTTCCCACTTGAAGAAGTAGGCGTCGAGGGGGTGGTGCTTGTCGATGGGGCACGCGAGTATGTTGAGGAGCCAGGGCTTCATCTCGGTTCAAGTTAGACTATCTTTGATGAAATAAAAGATTATAGAGAAATTAGTTATTTGAAGAGCGGATACTTCTTGAGGTTAGGAAACGCAGACTTTGTCCAGCGGAGCCTTCTCTCCGGGTCCTTCCTAACCCAGTTGTACATGTGCCAGAAGTTCTTACCCCACTTCTCGGTGCGGTCGTCCCGGGCCTCGTAGCCGATGTTACGGAGCTCGTCTGTGTACGCCTGCTCCACGAGAAACTGGGCGCGTCCCTCTATCTTTCCCCGCTCGATGCGCTCCTCCCCGTACTGCTCTATTAGGGCCTCAGCCGCCTCGTTGAGAACGTCTCCAGTGCAGATGATGATCTTCTCCTCTTCCTTGAGCCCAAGCCTGTCGACGAGCCTTAAGGCTATCCTGCGAGCCTCGTTCAGATGCCTCTTCTTGTCGTATACCGGCTCCTGGAAGTACCTCACGTCGATCATGTCGTATATGAAGTGGTCGTCCTCAGACCTGTAGGCGCCTATGACGACGCCATAGAGGATGTCCCCTGTGCCGGCGTCGTCGATCTCGATGGTCAAAAAGGTTACCTAGGACTGGTTTTTCAGTTTCTTTACTATCTCCTGGGCCTTTGGGAACCTGATCTCGCCTGAATCGATGAGAAGCTTGACTGCCTCCTCGATCATCTTGTCTGAGGCACCGGCCATCACCACCAGGTTCCGGGCGTGGAGTCTCATGTGGCCGTGCTGTATCCCTTCCTGTGTGAGGGCCCTGAGGGCGCCTAGGTTCTGGGCTAGGCCGACTGCGCACATGGCCTTGCCTAGGTCCACTGCCTTGTCCACGCCCAGTATCTTCCGGGCCACCTGTGCCATGGGGTGGCTCCGGGTGGCGCCTCCGACGAGGCCGACGGCCATGGGGAGAGTCATCTCGCCTACAAGGTCACCGTTCTCGTCCTTGCTCCACCTGCTCATGCTCCTGTACTGGCCGTGTTTCACGGCGTAGGCGTGGGCGCCTGCCTCGATGGCTCGGTGGTCCTGTGCGAAGGCGAGGGCCACGGCGGCGACGCCGTTCATGATGCCCTTGTTGTGGGTGGCCGCCCTGTAGGGGTCGGCGTCCGCGAAGGCCCAAGCCGAGACTATGTTGTCTACAGCCTTCTCGCCGCCGATGTCCTCCTTCTTCACCTTTCCTTTGACTGTGATTAGCCTCCTGTCGGCCAGGTTGCTTATTATCCTGAGCAGCGTCCTTCCTCCAGCGAGCTCGGCTATGGTGGGTGCGAGCGCCTCGGCCATGGTGTTGACGGCGTTGGCGCCCATGGCGTCCCTGCAGTCCACGATGAGGTGGACGATGAGCATGGGGCCATCCTCGGTTTCGATGGGTCTCAGCACGATGTCTTTGGCTCCTCCACCGAACCTGACCAGTACAGGGTCCAGCTCGTTGGCGGACGCGATAAGCATCTCCTTGTTGTCTTCTATGGCTTTCACGGCTGCGTCCATGTCCGGAATATCGAGCACCTGTATCTGGCCTATCATGACGGGGTCCGTGGCTTCGGCCTCGATGCCAGGGCCATCCCGCATTAGGCGGGCCATGTTGCTGGCCGCGGCGACGACGCTGGGCTCCTCACCGGCCATGGGCACCAAGTAGTCTCTGCCGTCAACCCTAAAGTTCACAGCTACGCTGAACGGGTAGGCTATGGTGCCGACGACGTTCTCCGTCATCCTGTCTGCTGCCTCCATGGTGAGGCCCCCCCTGGACTTCAGGGTCTCCACCTCTTCTGGCGTGAGGCCCACCTTCTCTGTTATGATGCTGATTCTTTCCTCGACGGGCTTCTTGTAGAATCCTGATATACGGCTCGAGAATTCAGAGGACAAATGATCTACCTCGTTTTCGGTTCAATGAACCAATCAGAGGATATAACGGTTTCGCGGAGCCCTAGACTGTTTATATTGGGGAGCTACCAAGGGGTTAATGGTGTCCATGGATAAAGCTTTGGTTCTATTAACCCTTGAGCCGGGGATGGGAACAGAGGTGCTTGAGAGGCTAAAGAAGATAGACGGGGTGGTTGAGGCGCACTTCCTCTACGGGCCGTACGACGCCTACGTGATAATCGAAGGCGAGAACACCACCGTGCTGCACGACATAATCATAGAAAACATCAGACAAGTCGAGGGAATCAACACCACCATGACCTGCTTCGTAGCAGACTAACCAAAATTTTTTCACTATCAGTGAAGTGAAAAAGTTTAATTGTGTGGCTCCATTCCATACTGCGTTTAGGTGCTTGCTTCTTGGTTGAGAACAGGCTCAAGCTGGTATCCGTCGGCGGGACCTTCGACGTGCTGCACAAGGGCCACTGGTTCCTCCTCGAGGAGACCTTCAACGTCGGCGATCGAGCCGTAATAGGCATCACCACGGACGAGTTCGCGGCCACACTGAAGAAGGAGCACAAGATAGACTGTTACGAGAAGAGGCGCCGAGACGTAGTGAACTTCCTCCGGGAGAGGGGATACTATGAGCGGGCCAAGATCGTTCCCCTCAACGACCCATTCGGGCCAACAGTAGACAGCGACGACATCGAAGGCATTATAGTCAGCGAGGAGACGGAGCCCACCGCCGAGGTCATAAACAAGATGAGGGTCGATCGTGGGGTGCGGCCTCTGCTCATGTTCGTCATCACCATGGTGCTGGCTGAAGACGGTAAGCCCATTAGCAGCACCAGGGTCCGAAGACAGGAAGTGGACCGCTACGGACGCCTGATAGGCTAGGTCAGGCACTTCATCAGGTTCTCGTACGTCATGTTTCCGCCGCTGAGTATCAGCCCCACCTTCTTGCCCTTCAACTGATCCTTGATCTTCGTGGCGGCAGCCAGGGGGGCGGCGCCGGCGCCCTCTGCGACGGTGTGCGCCTTCTCAACGTAGGTCCTTACGGCTTCCTTTATCTCGTCCTCCGAGACGAGGATGAAGTCGGCCACGAGGTCTCTCAGCATCCTAGTTGGCAGCTCGAACGCCTGCCTCGTCGCGAGGCCGTCCGCTATGGTATTCGCGGAGTCGGTCGACTCCAGTCTCCCGCTCTTCCAGCTCCTGTAGACGCTGGGCGCGTTCTCGGCCTGTACGGCGACCACCTTGGTCTCGGGGCTTAACGCCTTGTATACGAGGCTGACGCCTACGCAGTTTGTGCCCGCCCCGACCGGGCTGAACACGTAGTCCAGATCGGGCTGGTCCTCGATCATCTCAAGAGCCATGGTGCCCACGCCGGCTATCAGGAGGGGCTCGTTGCCGCTGTGGATGTACCTGTAGCCGTGCTGTTTGGCCAGTCGCTCAGCGTTCAGCCTAGCGTCATCGAAGTCCCTGCCCTGCTCGACGATCTCGGCACCGTAGCTCCGTATGCTTGCGACCTTGGTGGGGTTGGCGCCGGCCGGGACGCATACGACGGCATTGACGCCGAAAATCTTGCTGGCGAGGGCGATGCTCTGGCCATGGTTGCCGGTGCTGGCCGTGATGACCCCCCGCTCCCTCTCCTGCTCCGGGAGCTGGCTGATGAGGTTGATCCCTCCCCTGATCTTGAAGGCCCCCGTAGGGTGGTGGTTCTCGTGTTTCACGTAGACCTCGCAGCCCAGGTACTCGTTCAGGGTCGGGTAGGTGTGGAAAGGCGTCTTTAGGAGATAGGGCCTTATCCTGTTCCGCGCTAGAATGATGTCCTTGAGGGTTGGTGCTTCCATGGGTGAATCCAGAGGCTTCTACGCTTTTAGCACTTTCATTCGCGTCCCACCTCGAGTTCGGTGGATAACGGTTTTAACCCATTGTGGCTCCGCGGTTCATATGGGATACACGGGCTCCGCCGTGCTGCCTCTTCACGGAGGGAAGGCGCCTAGGTGGCTGTTCAGCCGCATGGTGCAGTTGGTGGAGTGTATCGTGGACATAACGACAGACGAGTACGGACGCAGGGGACTCCTGGAGCGGTTGAGCGACCCCTGGTTCTTTCAGAGCCTGAGCTGTGTCCTGGGCTACGACTGGCACAGCAGCGGCACCACCACCGTGACCTGCGGCGCCCTCAAGGAGGCCATGGACCGGGAGAACATGGGCGTCACGGTGTGCGGTGGCAAAGGCAGGACCAGCCTCAAGACGCCTCAGGAGATACGTGAGATGGGGCAGGTCTTCGGCCTAAGCGGCCGGAAGATAGACGGCCTCGTATACGCCAGCAGGATGGCCGCCAAGGTCGACAACAGCCTCGTCCAGGACGGGTACCAGCTCTACCACCACTGCCTCATGTTCACAGAGGACGGAGACTGGATCGTCGTCCAGCAGGGGATAAACGAGGGGCTGGCCAACGCGAGGCGGTACCACTGGGGCCTCGACCACAGAGGCTTCATCGTTGAGCCCCAGGGAGCCATACTCTGCGAGACCCGCCTAGACAAGGCACTCAACATGACCAGCAGGGAGAGCACCGAGAACCAGAGAACCTGCGTCGACATAGTCAGGGAGAGCCCCGAGAGGCTTAGAAGGATGCTGGTTAAGCCTCTGCCGGGGGGCCAGTCAAGGCTCGACGGATGGACGGGGCGGAAGCCCCTCGTGATGCCCCGGTCGGTCAACTGGGACGCGGTGAGAGCCGCCTACAACTTCCAGCCCCGTAGCTACGAGGAGCTTGTCTCCATGCGGGGAGTCGGACCCGGCACAGTGAGAGGCCTCGCCCTGGTGGCGGAGCTTGTCTACGGGGACAGCGCCAGCTGGCGCGACCCAGTCAGGTTCAACTTCGCGTTCGGCGGCAAGGACGGGGTTCCCTTCCCCGTCGAGCGGAGGGCCATGGATGACGCGGTTCAGGTGCTGAGGCAGGGAATAGAAGCCTCCAGGATGGGGCGAGAGGAGGAGCTCCGCGCGTTCAGGAGGCTCAGGAGATGTGTTCCTCCCAGCGACCCCGTCTCCCTCAAGACAGTGCTGTAGCATATGCTGAATGCCTCCCCTTTTTCTGCCTTACTTCAAGTTACCGAAGAACCTCTACCCATGCGATGCTGAGATAGCCAATGGCATTATCGTCTATCAGACATGAACATGAGCACGATGGCCGCAGTCACCGCTATGCCCAGCCCTATTACTAGGTACACCTCTCCCCCGAGTACGTTGGATTCTATTCTCTCAGCTTCATCGTTTATCTCGACGTACAGATCGCTCTCGATGATCCTTTCTCGTGTATCCAGCGAGTCGCCTATGTAGGCCTGCCTGTTTACGTCGAAGCAGGATAAGATGTGTGACTCATACTCTGGGGCGCCTGTTATGACGGCGAGGCCCCCATCCTCCTGTACCAGAGTCAGGTCCACGGGGAGCCAGCCCCACGGCGGCACGTAGATCATGGCCCAGGCATGCCACCCGACTCCGTCTCTGCTGTCGGTAAGGTGGCCATCCCACGACGTATCGGAGTCTACGATGCCGGGATGAATGACTATGCCTACTTGGAGATAGGCGGGTATCCCGAGGCTGCGGCACATCGATATGAGGAGGATGGCCTGGTCGTCGCAGTCCCCCAGCCCATCCGCGGCGGTGTCGTTGGGGTACCTCGGCACCTCGAAGTTACAGTACTCGGTGTTCGCGCCGAGCCAGTCGATCATGTTTACGACGGCGCCCAGCACTGTGGAATCCCCGTCAGCCATCTCATGGGCCAGCTGGGACACTTGCGGGTCGTCGCTCATGAAGGTCTCCGTCGAGTCGGTGTAAGTGTTCACGAGTTCATGTGGGATCGCGTCGAATCCATCCGCAGCGGAGAGGCTTATCTCGGGCCTAGGCTTATCCGAGGACTCGATGCCGTATGTGACTGTGAAAGAGACTTCCTCCCCGGGGCTCAGCGTATGTGGGATGTCCATCACCGCCCAGCTGTTCCCGTCCTCGTCTGTTAATGTGTCACCGAGAGGCGTGTCGGATTCCTCTATCTCTACTGTCTGCCACTCCGTGTCCATGAAGTAGGGGATCGCGATGTCCTCTTCGTACAGCTCTATGCTCTCCGTGCCCCTGTTCTCGAAGCTGTACGTAAGCGTATACCTGTACTTGACAGGGGAAGCCGCGTATGCAACTGGGAAAATCGAAAACAAGACTAGGAGGGCCACGAGGATGGCGTGTCTGTGTTTCAACTATCGGTCCCTTTGGATGTTGAAGGGGGGTTTATCTAGTTTCCCCCAGGCTACCTTTGTACCAAGCTACTTGGTATAACAAGAAATTTTTTTCTGGGTGGAGGGTGTTTAAGCGTTTTTAGGGCAGCGTTTTTGTGTTCGGTGGACGACACTTTTGTATATAATTAGATATAAAAGGGGTGTTTCTG
>CAZTZC010000042.1:0-15449 GCA_964618045.1 uncultured Candidatus Bathyarchaeia archaeon | reverse complement strand
CGCCCTCCACGAGAAGTATGCCGATGACGAGGCTGGCCGCCGTGTTACTCAGCAGGTGGTCGATGCCGCTGACTACGGTGACCTCGAGCACGAGGTGGATCACCAGATCGGCGACCAGCCCCCGTCTCCAAGACGGGGTCGGGGTGTTCTTGTCTCGCTGCATACCTGCTCTGGTACATGATCAGGGGTGGACAGCGCCAATATATGATCCGGAAAAACCTGATCAATAACTGATCATCAGCTGGTTTTACGTGGATTTGAGGCTGCTGCTTGAACAGATCTGTTTGGTGTCTATGCTCCTGCCTCGGATTCCGGCACCCTGTGACCCCTGAAGTACCTGTACGCCCTGAACCCTCCGTAGCCGACGGCGGCGAAGGGACCCAGAACTATCACCATGACGATCATGCCCTGGGTCACGGTGAAGAGGACGGATAGACCCGCCCTCACCGGCTCGCCCCAGTCCACCTCCGGCAGCCAAGCCAGATGCACCTCCGGCTCCTCCTCGGGCTCGAGGCTCAGGTTAACCGTGATGGTGGCGAGCTCCACCCTGCTGTCCAGGTAGTTGATCCTGCCCTGGAGGCTCTCGATGCGGCCCCTGACCCGCTCCAGCTCCTTCTCCACCTTGAGAACAGACTCCACGGTGGAGCCCATCTCCATTATGTCGAGGAGCCTCTCCTCCTGTCGCTCCATGTTGGTGAGCTCCGCCTGGAGGTCAACGTACTCCTCGGTGACGTCCTCGCCCTGCAGGTTGCGGCTCTCCACCTCTCCGAGCCCCTCGATCTCCTCGACGGCGTCGTGGAACCTTCTCTGGGGGACACGGATGGTGATGGAGCCCCTCTCGTCCCTCGTGTTCACGTTGGAGACGAAGCCGCCGTGGCTCTCGGCCAACAGCCTCACCGCGTCGACCGTCGCCTCCACGTCCTCGACCACCAGCTCCAGCCGCGCCGTGAAGACCACCAGCCTCTCCGCGTAGAGCTCAACAGCCTCCACTTCGTACTCTGCCTCGCCGTTGGAGCCCACGTCGAACCACACCGTCAATGAGCTCGCGGACGCGGCCTTCGCTGCGTCCGCCGCCACCGAAGCCGCCTCGGCGGCCGCCGTAGCCGCGACGGCGTCGCTCGCGCCCGACGTGAGCGTCACCGTCTCACCTAGGGATGAACGCGAGGCGCTGAGCCCTGACGGGGTCATGGGGCCCCCGCCGGGTATGTACTTGCTTCCCACCATGTACGCCGAAAAGAGCAGCGCAACGAGCGCCGCGGCGGTGATCATGCTTCTCCTTGAGGGTCTCAGGATTCGTTTAATTCCATTCATGCATATTCCTCGTTACTGGTTTCAGGTAAAAATGAAGAAACCGCGTATATCATCCTACGTATTTGAACAAGCGTTCTAAAACGTTAAACAACGGTCATCGTGTACTCCTCGTATCCCTCTTTGGCAGCGTCACGGCCTTCCACGGCGGATGCCTAAAGGATTTAAGCTCTCACTTGAACCGACTAACCGAGATGATCAAGGAAGAAGCGGAGCCTCACCCCCTCGTGGTCGTCGACCCGGTTAAAGGGTGCTGCGGCAGAGAATACGAGCGCCCCGAATGGAACATACGCTTCAGCAGGGTAAGGGAGACGATCCCGAGGCTGAACGAGTTCGCTGAACGGCACCGGGCCATGGGGGGCAAGGTCATCTGGGTCAAGCCGGTCCCCTGGACAGAGGAAAACCTGCCCAGCAACATCAACAGGCTCTACCGTGAGAACCCCCGTGCGGCGTTCTACGTCACCGAGCACGTCGAGGAGTACTCGGAATTCCAGCCGGGGATAGAGGTGAAGCCCAGAGACCAGGTAGTGGTGAAGAACAGCTACTCGGCCTTCACCAACCCCCAGCTGAGAGAAGCCATAGGCTCCGACGCCTACCTGGTCGCGGGGTTCTACGCGGACGGGTGCGTCAACGCGACCATCGTGGACGGCTGGGGCAGGGGATTCTTCACCATCATCCTCTCAGATTTAGTCGAGTCCATGGACGACCCCGTAAAGCAGGATCAGAAGAGGCACCTGCTGAGCCACGGCTGGCCCCTGATGTACGGCCACGTCATGCCCAGCGAGGAGTATCTCAGACTCATGGAATGACCGAAACCAGGCCACAGAACCCGTGTCCGAGGGCAGGAGGAAGGATGCACCGGAGACAGGGTTCTCCCAGGGCGACCGTCAAGCTGGGGGCTTCTCCTCTGATCATAGGTTCCTACTCAGGAGACGCACGGATGAGGCGACCAGCACGAAGCAGAAGCCGGTCAGGACGATCAGGTCGAGCAGGAGACCCGCCCCGTCTCCTCCCATGACCGCCCCGAAGGCGTCGACGGAGTACGTCAAAGGAAGCAGACGCGCAACGTACCGTAGGACGAGGGGCATCCGCTGCAACGGAATGAAGACGCCGCAGAGGAATATCATGGGGAAGCGGAAGTAGTTGCTGAGGGTCTGGGCCTCGAACACCTCCTTCACGCTGACGGCGACCAGCGCCCCGAGGGCCGAGTGGGCGACGACCGTCAACAGGAGCGCCGCCGTGAACCCGAGGACGTCCGTCATCCGGGCTCCGAGGAAGACTGTGGTGAGGACCGTCATCACAGCCGAGATGACTAGGCCGAAGACGGCGCCTCCCAGTATCTTCCCCAGCATTATGGACGCGTGGCTCACAGGGGCCAGCAGCAGCCTCTCGAACGCCCCCACCCGTTTCTCGAAGGTTATAACGATGGCCTCCATGCTCGTGGTCCCGAAGAGCGCCGCCATAGCGACGAGGCCGGGGGCGAGCTCCGTCAACCCGTCAGGGTTCCTGAGGCTGAACGCAAGCGCCAGCACCACCGGGAAAAGTATGCCCCAGCTTATGTTAGGGGGCTTGAAGTAGTACGCCTTCAGGTCCTTCTCCACGATGGCGACGACACCCTCGAACTCCTCCGCGACGCTCACCGCCTACCCTCCTTCTCGGTCTTCATCAGGTCGGCGGAGAGCCCCGTGAGCCGGATGAAGGCGTCCTCGAGGCTGGGCTTCACGGTGTTCAGCTCCATTATGGAGAACCCCAGCTCCTCGGAGACACGGGACAGGGCTCTTATGGCTCCCGGTATGTCCCGCGTGTAGATCCTGACCCGGTCACCCGTGACCCTGATGTCCTGCGCCGGCACCCCGCCCAGAGCCTCCTCCGTCAAACGTTCACCGTTCTCCACCCTGGCATCCAGGACGGGCATCTCCTGGGCGGCGGCCTCCAGCGCCTGCGGCGTGTCGATCGTCACTATCTTTCCGCGGACGAGTATGGCTATGCGGTCGCAGAGGCTGCCGGCCTCCTCTATGTAGTGGGTGGTGAGGAAGACGGTGATCTCCCTCTCCTTGAACCCCTCGATCATGCGTCGCAGCGTCCTCGCGCTCACGACGTCGAGCCCGGAGGTGGGCTCGTCGAGGAAGAGTATGTCAGGCTCATGGATCAACGCGGCGGCCAAGACGGCCCGCCGCTTCAAGCCCTTAGAGAGCCTGCCGAAGCGCCTGCCCCCGTACTCGTCGAGGTCGAAGGAGTCCAGGAGCCGGGCTATGCGTTCCTCCCGGAGCCGCCTCGGGACATGGTAGAGCTTCGAAACGAAGCCGAGGTTCTCCCGCACAGTCAGCTCGTCGTAAAGGTTGGACGCCTCAGGGACTACGCCTATCTTCCTCTTGATCTCCACGCGTTCGCGTCTCAAATCGTGCCCGTCTATAACGGCTGTGCCGCCGGTGGGCTCGATGAGCCCCGAGAGTATGTTTATGGTCGTGGACTTACCCGCGCCGTTGGGGCCGAGGTAGCCGAAAACCTCGCCGCGTTCAACCTTGAAGCTGACGCCGTCGAGCGCCGGCTTATCGCCGTACCTCTTTGTGAGGCCTTCCACGATGATGGAGTGTTCCACTTTCGTCCCCCGATAATAGGTATGATGTTGAATCTAAATTCTACGGGTCGTAACCACCGGATTTCCTCCTATGTTTGGTAGTAAATGATAAAAGGGAAGAAAAATGGAAGCTTTAGGCTATCTTGTCGAGGCCTTCCCCAGAGCCTTCACCAGGGCGAGGAGGATTCCTATCCCCCTCTGGGTGTCCTCGTCGCCCAATGCGCCCAGGATGCCGAACATGCCCACCTTCGGCGCGTCGATCATGGCCTTGTCGAACTCAGGGTCCATGAGCGCCGCCTCCAGGAGGTCGACTATGTCGCTCCCGGTGAGGCCGTTCACAAGCTTCAGCAGCTGCGCCATCATGCCCGCCAGGTCCTGTATGGCCTGGTCGTTCAGGAAGGTCATGATGAGCCCGAAGGTGTCTATGAGCTCGACCATGGACTCGACGGTGTGGGGCTCCAGGGTTACTCCGCTACTAGTTTTCTCTGTCACATTCATCACCTACATTATCGCCTTCGCCGTAAGATCGAAGTAGATGTAGTAGTACATCCTGTAGATGAGCCACCCCATCTTCCTCGAGGTGAACGACTTGGCTGGGTTGCCGTAAGTCCACGTCACCATGTACGCCTTGCCGTCCGTCGAAGGCGTGTAGGACGACTCCACTATGGGGCAGCCCTGCTCGCCCTTGTAGATGGACTTTACGCCGTTGCCGTGGTAGTCGTTTATCAGGTTCTGGCCGGTCTTCAGCGCCTGGAAGTGGGCGTTGATGCCCATCTTGTTCATGGTGATGGGGCCGCCGTCGCCTATGGCGTAGACCTCGTCGTAGCTCTCCGACGGCGACTTGCTGTACTGGAGGGTGTACTTGTTTGTGGGCAGCCACCCCTTGTCGTCGCTTATACCCGAGTCCAGCATGGCCTTGGCGCCCCTGTGGGGCGGGATGGAGATGAGGAGATCGTAGTCCACCGTATCGCCGTCCGCGGACGTCACGGTCTTCGCCTCGGGGTCCACCGACTCTGTCTTGAAGTTGTACCGCCTGTCTATGCCTCTCCCCTCGCAGCCGCTGATCACCTTCTTGTCGTAGACCGGCGGCCCCACGGTATTTATGGGCCACAGGAACGTGATATCGGTCTTTTCCCTGATGCCCCCGGTCCTCACGTACCTGAGGTAGTCGTCGAGGAGCACCGTGAACTTGCTGGGCGCCCCGGGGCACGCGATGGGCATCTCGGGCGTCGTGATCACGATTTTTCCGCCGTCGAAGGTACTCAGCTTCTCCCTGAGCGCAAGCGAGCCGTCCATCGTGTAGAAGGTGTTGTAGTCATCCACAAGGCCGGGAACCGTCTCGGGGGCTAGCCTCGCGCCCGTGGCTATCAGCAGGTAGTCGTAAGAGTACTCCTTGCCGCTCTTCACGGACACCTTCCGGTTCCCCAGGTCCACGTTGGTGACCTCGCCGTCGTCACCGAAGTAGGCGTTCGCCCTTGGGCTTATGACCTTCTTCATGGGCCGCATAATGTCCTCGGGGGCTAGGAGGTGGAAGGGCATGAAGGTGTACCCTGCCGGGTTGTAGGCAGTGTCGCTCTTGTCCAGAACCGTCACGCCGTATTTACCCGCGGCGATCTCGTTTCTGAGCTCCCTCGTCACCTTGTTCGCCACTATGGAGCCGGCGGCGCCGGCCCCAAGTATCAACAGATTTTTCTTCGCCATCATAATCACACGTCAATGAAACAATGTTTCATGTCCCACTCAAATTATGCTATAAACATAAATAATTTACCTCTGGGACCGGACGACGCCCCATCTAAAAAAAGGCTTAGATACCACGAACAATTCGATATATTGAACCCCTTTGGAGTACGACGACCTAGACAAGAGGATACTGGAGCTCCTGTCCAGGAACAGCAGGCTCAGCGTCAGGGAGATCTCCAAGATCATAGACTCGAGCCCACCGACCGTCTCCCGCAGGATACGCAGGCTCGAGGAGAGCGGCATAATCAAGGGGTACGTCAGCATCATCGAGGACGAGGAGCTGGGCTACGACTGCCGCGCCCTCCTGCTCATCAAGGTAAGCGGCGGCTCCGACCCGGAGAAGATCATCGAGGAGATGAAGGACAACGAGAGGATATGCAACCTGTACAAGACCGTGGGGAACTACGACATCATCTCCACCGCGACCTGCCCTAGGATAGACGGCCTCTCCGAGTTCATCGACGGGCTCAGGAAGATAGACGGGATAGCGTGGATAGACTCCGTGCTGATCACGTCGAGGGAGAAGGTCCTGAAGAAGGTCCTCACGGATAGACCGAGAATTAGTTAAGGATAGATCCGGACTCTTCCATGGGCATCCCATTAAATATGTGTTTCATTTTGTCATCTGTCGATACATTCTATGTTTTACGAAACTTTTTCATTCATCTTCGGGTCCATGAGAAAAACCTCGCGACGGCACCGATGAGAATACCGCCTCAGCTGACACGATGAAGCCAAGCAAGCAAAGGGCGCCTCTACGGCTTATAGGCGACGCACTCGATCTCCACGAGCATCTTGGGCGACACTAGGTCGCTGACCACTGTAGTCCTGGCCGGGTGGTCCCCTGTGAAGACGGAGCCGTAGACCTTGTTCATCTCCCTGAAGTCCTCAGCCCTGGCCAGGTAAACGTTCACCTTGACGACGTCCTCGAAGCCGGCTTCGAACGCCTTCAACGCCTCCTCCAGGCCCTTGAAGCACTGCCTGGTCTGGGCCTCTATGCCCTCAAGCTCCTCGCCGTCAGGTCTCCTGTAGCCGCCGTGGCCGGACGTGTAGACATAGTCACCCGCCTTGACGGAGGTGGAAATCGGGAAGCTTCCTAGCCCCTCACGCTTGTAAACTCTCTTCATATGGTTCACTTGGACAGAGACCCCCTGAATAGTGAAAAATCCTTCCCTGATTCGCCTAAAAGTGATCACTATTTCAACCGCCCTTCCTTGGGGGAAACGGTAAGGCAGATGCTGTCAGCTAATGGAAGCCAGGCGAAGCCTGCGCTGAGGCGGCGAGGAAGTTGTTGAGGAGGATAGATAGGTCTCTTCTAGTAGCGGCCCTGCTGCTAGTGGTGGTCGGGGTGTACACGTTCAACCAGCTGTCTACGCCGACGGTCAGGGACTACGTCGAGGTGACGGAGTATCAGGGGGAGCGTCTCTCATCCATCTCGGAGTTCAGGGAGAACAGCATCAAGGGCCCCCAGACCATCAACGTCACGGACTACAGGTTAAGCATCACCGGACTTGTGGAGAACCAGACGGAGTACACGTACTCCGAGGTGCTTGAGGGCTTCACGAGTCAGGAGAAGGTCGTCACCCTGAACTGTGTGGAGGGCTGGAGCGCCACGGTCCTCTGGGTGGGGGTCTCGATCATGGACCTAGTGGAGTCGGCTGGGCCGAGCAGCGACGCCGTGACCGTGATCTTCCACGCCGAGGACGGGTACACCACGAGCCTGCCCCTGGAGTACATAGAGGAGAAGGGCCTGATACTGGCTTACAAGATAAACGGCGTGACCCTGCCCAAGGAGAACGGGTTCCCGTTCCAGCTGGTCGCCGAGTCCAAATGGGGGTACAAGTGGTGCAGGTGGGTGGTGGAGTTGGAGTTCAGCGACGACACGGAGTACGAGGGCTACTGGGAGAGACGCGGCTACAGCGACAGCGGGGACCTCGACGAGCCGTTCGTGGAGAGGTAGCCGTGGAGAAGAGAACGATAAAGAAATGGGTCCACTTCACGCTCACGGTGGTCACCTCCCTCTACGTGGTCACGGGCATAGGCATCTCGGATCACAGGCTGATGGAGAGCCTCTCCCTAGGACTGTTGACCAAGGAGCGGTCTCTCTGGATACACGGAAACCTGCTTCAGCTCTTCGCAGTTCTGCTGTTCTTACACATATACTTCAAGGTCCGCCCGATGCTGCAGAGAAACGCGAGCGTATAAACCAGGTAGAGAAGCTTGCGCACCAATTACCGGGTGGGCCGCGGGCAGAAAACTATATAATGTGACGTGGTTCCCCACCTGTTATGGTCTGGAAGTGCGCCGTCTGCGGAGCCAAGATCAGCTTCTTCGGGGAGTGGAAGAAGTGCAGGAGGTGCGGGGCCTGGCTATGCAAGGACCACGCCTACATGGCGACCCACTCGAAGCGGTGCCCCGCCTGCGGACGACACAACCCGTGACCACCGAGCACATATTGTAAAGGATCAGGACAGTGAGAGAACATGGACGCCGGAGCCGACTTCGAGGAAACATGGAACAGGATACGCACGAACAAGGGCGAGAAGTTCAGGACAGCCCGAGGGCTGGACTTCACCTACAAGATGCTGGGGCCCTGGATGGTCATAGACAGGACCGACTACAGGATAACCAAAAAGAACTTCCAGCTGGCGTACGGGATGCTGCCCGTGGACGGGCCCGACGACTTCGGCGAGGATGTCACGGCCAGATACTATGTGTACGCCGTGCTCACGGATCCGAGGATAACCGGTTAGCGACAACGGATCAATCCAACAGTTGTTGTCCAGGGATTACGATAAGAGCCCCTACGACAGGACAGGCGAGATAATAGTTGTGGCACAGAAACCGGGTCACTGACCTGACGTGTACGACCAGTCACGGCCGCGCACCCCAGGCGAGCCGGCGGAGGAAAGGCAGGGTATCCTCGGCTTAAGCGTTGTCTCCATTTATATGACAGATTTTATCTCGTCGGAGGCGCCTTTATACCCTATGACGGAGCCCCAGGGTGAACCCGAGCAGTCCCTCGCCTTCGGCGGGCAGGCGCTCATAGAGGGCATTATGATGCGGTCACGCAACTACTTGGTCATGTGCGTCCGGCGGCCCGACGGCGAGATAGCCACAGACGCCCATGAGGTGTCCTCGCTTACCCGGAGGAACCGTGTCCTGGGTCTCCCCGTGGTCAGGGGGGTCGTGGCGATGCTCGAGGCCATGTACTGGGGGATGAAGGGCATCTTCCACTCGGCAGACGTGTCGCTTGAGGGGGAGCAGGAGGAGTTCGGGCTCAGCGACTACCTCCTCGTGGTGGCGATGGTGGTGGTGATAAGCAGCATCTTCATGGTGGTGCCCTTCGTACTCACCAACTACCTGCACATCGAGGGGTTCATGTTCAGCCTGGTTGAGGCGTTGGTGAGGCTCGGCATGTTCACGGGTTACCTATACGTCATCTCGAGGTGGGGGGAGATGCGCCGTGTACTCCAGTACCACGGCGCCGAGCACAAGTCCATAAACGCCTACGAGGCGGGAGCGGAGATGACGGTGGAGGAGGTGGCCACGTACCCCAGGCTGCATCCCCGATGCGGCACCAGCTTCCTCTTCATCGTTGTGCTCACCAGCGTGGTCGTCTTCAGCCTCGTCCCATCGGATAACCTCGTGATGAGGATAGTCTACAGGGTGCTACTGATCCCGGTCCTGGCAGGCCTATCATTCGAGGTGCTACTGCTCAGCAACAAACACCAGGACTCGGCCGTCATAAGGCTCATGACTGCCCCCGGCTTGTGGTTCCAGAGGCTCACGACGAAGGAGCCTGAGCCGGACATGATCGAGGTGGCGATCAGGGCGCTGGACGAGGTCAGGCGGCTGGAGGAGGCTCAGGGCGGAGAATCCTGACCTGCTACAGGTCAGATCAGATTTCATTCCGAAAGCCTCAATGCCTCAGCCGACCCCTTTGAGGCATGGACGACGGAAACAGGCTTCTGAGGCACTTCTTGGCGAGCATAGCGTACCATGCGTCTAAGGCTATCAGGGATGCCCCGCCCGGCTACCCTGAGCTGGATGTCGGGATGGGGGTGAGGACGCCTCGGCGCATACTACACCATGTGACCGGGGTGCTGTGCTACGCCCACAGCTTCTACGAGAGGTACGAGACAACGTACTTCGAGGATAAGCCGTGGGGCGGCGAGGTCGATCACTTCTACGAGACTCTGGGGCGGCTGGACGCGTCCATGGCTGAGGGTGGGCCGAGGGGGGTGACGGAGATGCAGCTCCTCCAGGGGCCGCTGTCGGACGCCATGGCCCACGTTGGCCAGCTGCTGATGTTGAGGCGCCTCGCCGGCTCGCCGGTGGCCTCGGAGAACTTCATCTACGCGGACATCAGGGTGGGCGTCGTGGGGCTGGAGCAGCCTGACCCCGTGGCCCCCGACGAGGGACCCTGAAGCATTTTAACTTGGTGAGGCTATACGCATGTAGTGGTGTGTTTGAGTCACAGTCTTCTCAGGTTGAAGGGCCACGAGTACAGGGAGCGTGGCTATGAAAAGGCGGTGCTCGCCGTGGGCTCCACGGAGTACCACGGGGACCACCTGCCCTACGGCACGGATACGCTGGTGGCGGAGCATCTGGCCCGCGAGGTCTCAGAGAGGGTGGAGGGGCTGCTGATGCTGCCCACCATCCCCATAGGCATGAGCGTCCACTACAGCAGCTTCCCCATAGCCATAACCCTGAGCACCGAGACCCTGATGCACGTCCTCACGGAGGTCTACGATTCGCTGGCGAAGCACGGCGTCATGCATCTTCTCATAGTGAACGGCCACGACGGCAACATACCGGCCATCGACGCCTCCGCCCGGGAGTACAGGACGCTTCACCCCGAGTTCAAGATCGCTGTGCTTGAGGCCTGGTGGGTCGCCGCCGGGGAGCTTGTGCCGCCGGGCACCTTCGAGGTCTGGGGCGGCCTCGGCCACGCCGGGGAGGGCGAGACCAGCATGATGCTCAGGGTGGACCCGGGCCTCGTGGACATGGACAGGGCCAAGGGCGTGGTCCCCGATCTGCCGCCCCACGTCGAGGTGAAGTGGACCTTCGACGAGTTGACGCCATACGGCGCCACGGGGGACCCGTCGAAGGCGACCAGGGAGAAGGGCGAGCTGATGAACGACGCCCTGGTTGGTCTACTCGTCGAGTTCATAGAGGGTATGGACGAGAAGGGCTGGGAGATAGGGCGACGTTTTGAGTCAGCCTCCGACGACTCGATCGTTTGAGCCTGCCGCCTACTCTATGCTCAGGGTCTCCCTGATGACGAACGTGGCGAGCGCTGCTGCGATCAAGTTCAACGAGATGTTCAGCAGGAACAGCGAGTCGACGCCGAGGAGGCTGCTCACCACGCCGGAGACCGCTGGACCGGCGAAGGTGCCGAGGTCTCTCACGAGGCGGTAGAACCCGAAGGCCTTGCCCCGGGTCTCCTCGCTGGATATGTCGGCGACGATGGCGCTGGCGACTGGGTGGAAGAAGCCGCCGCCGAGCCCCAGCGCAAGGGTCGAGACGACGAGCATGGTCCTTGTCTTGAAGAGGAGCAGCATGGTGTAGCTCATGGCCGTGACCAGCAGCCCCGCCGCCATGGGCGGCTTCCTCCCGACCCTGTCCGAGACGGAGCCCGAGACGAGGGAGGCCAACGCTGTGCTTCCTGACATCACCGCGAACAGGGTGGGCAGGAACCCCACGGGTATTCCCATGGTCAGGGTCGTGTAGAGCGGTATGACGGCCAAGAAGACGTTATGGGTGTACATGAACAGGAAGCCGCCCACCATGGCGACGAGGTACTCCTTGCTGACGATGCCCCTCAGCCCGCTTAGGTCGAGGAGCCTGGCGTCGACGTTGTTAGCCATGGTCTCCCGGAGGAGGAAGACGCAGATCGTTGAGCTGAGGAACATGAACACGGTGGCTAACCCGAACACGGGCCTCATCCCCAGAGCCTCGGTCAGTGGCCCGCTCAGGTACGTGCCTATCAGCAGGCTGAAGCCGTTGACTGCCTCGTAGAGCCCCAGAGCCATCGCCCTCCTGCCCGCCCCGGCGGCCTCCACGATGGCCGTCATCAACGCGAGGAAGAAGAACGCCTGCCCCAGCCCGAAGAGCACGAAGGCGGCCCCCAGGTGGACGCTGGACCTCGCCAAGGAGACGACGAGGAGGCTCGCCGCCATGCTGACGGCGCCCAGAGAAGACATCCTTTTCCTCCCGTACCTATCCGACAGGAAGCCGCTCACCGGCCCCATGGAGGCCTTGACGAGGCCTATCGTGGACATCAGGGCGCCCACGAGAAGATACGACGTCCCGACGAACTCGCTGGTGTAGAGGGACAGAAGTGGCTGTATGAGGCCGTAGCCTATGAACATGGATGACAGCGCAGCCGCGTACCTGGCCACCCGGCCCATGAAGACGCGGTCCTCCTCGTTCAACGTTTTCTCTATAAGACCATCCTTCGACGGGAAAAGAGTATTGACGCCCCAGTGGGGAACCAGCACGTCGAGCGTGGAGACTTTCAAGAAGAACAGTGGTTACCCGTAGGAGGCCATGACCTCGTCTCTGAACTTCTTCATGGACGCCTTCCAGTCGTCTCTGGGGAAAGCGACGGCGTAGATGGAGGCCCCGAACTCCTCCGCCGCCTCGATGCCTCGGCGGTATGCGTCCGAGCTGTAGTTGCCGGTGCCCATATCCCCTACCATGAACTCGATCTCGTTGCCCCTCTCCGCTTCGTCGGCGGCGCTGAGCACCGTCTCCTTGATCCTTTCCCTGTCGTGAGACATCCACGGAGGTATGAAGCAGATGTCCCCGTATCTGCCGGTGAGCCTCAACATACGCTTACCTGAGCTGCCGAACAGCAGCCGCGGGTAGGGCTTCTGCACGGGCTTCGGGTCCAGCACGGCGCCCTCGAGCTCATAGTGTTTGCCTTTATGCGTGACCTCGGGCTCTGTCCAGAGCCTCAGCATTATGTCGAGGGCCTCGTGGGCCTTGTCCACCCGCTCCCTGGTGTCCAGCCACTCGCTGTATCCGTCGAACTCCACTTTGCTCCAGCCGGCGCCGACGCCCAGCACCACCCTGCCGCCCGAGAGCACGTCCAGGGTGCTGAGCCGTTTAGCAAGCACGCCCGGGTGCCTGAACGGCAGCGGCGTCACCAGTGTGCCCAGCCTTATCCGCTCTGTTTTACCGGCGAGGTAGGTGAGTGTGGTCCAAGTCTCCAGGGTCCTGTAGGGGTTCTGCATGCTGTGCCCCACCTCGCTGCCCCACATGTAGTGGTCGGGCATCAAAGCACCGTCGAGCCCGAGCCTGTCGGCCTCGATGATGGCCCCGGCGATGTGCTCCACGTTGTCGTAGAGGTTCCCGAGGCCCGTCAGATAGAACTTCATCGGGATTCACCTAGACAAGTGAACCATCTTTTAAAAACCGAGTGAAATCCGTGAAGGCTAGAGATAAAAACAGGGGCCGCTCATCTTGTCTAGATATTCGATGAGCACCCCTAGACCACCCTCAGCGGCCAAGAGACCCAAGGAGATCACCGTCCACGGAGACACCCGTGTCGATAACTACTACTGGCTCCGGGAGAAGACGAGCCCCGAGGTCATCGCCTACCTCGAGGCCGAGAACAGCTACACGGCACAGATGATGAAGCACACGGAGAATCTCCAGCGACGGCTCTACGACGAGATGGTGGGCAGGATACAGGAGACCGACACCAGCGCCCCCGTCGCCTACGGCGGCTACCTCTACTACACCCGCACCGAGGAGGGGAAACAGTACGCCATCCACTGCCGCCGAAGAGGCAGCATGGACGCGGAGGAGCAGGTGCTCGTAGACCTGAATGGGATCGTCGAAGAGGAGAGGCTCGAGTACCTGACCATGGGCGTCTACAAGGTCAGCCCAGACCACAGGCTCCTCGCCTACAGCCTCGACAGGGACGGAAACGAGAACTTCACCATCCAGTTCAAGGACCTGGAGACGGGGAAACACCTGCCCGACAGGATCGTTGGAGCCGCGTACAGCGCGGAGTGGGGCAACGACTGCAGGACGCTCTACTACAGCACCCAGGACGAGGCAAAGCGCAGCGACAAGCTCCACCGCCACGTTCTGGGGTCCGCGCAGGGCGAAGACGAGCTCATCTACCACGAGGAGGACAAGCTGTTCAACCTAGGCCTCTCTAAGACCAGGGACGACCGTTACCTGCTGCTGGGGCTCGGCAGCATGGAGACCACCGAGGTCCACCTCATGGACGCCGACGACCCCGGGGGCATGCCCCGTGTGATCCACCCAAGGGAAAAGGGGCTCCGCTACTACCCGGACCACCGCGGCGGGTGCCTGTACATAGTCACCAACCAGGGCGGCGCCAAGAACAACAAGGTGGTGAAGGCGGACGCGGGTGACCCGGGGATCGAGGGCTGGGAGACGTACATCCCCCACAGGCCGGACGTGAAGATCGACGACGTCGACCTATTCGAGGGGCACATGGTCGTCTACGAGAGGGTGAACGGCCTCAAGACCATGCGGGTAATCAGCCTCGTGACCGGTGAGTCCAAACAGGTGGAGTTCCCGGAGGAGGTATACACCTACGCGCAGGGCTCCAACCCCGTCTTCGACTCGGGGACGCTGCGTTTCCACTACACGTCCCTCACAACTGCAAGCAGCGCCATGGACCTGGACATGGAGACCCTTGAGTGGACCCTCATAAAGAGGCAGCCCGTGCTGGGGGGATACGACCCCGAGGACTACGAGACGGAGCGGCTTTTCGCGACGGCCGACGACGGAACCATGGTACCCATCTCCATCGTCTACCGGAAAGGCTTCAAGAGGGACGGAGGAGGCCCACTGCTCCTCTACGGCTACGGCAGCTACGGGGCGAGCATGGACCCGGCCTTCAACTCAAGCAGGCTCAGCCTGCTGGACAGGGGTGTAGCGTTCGCCATCGCCCACGTCCGCGGCGGCGGAGAGATGGGGCGCCAGTGGTACGAGGACGGCAAGTTCCTCAAGAAGCGTAACACGTTCACCGACTACATAGCCTGCGCCAGGCACCTAATCGCAGAGGGGTACACAGGCGGCGACAGGCTCGTCGCCATGGGCCGAAGCGCAGGGGGGCTACTCATGGGAGCGGTCACCAACATGGCGCCAGAGCTGTTCAAGGCGGTGGTGGCTGGAGTTCCGTTCGTGGACGTGGTGACCACCATGCTGGACGACTCCATACCGTTGACGGTGGGCGAGTACGAGGAGTGGGGCGACCCCAGGGACCCCGAGTACTACAGGTACATGCTCGGCTACAGCCCCTACGACAACGTGGAGGCCAGAGGCTATCCTGAGATACTGGTGACGGCGGGCCTCAACGACCCACGGGTCCAGTACTGGGAGCCCGCCAAGTGGGTCGCCAAGCTACGAACCATGAAGACCGACGGGAACAGGCTTATGCTGAAGACCTTCATGGGCGCCGGCCACTTCAGCAACAGCGGCAGGTACGACTACCTCAAGGACACGGCGTTCGAGTACGCCTTCATTCTCGACACCCTCGGCATAAGAGACTAGGGTCGCCTTATCCCCAGAATCTCGCGGGCGTCGTCCGGCGACGCTATGGGCCTATCCAGCTCCCGGGCGATGTTGGCCGCCTTCCGCACGAGGTCGGCGTTGCTCTTGGCCAGCTCGCCGCGGCGCAGATAGACGTTGTCCTCGAAGCCCACCCGGACGTGGCCGCCCATCACCGTAGCGACTGCCGCCATGGGTATCTGGTTGCGGCCCAGGGCGCAGACGCTCCACGTCCAGCCCGGTGGCAGCAGGTCGACGCAGTACTGTAGCATCCGGG
>CAZTZC010000041.1:0-15560 GCA_964618045.1 uncultured Candidatus Bathyarchaeia archaeon | reverse complement strand
GTTGAAGTAGGAAGAGAAATAGACGCTAACGGGTGGTCTGGGAGTCAGATGAATGAGCGTATCGCAATGAGTATCAATTATTATCGAATTTCTATGTATTTTCGTAGCTTTTTTCTCGTCAGTTTCTTTCAGATTCTTATAACTATACAACCTATCACCTCTTTTACATTACTATATTTATTAAATATTTAATAATTCCTTAAATATCAATGATAAGAGTTGTTAAATATATCTTAAGTAGTTAATTTTTGGAAAAAATATGATACTTAAAGGACTACGATTTGATCTGATACTACTACTTGTAAACGTTGCTATAATGTACTATTTCATGAATAAGGCTGAAAAGGGAAACCCACCTAACATCCGTCCGGTTCCCTTCCTAGATGAACTTGACAGCATAGTTGGCCGTGCGGCGGAGATGGGCCGACCCATCCACTTCAGCACGGGATACGGTGGACTCCACGACGAGTGGGCTGTCATGTGCGTCGCAGGTCTGGCACTTCTTAGCAAGGTAGCAGAGCTATGCGGTAAATACCGTGTCTGGCTTCAATTCACCTGCTTCAGGGGTTACCTAGTGCCGATAGGACAGGATCTGCTGAAGACGGGATACGAAAAAGGCGGAAACCCAGACATGTATTCACCGGACATGGTTAGCTATGTTGGTGAAGACCAGCCTGCATACATCGCCTTCATGATGGACTATTTCATGAGCGCGAGACCCGCTGTGGCCATGATGTTCGGCGCCATCCAAGCCGAGATGAATCACCACCTGATGATGTCGGCTCGCGTCGGGGCAGTGTGCTGCGCGGGCACGCCAAGGCTCTACTATCAGGGCAAGATGGCTCTCATGGCCGACTTCGCCCTGCTTGGTGAGGAGCTATACGTTGCAGGCGCCTCGATAACTAAGGATCCAGTCCATCTGGGCAGTATCGAAGCCGAGGACTGGTCCAAGATAATTGTGTTAGCGTTACTGCTTATCGCCGCTATTGCCGTAAACATAGGAATGCCACAGCTCTTCACAGGGCTGATGGGATGGTGAATGAGTAAATGTCCGTTCTAAAACAGAAGGAATTCGCGGTAATACTTTTCGTCGTGCCACTAGTTTTCATACTGTTCAACTTCTACACTGGTATAGCCAATCCACAAGCCACCGAGTTGATAAACTGGGGGGCCTACCTGTGGAACTTCAGCATGATCATAGGAACCTACTCGATGTTCAGGAAACACCTCCTGACAATCACCGAGAAACAGAAGGACTGGCCTTACAGCATCATCATGTTCGTCTCGTTCTTCGTTTACATCATAACAGGCTACATCCATCCGCCTACCTTCCAGTGGATCTTAGATTATGTTCAGACGCCCATAATGATGACGATCTGGGTAGGGGCGTTCACCACATTCACGATGATATTCAGAGGAGCGAGGACACGCAACTGGCTAGGAGTACTCCTACTGTTGAGCACGGTTCTCACCGTTCTCCGCATGGCGCCCATAGGAGAGGCGATCTGGAGTGGGTTCCCAATCATAGGCAACTGGATAAACGAGGTTCCAAACACCGCTGTAATGAGGGCCATTACCATCGGAATGGGAATCGGTCTACTGGCTACGATGACTAGAGAGCTACTAGGAAAGGAGACGCACTACCTAGGTGAATGAGCATGTCTGGGAAAAAATGGTATAATCTATCAGTTGATGCCCAAGACTCGCTGGTATACTTATTCGTCATCCTTCTCTGTGGAGTACCTGTGATTCACCCACTCGGGCTGCCATTAGCGATAAACGAATCGACCTCACACTTCTACGAAGTGCTTAATGATATACCGGAAGGGAGCACCATCCTATGGAACGAAGGGTACATGGTGCAATCCTACGTCAGCGGTTCCGAGATCGCGTTCTACCGCATGTTTTTCGACTTAATTAGGGATAAAGACGTCAAAGTCATCTTTGTTTCAACATGCGTAGACGGCCCCCTTGGGGGCGCGATGATACAAAAGATGCTCGATGATGGAGTCGACAAGACAAACACGGTTTATGGCGTGGACTATGTCAACCTAGGTTGGCTCCCAGGCTTTGAAGCGGTGCTGGCAGCCATAGCACAGGATATTCAATCGGTGACACAAGAGGACGCCTATGGTACTCCAGTCTCGGCGATAGAGATGATGCAAGGGCTAACAACGGACGACCTCTACCTATTGGGATTCAGCTGTGGAGTATCCGTTGACCCATGGATGCGTCAATGGGGGCCTCTCGGCAAACCCATATTGATGGTAGGAGGGGAATCCATGGTAGCGACGGCTATGGGATACATAAACGCAGGTACGGTTGAAGCCTACCTGAACGGCAACCGAGGCATGGCTGAATTCGAGAAACTTTACGGCTTCTATACCCTTCAAACCGCAATAATGGACTCTGTGAACCTTATGAGCCTCTATGGCATCATACTGATAGTACTGAGCAATGTCCTATTTGGGAGAAAGAAGGGGTGAAAATGAATGAGTGACTTCATCGGAACGTTGGTCTTCACCGGGATGATCCTAATAATATGGACGATATTCTACAAAGAGAACCCGTTCTACAAGGCCGTTTCCAGCATGTCTGTGGGTCTAATGTTAGCATTCTGGCTCAAAGGAGGATTTGACACCCTATACAAAGATGTGGTAAAACCAGCAATGGGCCTACAGCCGTCGAGGCTGGCAGTCTTGATCTTAGGCTTGCTCATATTCATGAGGTTCTTTAAAGGCCTCGAATTTGTGTCAAAGTGGCCTATCGCTATACTCGCAGGAGTAGGTACTGGTATAGCTACGAAAGGTGCTGTATCGGCCATGATCCTTTCTCAAATCACTGCAAGTTCCTTCGTTGGAGCTGACATGTTTACAAACATCAATAACCTGCTGATCTGGGTCGGGACCATCGCAACTCTTGTTTACTTCCTCTTCAGCTTCGAACGCGGCCCAGTCATAGGGACAGTATCTAAGGTGGGGCAAGTCTACATGATGCTGGCCTTCGGTGTTGTGTTCGGCATGTCCGTTTATGGCTCATCGGTATTGACACAGATGACCTACCTTCTCGAATATCCAGGGTATATTGCGACAGCAGTAGCCGTTCTGGTAATCATTGCTGACATCGTCATCAGTATGCAAAAAAAGGCATCATAGAGTTCTTGATCATTACCAATTTTTTTAATTTTAATATTGTTAATCTAAATTAAATGGACATCCTTTAAATTAAATAGATGTAGATTCTTCTTCTCGAGCCATTTCCGATTAGCATTTTACCTAATATCCTTCATAACGTTATATTAAACGGTGGTGCAGAGTAAATTCACTTCCTCATGCTAAAAAATTGGTACCATTTTCTACCTTTATCGTCTTTTTCAGGCTTTTTTTCTTTTTTATTGCGTTTTTCCTCTTCCCTCTCAGCGCTGAGTTCGTTTATCCTGCTAATCATCTTAACGAGATTCTCGTTTTTCTCTAGAACCGAGATATATTCGTATCGTTGGTCTCCCAATAGAGGTGTGAATGCTGCTAGAAAAACCCGTATCAATTGTCCACCCATATAGGAGACTGGTCTCATTGTCCCGAAAATAAAAGTTGCAGGTAACTCCATCTCCCTCTTGACCACTTGTTGAGCGATGTTCTCAATGATCTCCTCCGTCTCCTCCTGAGAAGCATCGCGCCAAAGAGACATTTCGTCATTTCCTCGTTGCTTGAGTGAGAAATCCTCCACTTCAACGATTTAAGTGTGTGGTTAGCCTGTGCTACTAATTAATCGCATTTAAACGTTCATTCCATTTACGGTTCAGATTCCCAAAAAAAAAGGATTTTTAGATTATTTAACAACTTTTTTGAATACTCTCAAGAAGTTGTTTCCTAGTACCTTTTCTATGTCCTCGTCAGAATAACCCCTAGCCACCATGCCCCGCGTGATGTTGGGTACTTTTGTCGCGTCATCCAAGCCAGGGAAACCGCATCCTCCGTCGAAGTCCGAGCCCAGGCCCACGTGGTCTGGCCCCACTAGTTTAACGGCATGGTCTAGGTGGTCGAGCCAGTCATCGAGGCTCACCTCGTTGATATTATCTCTCGTGATGCCTTGTTTGATGAAGCCACCGCAGTAACTTAGGTGGATGACGCCACCTTTATCCGCCAAGGCCCTTATTTGATCGTCTGTTAGGTTCCTGTGATGGTCGCATAAGGCTTTACAGTTGGAATGGGTGGCGATGACAGGGCTCTTGGTCATCTCTATTATGTCCCAGAAGCCTGGCTCGTTTATGTGAGATACATCCAGTATCATGCCCAACCGGTTCATCTCCTCGACAAGCTGAGCCCCCAGTGTAGTCAAGCCACTCTTAGAGCCCATCTCGCCGCTCCCATCTGCGATGAGGTTCCTAGGAAAATGGGTGAATGAGAGAATCCTTACACCGAGCTTATAGAGCATCCTAACTATCCCGGGCCCACCTTGCACTGGCTCCCCTCCCTCGATGGATAGGACTGCTGCGAGCCTGCCGTCTTTAACGGCGCGGATGATCTGGTTATGGTTAGTGCAAATGTTAATGCTGCCACGATTCTTCTCCATCTCGGAGTAAAAGACATCGATCATCTGTATAGCTCTCTTAAGTGGAGCGTCATAGTAGGCTGGTGCAGTATACACTGCGAAGACCTGGCAGTCAAGGCCTCCTTCTTTCATTCTAGGGATGTCGATGGCACCTTCGTCTGATCTTACGCCTAGGGGGCGAGGTGGTGTACGGGCCCAAGCGCCTATAGTATCGCAATGGGTGTCCGCCACGATAGCCTTCCCATGGATCTCCATCGCCCTTTTTTCTTGTTCCTTGCTGAGGTTTATCACCTTAGTCACAACACCCATATTGTTTTGCGAGAGTACTAATGTTTTTGGTTAGAGTAATTAAATGTAGATGAGGCTACGTAAAACAGAACTCGTACAGCTTGTTTCTATTCCGTTACCTCAAATTTTGGTTCTAAGATATAATTCCACGGGAGTGGTGTAGGCCTGTTTTGTGGGTATATCTCTATTATTCTCTTTCTGAGCTTCATGTCCCTCGGCGAGAAGGGCTCGGCCTCTTTTTGGGTCATCACGGCCCTGAACTGGGATAGGTGGGCGGTCAAAGTGTCCGCCTTCACTACCAACTCGTCCCTGTAATCCTTCTGGATGCTGAGTTCAACCTCGTATTTTGGTATTTCCAACCTCTTAGTCTCAAATTCATAAGCCCTCATCTCCTCATCCAAGGACTTGAGATCGACGGCGCTCCACCACCTGAACTTTACATAATGGTAAGGCATGCTCAACATGTGTCCCAATAAAAAAATTTTCTCGACTTAATATAAACATTAGTCAAAAGGATGGGCATCTCAAAGAAATAGTAAATAACTATGGAAGCGTTGAGAGGTCTGATTCCGGATATAGATTTAAATAGCTATAGCCTCAGTTGAAAAAGATGTTTAAAGCTACATGTAAATTATTGGAGAAAGAAGTATCTGGGCAGTCAGCCTTCAACTTCCTATCAGAGATAAGCAGATACCATAGGATCCAAGCCAGCCCCGGTATAAGGGAGGCTGTTGAATGGGCGGTCGAGTCCATGAAGTCTCATGGATTGGATGCCGAGGTTCACTCCTACCCAGCAGACGGCACTTCATATTTATGGAGCGACCACCTTTTCAAGGAGTGGAGCTGCGAAGACGCCGAGCTGAGGCTAGTCGAACCAGAAGAGGAGGCTCAGCCCCTAGCCCTTTGGTCGGAGACGAAGCATTCCCTTATAGAGAGGTGCCACCCAACGCCCAGGGAGGGCGTAGAGACGGATGTCGTTGTCCTCGAGAAGGGGGAAGAGGTATCCGACTACAAGAACGTGGATGTTAGAGGGAAAGTCGTAGTAACGAACGGGGATGTGGCCCGAGTACATGAGCTGGCCGTGAAACGATACGGAGCTATAGGAATCATATTCGACGGCATGAGCCTCTACCCGCCTATAAGAAGGGAGGGAGACCTCGACGACGCCCTCCAGCGCGGCCGTTCCGGTGGCTGGACTGGAGACGAGGAGCCCTGCTTCGGCTTCGTCCTCACCCCCAGAAAGGGCAGATGGCTAAGACAACTCGTGGAGGAGCAGAGGAAGAAGAAGAAGCCCGTGAAGGTCTATGCTAGGGTAGACAGTCGTTTCTACAAGGGAACTATAGAGAACGCCGTGGGAAAGATTCCGGGTGAGACCGAGGAGGAGGTAACGATGGTGGCCCATATATGTCACCCCCAAGGATACGCCAACGACAATGCGTCCGGCTGCGGTGCAGCGATGGAGGCCGCGCGTGCTCTGCAGAGACTCATATCTAGAGGTGAACTCGCCAAGCCGAAGAGAACAATCAGGGTGACCCTCGTCCCAGAGATGGGCGGCTCATTCGCCTGGCTCCACGAGAACGAGGAAAGGCTCTCCGACATGGTCGCCGCCGTAAACCTGGACATGGTGGGCGAGAACCAAGACCTGTGTGGGGGCCCATTCATTCTGGTCAGGACCCCCGATTCGATGCCTTCCTTCGCTAACGTCCTCATGGAGGCAATTCTCGACGACATAAAAAAGGAGGGGAAAGGGATTGGGGGAGCGATGGTCCCGTTGAAGAAGTACGCCGTCACTCCATTCTCTTCAGGCAGCGATCACTACGTATACTCGGATCCCACAGTAGGGGTGCCCTGCGTGGGGCTTGCCCAGTGGCCGGATAAGTTCTATCACACTAGTTGGGATACGCTGGATAAGGTTGACCCTGAGATGATGCGCAAGTCGGCGCTGATGACGGCTGTGTACGCGTACTTCATAGCAAACTCAGGGGTCAGGGAGGCCCTGTGGTTGACGTCGGAGGCTACATCACGCATGAAGGGGAGCATAGGAGACACGGCACAAAACATGTTGACGGAGGCCATGGACGAGGCCGAGAAGGAAGAAAAACCAGAAAGAAGCCTAGTTGACGCTTTAGGCAAGATCGTTGAGAAGATAGATTACGACACGAGGATAGGTATCGACGTGATCGAGTCTATCCAGAGGCTTGCCCGAGACGACCCCTCATACACCAGCTACAAGGAGAAGAAGATTAAGGAACTACTGGATGCTTCCGAAGCCGAGAAGAAACACCTGAAGGAGGCTATTGAGGAGTACGCGAAGATGAGAGGCCTGACTCTTCCCAAGAAAAAGGGTAAGAGGATGAGCAAGCTGGAGAGAGAAGCCTCGGCGTTGACTCCAAAACGACTTTACAGGGGACCTGTCTCAGTCGGGGGGTACACCCATAGGCCATGGTTCTACGGCCTATCCGAGGAAGACAAGGACGGTCTCTGGAAGCTCTCGAAGGAGAACAAAGAAGCCAGAGGAGCAACCACACTCGCCCTCTACTGGGCTGACGGGAAACGGAATCTGCTAGACATCTCGCGACTCGTGGAGCTTGAGACGGGACGCACTGATCTCGCGTTCCTGATTGGATTCTTTAGGTTCCTAGAAAAGATGAAATTAGTGCAGTTCGAATGACATAACTCCTCATTTTTGGAGCTAAGATAGACGCATTCGTGACTGCTTTTTTAGATTCTACACTCAAGGGATTTCTAGATAGATTCGTAAAGAAAGAGGTAAAAATTTCACCGTGTGTTTGGATTTTTTTTCTAGATTAATGGTTCCTTTCTATATAGAGATCACAAGTGAAAGAGGGTCTGGTTCAATAGAAAGCGGGCTCGGTGATATAGGCTCAAGATGCTGATCGAATACAGCGTGTTTGATTTCAGTTTTCCAATGAGATTACAAGTGGCGTAGACATTTTGATGAAAATCAGTGTTTATCGACCTGATCCATGCCCAACAACCTCGCTATCTTTTGGTAGCTCTCTTCGAGTGGGTACTCGGCCTGCATGCTCAACCCGAATGGCATCTTACGCCCCGTCTCCTCCATATACCTGAGTCCCTCAAGCATAAACCCAACTTCACCCGCAGGGATGCTGAATATCATCTCGTCGTCGCTAGCCATGGCACGCCACCTGTCGCCGCCGCACGGAGTGCTGACGCAGCACTCGTCCTTCTGCATCGGGAACACCACGCTGTATACACACGCGGAGTGTCCGCCCAGCTTGGTCTCCATGTCCAACCCGGTTCTGTACGCCCATGCGAGAAGCATCAGCGTCATCTGGGCCGGGTTACAGTAAACAAGTATAACATCGGGATCGAACACTGCGTCGGTGAGAGGCGCTGAGACCACCCCGATATACTTCCCGGTGGGAAGCCTGGGGAACTCTTTGCTTGCCCACGTTTTACCTGCTTCAATGTCCACGACGTCTGACGGGTACCTGTTGTTTCCCTCCAGGAAATATTGGGGAGCCTCCTCCAACCCATACCCTATGACAGGCTCAGGGCACCACATGTCCTCCTTGAGCTGGGCTACCGTCAAGCCGCGGCGCCTACTGTACGAGAAGGCTTGGCATGTCGAGAGACTGTGTCCTAGGTCTCTCCGGGGTCTCACGGCGTCTTCGGGTATCTCGTCCTCTGTCTCCAGGAGTTTAACGGCGATGGGCATCGTGGCGACTCGTAGCTGGGACTCTATCTGTTCAGCTAGTTCCTTCATACTCATATCTATCAACGACACCTATAGCATTATAATCATTTAAAACAAGGCAACGCGAGGCTATGGATCATAATCTTCCCTTACTTTTCATGTACTCCTTGACGGGCTGGCTTACTGATCCATCGGGTAACACGTAGTCCGGGGATACATAGCCTTCTTCTTCGAACCTCTTCTTTCTCACACAGTCTCTTCCACCGTTACAGCAGTATGATTCCACCCACTTCCTGTCGATCAAGCCTAGATCATAAGCCCTCTTCACGCCAGAAGAATCGTTATACCAGACACAGAGATTTTTATTCACCATACTATCCCTCAGAGATTCGTATTATGCATATAACGTTCGTTTCAATGAGATAAAACAACCCTCTTCAGGAAAGGACAAGGCGACCATCGAGATGGTGGGTAGTTACACGTCGAAGAGATTTTTTAATGCATACCTTACTAAGTATCTGCAAGGAGATCGGTATGCCGAAAAGATATTACCCTGAAGAAACCGCCGATTACGACACACGTTCAGAGGTAGCAGGGTCGAAGGCGAAAACACTTGACCGCGTAGCCAAGGCAGCCTATGATAACAACAGGGCCTACGAGGGATGCGCCAGATGCGTCCTCCACGCCCTCCAGACACACTTGAACATGACGGACGATCAGAAAGCATTCACGGCTGTATTCAAGTCCAGCACAGCCTTGTCCGCCGGCGTCGCCAGAAAAGGAGAGACATGTGGTGCCTTGATAGGTGCTCTCATGGCTATCGGGCTGGAGAAAGGAACCGAAAGCCTCGGCGACTTCGAAGGATACGTGGATACGATGAGGGCAGCTTCCATCGTCTTTGACAGGTTCAAGGAGAAATACGGGACCGTGAAATGCTTCGAGATACAGGAACAGCTCTTCGGAAGGAAGATTGATTTCTTCAAGGAAGAAGACGCTGAGTGGTGGTACAGGAACGAAGGTCTTGATAAGTGTCCGGGGGTGTGCGCTGTCGCCGCGAGGTTGGCCGCTGAGGAGATTTTCAAGGTTCGAGAAGAAATGGACAAAATCAAGGCAACAAACTAGCTATATAAAGCGGGCTCGGTGGGATTCGAACCCACGACCTCCGGCTCCGCAGGCCAGAATCATGTCCTGACTAGACTACGAGCCCACCCACAGATACAGGCAACCAATAAATAAGCTATACTGATGAGGCGTCGCTGCGAATAACGCACAACATAGGCCGATGAACGACGGTTTCAACAGAAACGTAGACACACACTACATATTTCGTCACAATAATTACGATTCACTCTCCACTGCATGGTTTCTTCCTGCGTTCATCGTAACCCACATACGGAAAAAGTAAAGATTTATATTCCTGTGCTATGTGCGAATGATATCCAAAATGTCACTGGTTTCATGCCCACGCGTACTAGTGGGAGGCACCCTCATAGACGGGACGGGTGCTGCCCCAGTCAAAGACTCAGTCGTCGTCATGCGGGACGAGTACATCGTCGCCGCCGGAAAGAGAGATGAAATCGAGATACCCCCAGGATCAGAGATCTACAGCGTCACGGGGATGACGGTTCTCCCCGGCCTCATCGACAGCCACTGCCACTTCCTCGGCATGGGAGTCAACATGCTCACCACCGTACCCATAAGATACACAGACACCATGAAGGACGCCCTGGACCTCATAAGGAAGCATGCCTCGGAGGCCAAGCCAGGCGAGTGGATCATAGGCCGCGGCTACGACGAGGCGAAGTGGCCAGAGAACAGATATCTCACCAAGGAGGACATCGACCCGGTCGCACCGGACAACCCTGTCGCCTTGGTCAGGATCTGCGGCCACCTCGTCAGCGTCAACACCAAGGCCTTGGAGGCGGCCGGCATAGACTCAAAGACGCCGGACCCCGACGGAGGCACCATCGACAGAGACCAAGACGGAGAGCCGACAGGCGTCTTCAGGGACTGCAGGGATCTTATCTGGAGCGTCATACCCCCTACCAGCACCGAGACCATGGTGGAGGGCCTCCGGGTAGCCAGCGACCGCGCCCTCAGCCTCGGCTGCACAGGCATCCACGACGCCGGCGTCGGCCCCCAAGAAGTCACCGCATACCAACTGGCCCACGACAACGGCAACCTCAAGATAAGGGCAAACATCATGCCCAGGAGGGAGACGCCGGAGGCCGCCATGAGCCTAGGAATCAGAACCGGGTTCGGAGACCAGATTCTACGCATCGGCCCCATAAAGCTGCTGATAGACGGGAGCCTGGGCGCCCACACGGCCGCCCTCTTCGAGCCATACGAGGACGACCCATCCAACTCTGGGCTCCTGCTGGAGGATCCCGCCGTCATCACCGAGAAGATGAGTAAGGCGCACAGCCACGGCTTCCAAGTGGCCACCCACGCCATCGGCGACCTAGCCATAGAGCACGTCATCGACAGCATACAGGAGACCCTGAGGCGCGAGCCCAGGAAGGACCACAGGCATAGGATAGAGCACTGCGAGATCCTCAGCGCCCAACAGATAGAGCGCATCAGGGAGCTAGGCATAGTGCCGGCGATGCAGCCCAACTTCATAGGCGAGTGGAGCGGCCCTGACAGCATGTACAGGCAGCGTCTCGGGGAGAGGCGGGACAGGGCGAGTAACCCATACAGGGTGCTCCTGGACGAGGGCATCACGGTTGCCTTCGGCAGCGACGGGATGCCCTTCAACCCCATCTATGGTATATGGAGCGCCGTCAACCACCCCATAAGGGAGAGCAGGATAACCCTAGTCGAGGCAGTCAAGTGCTACACGCTGAACTCGGCGTACGCAGGGTTCCACGAGAAATATGTGGGCAGCGTCGAGCCGGGGAAGCTGGCCGACGTCACGGTCTTCGATAGGGACCTCACAGAGATCCCCGGGGAGGAGATAAGGGAAGCCCAGTGCTACATGACCCTCGTCAACGGCAACATACTGTACCACTGGGAACAATAACCCATCTTATCAGCTTCGGGAATAGCCCAACCTTTTCTATGGGTTCTTGAGCCCAACCCTCTCGACAACGTCCACAAGCTTTACGATGACAAAATCCTTGTCTGGCGTGAACTCGCCCCAGCCTTCACCCGGCTCGATGCCGTGGGCAGCGAGGAATTTGGTGGACAGCCTCTTCTTTCCCGTCTCCGCGAAGAGCCTTATCGCCTTATCATGCTCCTCGGAGTCCGTTACCCGTTTGAGTCGCCCCCTGTACGACACGAAGCTGTACTCTGAAAGATCTGGTTTGTAGCTCTCTATCTGAACGCAAGCCCTGCTATCAGTATCTAGAAGCCTCATCTTCTTACCGTAGTCTGTGAAGTGGAAGTACAGGGCGTCGTCCATGACCACGTATCTGAAGGGTGCAAGGTAGGGGTAGTCGTCTCCCCTGAACGCTATCCTGCAGAGCATCTGTTCGTCGACCAGACGCGCCGTCTCGTCGTCGGTCATCCACGGCAGCTTAACGGGCCTCAAAAACTGTTCACAGGTATGGCTCCCGACCGACTCGATTAAAACGTTTACCCTGAGGCGGTTTGAATACCTTTTTAACCTAGCCTCGTTTACTTTCACGGATTTCAGAAGGCGGGACAAGATGAGTAAGCTCGTGACCATAGAGATGATCGTCCGCGGCGACATCATAGAAAACGATGTCCTCCGGAAGTTCGCCGACAAGCTCAAACGGCAGAGGTTCTTGGCCGACTTCACCAGCACCATAGCCGTGCCCCCGTTCCTGGTGGCCACCGAGAAGAACTACCCGAGCCTGGCTGTGCTCTACGGCACTGTGGAGCTGGAGAACATCTTCGAGATGAAGAACCTCATCGACCAGCTCGCGTCTGAGGAGAACCTGGACATAATCTCCTTCAAGCAGCTCTAGAGTGACCATGCGTGAACAGGAAACGAGTAGTCGTCCTCGCCGCCGTGATACTACTCAGCGTGGTCGCATACACCGCCACGGCAGAGACTCTCACGGAGAGCCAGCGCTCCGCTCTAGTGGTGCTCATCGTCGCGTCTGGACTCTGGACCACTGAGGCGGTTCCGCTGGCGGCCACCAGTATACTTATACCGCTTCTCCAGGCGTTTCTCGGGGTGCAGGGCTTCGGGGCTGCCTTGGCGCCTTTTTTCGACACAGTGGTCATGCTGCTGCTGGGTGGCTTCATGCTGGCTGTGGCCGTCGAGAAGTGCGACCTCGACGAGTACTTCGCGTACTTCATCGTCTCCAGAGTAAAGGCGGGGACCCGGATCGTGGTGCTCGCCGTCATGGTCACCGCCGGGTTCCTGAGCATGTGGATAAGCAACACGGCGGCCACGGCGCTACTCATAACCATGGCGCTGAACATCACCGAGCGCGTGAAGGACGTCAAAGGCAACTTCAGCAAGATAATGATCCTCGGAATCGCGTACTCGTCTACAGCGGGGGGCCTCAGCACCCTTGTAGGCACCACCACCTGCGCCATGGCGGCGGCCAGCCTCAAGGAGCTCGTGGGCTACGAGATAAGCTTCCTCGGCTGGATGTTCTACGGGTTCCCCATAGCCGTCATACAGATACTCATAATCTGGGTGGTGCTCTTCGCCATCTTTCCTACAGACGTCGAGAATATTCCGCCCTTGGAGAGGACTAGCACCGAGCTCACCCGGAGGCAGAGACTCACCCTCATTGTGTTCGGGTTCGCCGTCCTCGCTTGGCTGACCGGGGTCCTCCCTGAGCCCGTGGCCAACCTCATAGGCTGGAGGGGCCACGGGTACAGCTCCGCCATCGTGGCTGCGCTGGTCACCGTGCTCCTCTACTTCCTTGACCTCCTCGACGAGCAGGATATAAAGCAAGGGAAGTGGGATACGCTTCTGCTCATCGGCGGAGGCCTAAGCCTCGGCAACGCCCTGGAGGTATCGGGCCTCGTGAACGTAATAAGCAGCATGCTGCTCAACCTCACCGGAGGCGGCTCCCCCCTCGTCACCATAGCGCTGGTGACCGTCGCGGGCCTGGGCATCAGCATCGTGGCTAGCAACACAGCCAGCGCAGGCATATTCCTCCCCATAGCCATAGGCCTCGGTCAGAAGACAGGGTTCAGCCCAGTCATCCTCGCCGTCGCCGTAGGCATCAGCACAAGCCTGGACTTCATGCTCCCCGTGGGGACGCCGCCAAACGCCATAGCCTACAGCACGGGAAAGGTGTCCATGCCTGAGATGATCAAGGCGGGCGTCCTGCTGGACGTCGCCGGGGCACTGCTCACCATACTCATGGCGTACCTGGTCTGGCCCTACCTAGTGTAGAACGTTCCCTGGACCATGGCCCAACCGCCGTGGACTGGCTTTGGCGGTTAATCGACTCTCACGCCGAACATCAGCACCAGTACGGCGGCAACGTAGGCTACGAAGCTGGCGATGAATATGGGGTACATCCCCAGGTTGTCCGCGATTAACGCCGCGATCATTGGCGCCACCGCGCCCATGACGCTGCCGGGTAGGAAGTACAGCGCGAAGCCGAGGCCCCTCTGTCTCCCAGGCGAGAGCTTCGCCATCATGCTGCTGTTGGACGCCATGCTCAGGTAGGTGAAGAAACCGGAGCCCAAGAACAGGAGGGTGAATGGCAGGACTCCTCCCACGAGGAACGCGAGAATGTAGCACACGTAGCTCGCCGTCAACATCATGATCGTCCACCTCTTATCACCGTACCTGGCGGCGAGGAACCCGCCTACCGGCGCCGCGACTATCCCCATGATGTAGCTGCCCCCCAGTATGAGGCTCGCGTACTCGAACGTCCAGCCCTGGGACTCAACGAGGTAGACGCTGAGGAAGCTGTTGGTCATCCCCGACGCTATCATCTTGACTCCGCTGTACACCATGAAGAACACGAGGCTCGCCGAGAGCAGGCTGCCTGACTGCCCCTGCTCGATCTTCTCGGCGTCGCTGAGGACGACATCCTCGGTGGGCTCATCCCTTATCCTAAGTATCATGGCGATGCCCAGGAGCAGTGGGAAGAACCAGAACAGGTAGACCTGCCTCCACTGGAAGCCCAGATAGATTAGTACGGCGAGGCTTATGGGGCCTATGGCCATACCGAGGGTGCCGCCGGCTCCCTGTATCCCGAGGGCCTTGCTCCTGTCCCTGGGCTTGAAGCTCCTGGAGACGAAGCTGTAGCTCGCCGGGTGGTAGACGGTGGTGTTTATGTATAGGAGGCTCACGGCGACGATGAGCATCGTCGGGCTGTTGGTGGCGCTCGCCGTCAATGCACCGACGCAGGCCACACCCATGGCTAGGAGGAGCATCTTCTTGCTACCGATCCTGTCGCTGAGCAGACCCGCCGGTATGCTGAGGAGTGCCTGGCAGAGGTTGGGTATCGACGCTATGATGCCTATCTGCTGGTTGGTGAGCATGAACTCCTCACGCAACACCGGGAACAGCGCCGTGTGTATGTTCTGGAAGCTGTGGGTCATGGTGTGGGTCAGCGTCATCACGATTAAGCCGTAGCTGAGAATCCGTGTATTGTCTGCATGCGTCTCATCCAAATGGTTCACCGAATGTCTACCATAGCCAACGCGATCCCATATCAACCTAACGCTTAAACAACGCCGCATCGCTCCTATAGCCATGATCACACGGGAAGAGTGCATCGAACTCGTCAAGCAGAACGTGAAGAACAGGAACCTCGTGAACCACATGATAGCCGTCGGCGCCATCATGAGGGGAATGGCGGAGCGCTTCGGCGAAGACCCCGACCTCTGGGAGGCGGTGGGCATTCTCCACGATGTCGACTACGAGACCTTCGGCGACGACTTCAGCAAGCACGGCGCCATATCAGCCGACATGGTGCAGGACCTCCTGCCTGAGGACGCCGTGAACGCCGTCAGACGCCACAATCCGCTGACCGGGCATGAACCGGAGACGAGGTTCGACGTCTCACTCCTATCCGCCGACGCCATCTCGGGGATGATAGTGGCCAACGCGATGGTGCGGCCCACCAAGCTGGATGGAATGAAGCCCAAG
>CAZTZC010000040.1:2532-15564 GCA_964618045.1 uncultured Candidatus Bathyarchaeia archaeon | reverse complement strand
CCGAGTATGGCGCGGATATCGCAGAGACCGTCTTGAATATGACAGTAAAAGACGCAGTCCGTGAGGCATAAACTCCCAAATCTCATTTTATCAGATAAATAGTACCGTGATTAGGAATCTTTTTTAAATCAGCTAACCACGGGTGAATACGCGTTGGGGCCGTGGTCAAGCTTGGTACGATACGCGGTTCGGGTCCGCGTGATCCCCGGTTCGAATCCGGGCGGTCCCACCACCGAACAATTATGTTAAAAGTGTTTAAGAGACAGGAATCTTTGGTTCAGCGGCCAGTCTTTCATCGTTTTCAGCGGCTTTAGGATTCATGTTTGAGCCTTCCCAGACGCAGTGTCCTAGCCCCGAGCATGGGCTGTCTCTATAAATCTTCAGGCATTCTCTGCATGGGTTCATCTGGTTACCTGAGGTCTAGATGTAGAGGGAACGAACATATAATGTTTGTGACATTAGTGTCACATTAGAATATATTTTTGTTCCATTTGATATATGATAATGTCTTCGTAGTTTCATCGGTTTCTCCGCCATAACCCATCCTATCTAGACAAGTATTATACATCTCTAACCCCGTATCCTCAATGATTAGCCATGATTTGGCTCACAGATGAGACGAAGAAGCTCATCAAGGAACTCGAGAATGGCATCGATAAGCCGCGGATGCAGGCCAACTGGGAGGCCATGATGGAGTTCGCGCCCATCCACTCTGGGAGCCCCGAGGAGGTCCAGGCCATCCGGTTCATGCAGGGGAGGCTCGAGGAGTATGGGCTGGAGACCAGGATGCACTGGTTCGAGGCTTACCTGAGCGACCCTCAGTGCAGCAGCCTCAGGATAACACACCCCGTAGAGATGAGTATCCAGTGCACGCCCTACAGGCAGGTGGGCACCACGACCCCAGAAGGCTTCGAGGCCGAGATGATCTACGTGCCGCCCGACGAGATAGGGTACGCCGAGTGCCGTGACAAGGTGGTGCTCTGCGAACAGAAGACCAGCGGAGACTGGATGGGGCTCAGAGACGGGTTCCTCCTACGGCTCCAGAAGATGGGCCTAAAGGGGCTGGTGGTCATAGAGCAGGACGACTACATGCCCACAGTGGTCCACCAGCGGGCCGACTTCAGCGTCAGCGGCAGCCCGACGCCGGAGAACATCAGCGACATCCAGACCATCCCGGCCATACTCCACATCAGTAACCATGATGGACAGGCCCTCAAGAAGCTGGTGAAGCAGGGAGGAGTCAAAGCCCATATAGTCTCGGTGATGGACACAGGCTGGAAGACCCTGCCGCTTCTGGAGGCCGAGATCAAGGGAAACACCGAGCCCGACAAGTTCATCCTAGTCAACGCCCACGTGGACACACCGCCGTTCAGCCCAGGCGTCGTGGACAACCTATCCGGCAACACCGCCGTCATGGAGGTGGCACGACTGCTCCACGCCAACAGGGATAAACTCAGGCGGAGCGTCCGTTTCGCGATATGGACGGGCCACGAGATAGGACGGTACGCGGGCTCCACTTGGTACAACGACGCCATGTGGCACGACCTGCGGCACCACTGCCTCTGCAGCCTAAACATCGACAGCCCCGGCGCAGAGGGAGCCACAGGGTTCAGGGCCGTCCAGGTCACCGAGGTCATGGACGCAGCCCAGGACACCATAGAACACGTGCAGGGCAACAGGGTGGAGGATCTCCGCTGGGCGACACGCGCAGGCGACGGCAGCTTCTGGGGCACGGGGATGCCCCACGTCAGCGTAACCACCAGCAGACCCCCCGAGCTATACGACCCCCACGTCAACTACAGCGGCGGCGGCTGGTGGTGGCACACTCCCTACGCGACCATGGACCACGGCGACGTCGACGTGCTGGAGATGGACGTCAAGGCCGAGATGGGCTTCATCGTTCGGATGACCAACTGTCCCGTGCTGCCCTTCAGCTTCACCGGCTACGCCGAGCGGATGCACAGCATACTCAAAGAGATGCAGGAGAACTCCGAGAAGGTCCGCGCCTACTTCAACCTCTACCCCGTCATAGAGTGCGCCGAGGAGTTCGTGAGGCTGAGCAGGGAGCTGGACGCAGCGATAGAAAAGAAGGCTAAGGCTCTCTCCGAGCCGGAGATCCAGGAACTGAACACCCGCCTAATGTGGGTTTCCCGGCACGTCAACCCCGTCGCCCACAGCAACGCGGGGCCCAGCGAGCAGACGACGATGGAGACCTTCGGCGCCCAGCCGTTCCCAAGGATTTCCGGCATCACTGACCTGGCGAAAATGACGCTGCACCAGAGCCACGAGTTCAAGCTACTCAAGAACCACCTGCTCCGACAGAGGAACATCGTCGAGGAGGGCTTCGTCCAGGCAAACATGCTCATAGAGGAGACCCTGGCCGGCCTGAAGTAGCCGAGATGACCAACCCCCCTATTTTTCGTGTCGGACTACTCCTTACCGAGAGATGCGACGCAGCGTGCCGCCACTGCTGGTTCAGTTCATCCCCCGACAGGAATACCTCCATGACGCTTGAACAGGCGAAGAGATACGTCGACGAGGCCGCGGCCAACGGCGCCCGCTGGGTAAGCTTCACCGGCGGCGAGCCCTTCCTCGTCTACGGCCTCCTCCGAGACCTCACAGCGCACGCTTCCGGCATAGGGCTGCTCAATGAGGCGGTCACCAACTGCAACTGGGCGACAAGCAGTAAAAAGGCCCTCGAACTCCTTTACCTCCTCAGGGACTCCGGTCTGGACACCCTGAACATGAGCGTCGACGACTTCCACCAGGAGACGATACCCTTGGAGCGGGTGAGGAACTGCTACGAGGCGGCCAAGCGGCTAGGGCTGAAGCCTGTGTTTATGATGGCCGTAAAAAAGGGCAGCGTCATCACCGCCGACAACATCAGGGAGATCATGGAAGACCCCAGCATCCAGGTTCTTGGCGGTGAGAGGGTGCCGAACCCCAGCGCCCTCGCCATGGAGACGCACTTCACACCCGTCGGACGCGGCGAAAAAATACCCAGGCATGAGTTGCGATACATACACGTCGAGAGTGAACCCTGTAGACAGGTGCTCACAGACATCGGTGTCCAGCCCAACGGCGACGTGATGCCGTGCTGCGGCCCCCTCGGGGCCCAAGGAGACGCCGTGATCGGGAACCTCGAGGAGGAGAGCCTACGCGAGATGCTGGAGAGGGCTTGGCTGAACCCCCGGCTGCGGAGGATCTACGAGACGGGGCCCCGTCAACTGGATGGTTCATATGTGAGCCGCTGCCACATGTGCGTCGAAGCATACCGGAAGGATATGGGGAAGGAAGGACCCTGTTAAGGGTCCCAATGGCAATACTTGGCTTGGCCCCGGTAACACCCAAGGGCTAATTATTGATCCTCGGTTGCCTGTAAAAGATCAAGTGTGTAGCCGCATCCTACACACTACCATGACTCAAGCCTACGCCTCAGGAACCCCACCTTGCCTACGTAGGTGCCGTCGAGGGTGTATACGTCGAAGTCGTCCATGTTCACGGCGTCGGTCCTGAAGAGGGGCCCCAGGAGGCTCTTGGGTGAATCCGTGTTCACCGGCAGCCCGCCCAGGAGGTCGTTGAACATGGGCATTATGATGATCTCGGGGCTGCCCGGCTTTACGAGGTAGTTCTCCTCGAACGCCTCAAGCGGGTCATCCTCCGTCTTAACGTTGTCCTGCTCGAGGAACGCCTTGGCGAGGCTCTCGGGGTCGCATCTGCCTCTCACCCACGCCCTCTCAGTCACTCTTATGCCGAGGGGGGTGTTCAGCATCACCGTGGGGTGGTTGTGGGCCATAACGACGCAGTCCACCGCCATTATCTCCGGCGGGGGCCAGGCGTGGCCGTGGAGGCACGCCACCTGGAAGCCGTCGCCGATTATGACGCCCTTCGAGGAGTGGAGGATCACCCCGTCTGGGAGGTACATCTGTATGTTGGCGTCGTGGTTGCCCCTGGTCACGTCTATGCGGTCAACTGCGCCGAGGAGGGCCTCGAAGAATCGGGGTATCTCCCGCCTCTCCTGGAAGCTGGTGGCGGGCACGCCATGCTTAACATCGCCCACGAGTATCAGCCTGTCCGGCTTATGCTCCTCGAGGAGAACCAGGAGCTCCTCCAGCATCCTAGTCCACTGGTAGGGTATGTTGATTCCCTGCTTGGCTAAGTCGTATTCCATGCCCAGGTGGAGGTCAGCCGCCAGCATCACGCGCTCCCCTGACTCGACCATCAACGCGGGGTGGGGCGTCAGCAGGCGGATCATACGTTGATCACCATGCGTAGCGAGGTTTAAAGGGTTCACTCGCCGAGCAGAGTGCTTAACAATAAAGAGTAGTACGTCCCAGTTCATTGTGATGTCGGCGCCGCTTAAGGAGCACCTCGTGCTGGAGCAGGTGCTGGGCGAGGTCAGGACCCGCAGGGAGTTGTCCAGGTTCAACTGGAAGCGGCTCATGGACTCCTTCGGCGACAGGTTCACGCGGGCTTGGAGGCTGGTGACTGAGCGCCGCGTCAAGAGGTACATATTCAGGCCCAGCGGCAGGGAGATCTGGATCGCCGTGGGCAACAACGCGGAGTACATGATCTACCCCCGCGCCGGGTACTGCAGCTGCAGCGACTTCTACTTCAGGGTCCTCGACCAGGAGGTGGCCGTCTGCTACCACGTGCTCGCCCAGAGGCTGGCGGAGGCGCTGCGCCACTACGACACCGTCCTCGAGGACGACGAGGCGTACCAGGAGCTCATGGGCATCTGGAAGGATTACGCCGTCGCGGACAGTAGCTAAACCTTTAAGGAGAGACGCTTTCTAGTGTTGCTGATGACCATAGAGGTGCTCTTCAACTTCGTGCAGAAGCTCATCTTCCTGCTGGGCGTCACAGCGCTCGCCCTGGCTTTCATGTACATGTACAGCGCCGAGACCGATAAACGGGCCGAGTAATAACCTTATACGTGTCAAACCCATTCCATTCTGAGCCCCATGTCCACAGACGACATCATAAAACGCATACTCAGGCTCAAGCCTAACCTCACCGAGGTCGCCGTGAGACAGTTGATAGACGAGGAGCGCGCCAAGGCGGCGGGGCTCCTCACGGAGGAGGCGGCCGCACACCTGGTGGCGAGCAACCTGGGCATCAACGGCGCCGGGGAGAAGATAGAGGCTAAGCTCAAGATAGGGGACCTGACGGCCGGGCTCAGCGACGTAAGCCTCACTGGCCGCGTCATCCACGTCTTCCCCAGCCGCACCTTCGACCGCGACAACCAGCGTAAGGGCAAGGTGCTGAGGCTCATCATGGGCGACAAGACCGGCACAGTCACCGTGGTGTTCTGGGACGAGAAGGCCGACCACGTGGAGGCCAGCAAGCTGGCGCCGGGCAAGATAATCCGCGTCCTCCATGGGTACAGCAGGGAGCGTAGGGGCAACATAGAGGTGAACATGGGCAACAGGGGCCAGATGTTCATGGAGCCCATGGACGCCGTGGACGAGGACTTCCCCGCCGTGGGCACGTTCTTTGTCACCCCGGCAGGCGTCTTCAAGGAGGGCACCGTCCACATCAAGGGCGTCGTCATGGACAGCTTCCCGGTGAGCACCTTCGTCAGGCAGGACGGCAGCGAGGGACGGGTGAGCAGGCTCGTCATCGAGGAAGGCGGCGCCAGGATGAATCTGGTCCTCTGGGACGACAGGGTCGACGAGTACGGCGGCATCGAGAAGGGCACACGTATAAGGGTTGTCGCCGGTAACGCCCGCACCGGCAACATGGGCAGTCCCGAGGTCCACGTGGGATGGGACACCGAGATAATCGAGGTGGAGCGCGGCGTCAAGCCCGACGAACCCGTGCCCTTCTGGACCAAGATAGGCGACCTCCGTGAGGGTGTGGGCAGCGTAAACGTTGCGGCTCTGGCCACCCAGGTGGGGGAGCAGAGGGAGTTCGTGAGGCGGGACGGCTCAGAGGGCAGGGTCGTCTCTGTGCTGCTGGAGGACGAGACGGGCACGGTCCGGCTCAGCCTCTGGGACGACGACGTGGATCTGGTCGACCAGATAAAGGAGGGCAGCGTAGTTGTCGTCGAGAACGGCTACACCCGGGCTGGCTACGGCGGCATAGACCTCAACGCCGGCCGAAGCGGACGCGTCCACATCGACCCTGACGACCTCGAAGTGGATCTCCCCGAGATAGAGCGAAAGATCACCCGCGTCGTCGACCTCAGGGAGGGCCAGAGGAACGTCACGGTACGCGGTCAGCTGCTGGACGACCCCGTGCAGCGGGACATAGAGACCGTAAGGGGCCCGGCCACGGTCACAAACTTCCGCATAGACGACGGCACCGGCGAGGCGAGGGTGAGCCTATGGAGGGACCACGCCGAGGCCGCGATGGACCTGACGGCGGGCGCGGAGGTCAGGCTCGAGTACATGAACGTGCGGGAGCCCTTCGACGGCTTGATACAGGTCAGCAGCGGGACGTTCACCAAGATAGTTGTCGAAAGAGAGTAAAGAGAGTTAGTTTCCCTTCTCGATCTTTGTCAGGCTCTTCTCGAAGATCTCCAGCGCCGGCTCAACTAGGTCGCTTGTTATTGTGAGGGGAGGCATCCACCGTATGACGTTTATGCCGCAGTTTACTATGGCGAGGCCGTTCCTGAAGCACTCCATCATCACTTCCCCGGTCTCCTTCTGGGCGTACTCCTTCGTGGTCTTGTCCTTGACGAGCTCGACGCCGACCATTAGGCCCTTGCCGCGGACGTCCCCTATCGTGGGGTGCTCTTCCTTCATCTCGTTGAGCCTGTCCTTGATGAGTTTGCCCTGCTTCTGGGCGTTCTCCAGTAGGTTCTCCGATTTGATGATGTCGATCACGGCCAGCGCGGCGGCGCAGCTCACGGGGTTGCCGCCGAAGGTGCTCGCGTGGCTGCCGGGTTTCCAGTCCTGGATGTCCGCGCGGGAAGCCATGACGCCGAGGGGCATGCCCGCGGCTATGCCTTTAGCCATGCATACGATGTCGGGCACCACGCCGAAGTGCTCTATGCCGAACCATTTACCTGTCCTTCCCACGCCTGCCTGAACCTCGTCCGACGCGAACAGTATCCCGTACTCGTCCAGAAGCTTCTTGAGCCTCTTGAAGTAGCCGTCCGGTGGCACAATGTAGCCACCCTCTCCCTGGATGGGCTCGGCGATGAGCATCGCCACCTCCTCCGGGGGCACGTAGCGGTGGAACAGATACTCGTCGATGTAGTCTACGCATGCGTAGCCGCAGCTCGGGCACTCGAGGTTGAACGGGCACCTGTAGCAGTACGGGTAGAAGATGTGCTCCACGCCCGGGACGAGCGGCGCGAACCGCGCCCGCTGGTAGGGCTTGCTCGCCGTGAGGCTGACGGCCCCCATGGTCCTGCCGTGGAAGCTGCCTATGTAGGCGAGGTAGCCTTGGCGGCCCGTGTGCCAGCGCGCCACCTTCATGGCCGCCTCGATGCTCTCCGCGCCGCTGTTGCCGTAGAAGAACTTCTTCTTGTGGTCGCCGGGCACGAGGTCGTGCAGCTTCTCGCCCAGGTCGACGTAGTCGTCGTAGAAGAAGTCGGTGTAGCTGTAGTGGATGAACTTGTCCACCTGGTCCTTTATGGCCTTGACCACCTTGGGGTGGCTGTGGCCGACGCTGCACACCGCCAGCCCGGCGTTCATGTCGATGAACTCGTTCCCGTCCACGTCGACGACTATGTTTCCCTCGCCCCGCTCGATGACGAGAGGATACGCCCTGCCGAAGCTGGGGGATATGACCGCAGAGTCCCGCTCGACGATCTTCTTCGCCTTCGGGCCCGGCGGAGTTACCTTAATCTTTGGATAAGACAAACTGACTCCCTTCGGTTGAAGGGTGTACTATCAGCCTTAAAAAACTGACTTCTCGGCCGCCACCGTGATCTCTATGATGGAGACCGGGGCTTCTCTGCCGTCGTCCCGCGTCAAGGTGTCGGTCCCCACCCTTATGTCCTTGATGACCGCGTCCTTGAGGAAGACGCTGCGGAGGAGCTGCACCATGTCGACGGCCTTGTTGATGTGCTTGCCCCGCGCCCGTATCAGCACGGTCTCGGCGCCGTCGTTGAACAGGGTGAGACATGCCACCACGTAGTTCATGATGGGCTTCATCCCCATGATTACAAGGTTACTTCTCTTGGGCTCAGACACCGATCCATCCCCATGATTCACGAGACCCTGTGGAAAATGAGGGCGTAGAGCTGCGCGGGCTGTCACAAGAGAAGCGTCTAGAGAGGTATGAATACACGGGCTAGAATCACTGCCGCGATCAGTATTGACGCCGCCCCTACGACGAACTCTGGGGGTATCTTAACCCCGTTTGTCTCGTCCTGGAAGAACCTCATTAGGCCCGCGCTGCTCTGAGGCATCCCAGGTGAGCTCTGACGCTTTTTCTTGCTCATCTTTTATTCGCCTCCTCTTACTCATGAGTGCAATAATAACCTTTCCGAGCCTCAACGCTTCTCCTTTGGGCGCATGAAGTCGGTGAGGTTGAACTGGGTTTGCTCCTCCTCCGGCGCCGCCTCGCCGAATATGGAGTCCAACTCCTCCCGCACGAGCGTTATCCTGTCGCTGTAGTACTCTCCTAGGTTATACGTCTCGACGATGCTCTCCGCGGACTCGATGTACTTCTCTATGCCGCCCCTGTGGACGGTCATTTGTATTGGGCCGCCGCATCGGTCGCAGCTCCCCTTGAGGGGCGGCCGCCTGAACTTCTTGTTGCACTTGCTGCACCTGAAGCCCTGCTTGGTGAAGGCGCGGAGGTTGCCTACGATGTCCTTCATGAAGTGGCTGTTCAGTATCTTAAGCGCCACGGTCTGACCGTCCACGGCACGCAGCTTCTCTGTGAGGTCCAGCTGGCTCTCGAGCTTGTCCAGCATGGTGCGGAGCCTGTTGTACGCCCCGATGTGGCTGCCTAGGTTGATGTCGCTGCACTCCTTGGTGTACTTGAAGCCCATGTACTGGGCCGCGGTGCCCAGTCTGCCGCCGAGGGTGTCCACCAGAGCTGCGAACTGGGTAGGAGAGGCTCCCTCCATGCACATCTTGTAGAACTCCGGCGGATATCGGCCGATGACGTCCACGTTGTGGCTCTCCTTGTCCACCTCAGAGGGGTTCAGGTTAGGTATGACGAAGAGGGGCGCATCCATGAGGCCACCGCTCTGTTCCGGCAGGTACTTCTTGCTGAAGTTGAGCAACGGGTCCAGCGCCATCATGACCGCGTCCTCGTCCCCGTCACAGTTCCTGCGCTTGGCGGCGTGCCAGTAGGGGTGAGCGTAGCAGTTACGGACCTTGCTCCACCCGATGAGGCGGCCGACGATGGCGGCGCTGGTGTGGGGCGCGAGCCCCAGTATGATGTGGCCGATGAGCTGGTCCCTATTGTCCACGTTGTAGAAGGGCTCGAGCTTGTAGAAGTCGCGGAGCTCGTCGTCGAGGAACTTGGTGGCCTTGACGAGGTAGTCGCCGCACTCCTCGGGGAGCACGATGTCCTGGACCATGAGTTCCAGCATCTGGTCTGGCCGCGTCAACTGCTCCCCCTCTACGTCGATGGTGTAACCCATCTCCCGTAGCTTCTCCACGGTCATCCCCACCTCTTCAGGCTTGAAGTGGGTGAGGGGTATGTCCGTGAGGTCGAAGCGGAGGGTGCCGTCCTTGAAGACGCTGAGGTCGTACCTGGCGCGGAGGATGCCCTTGCCGAGGTGCTCAGGCATGCGGCTCTCGTTCATGAGTCGCTTGACGCACTTGATCCTATCCGGGATGATGCCGCCGATGTGCCTGCGCGCGTTCTCAAGCTCCTCCCTGAGATCGATCTCCGCCCAGTCGTAGCCCACAGTGTCTGTGTTGCACGCGGGGCAGGTGTCGCTGTTGGTGAGCCTCTTGCAGCGCGGGCACTGCTTCTGCATCACCGTGACGGCGCCACAGTTCCCGCATAGAGCCGTCCTGGACGGGTAGCCGCACTCTGGGCAGTCCAGCCTCACCAGCTCGACCCTTATCCTGTCGCCTCGCTTGGCCCGTGTGATGTCTCTCTGGGGGCCGCCGGCGTTCCCGACGGGGAAGATGACGTGGACGTAGGGGCTCATCTTCCTCTCCTTCGCCTTCTCGGGCCTCCCCATGCGGGCGCCCACATAGACGTAGGCCTTCTCCTTGACCGTGAAGCCTGCCCAATGGTTCACCTGTTGGAGCGGTGCGTCTGCCTCCGCCTCAACGTATTTCTTGTCCAGCGCAAGGCAGCGTTCGAGGATGGCCTCGGCTTCGCCGAACTTGACGGCACCCGCCTCGACTCTGTGGGGCACGAGAAGGGTTTCAAGGGTCTCCTTCTCCTCTGGTTGGAGCCTTATCCCCTGCTCGCGCTGGCTCCAGCTCTCCGCGAGAGCGTTTCTGAGTCTCAGTAACCTCTCAAGGGTTGTCTTCGACCAGTCGTACGTGTATCTGGGGTGTAGCGGCGCGTCGATCCGGGTGATCGCGATGGCCTCCGAGGGCGTAGGGGGGTTCCACGGATCAGCCGCCAGCTCGATGATCACGTCCGCGGGTAACCCCGTAAGCTCCTCTGCAACCTGGTCGCCCACGGCCTCCACGGCGTACTCGACGTCGAGGCGCCACTGGTCCTCGTCGTAGCCTGCGGGCAGTAGCTTATGGTTGAACTGGATGAAGTCGCCTGCGTTGATGAGCACGTCGCCGTTGAAGAGTACTCTGTCCACGTCGTCGTAGACCTCCTCGGCTCTTTCCACGTTGTCCACCCTGACGACGGAGCCGTCCTTCAGCTTCACCACCGGCGGCTCGATGGTGTCCACCGGGCAGATGGCCGCAGACTTCCCGGGGAGTTCTATCCTGAGCTGCAGCCCCGTGGTCATGAACCCGTTCAGCGTCACCATGGTGGCGGGGTGTATGCCGCAGGCCGCGAGCCCCGTCGTGCGTGCTCTGCCGTAGCGGAGCCTGAAGCCGCCTGGTGCGTTGGGGAACGAGAAGACGGGGCGTCCGACGATTATCTCCTCCATGAAGGCGGCGGTAGGCGTCTCTCCGTTGTCCGTGTTCTTCTGGTTGAGCTTGTCGAGCCAGTCCCAGCCGTCGATGCCGATGCTGTCGCAGATGCCGCAGAGCTTCCTGGCGCGGCCCACCACGCCGTCCACCACGACGATGAGGGCGCCCCCCCTGAGCCTGTTGGTCTCTATCCCGGGGACGTCCCGGTAGTTGCTGGCCTCGTAGGGGTCTGTGGATACTCCGGTGGCCTCCACGGGCAGCATCTTGAGCGCCAGCTCCAGATCCTCGTCGGTCACGTGGTACTGGAAACGCCTGACACTCCTCTCGTAGATCCTCACCTCCTCGATGAACCTGTTCACGGCGTCCTCGCTGGGCTGGTACCTGTCGAGGCCCAGCGCCTTCCGGACAACGTCTGCGATGACGAGGGTCAGCGCCTGGGCTGTGCCGCCGGCCGGCCTTATGGGTCCGGCGAAGTAGAGGCTAAGATACTCGGTGCGGTCGGGGTTCTGCTTTATCTTGATCTCTGGAATTCCCTGGATGGGGGCGATGGTGACCCCCTCCGTCATGATGGCTAGCCCTGTCCTGATGGCCTGCTCAGCGGCTCGCTCCTTCTCCATGGACCCGTAGCGGCCGAGGGCTATCTCCTGGGCTATCTTGAAGCTCATCTCGCGGCGGTCCATATCCTCCAGCTCCCTCATCCGCTGCGTGATGCCCTTGGGGCCGATGAGCTTCTCTACGCGTTCAGCTATGTCGGTGGTGATCTCAGGCTCGGGCTCTAGGGTGGCGTCCAGGCCTTTGGCCCGCGCATTCCTGGCGACCTCGTATAACTGGTTCAGTTTATCTTCTAGCTCCTCGAAGTACCTTCTGTAGGTCGGGGGCATCTCGACTTCAATCAAATTGGGGCTACCTTTCCGGGCTATGGATGTTGCACAATATATTGGTGGCTAGCTGTTCTTTACTCTTCCCTGTGGTTCATTTGTTTATGAGCGGCGGTAATTCTTCGTTAACTGTCTCTAGTTTCTAATCGCGGACACTATTTCTTTGATCTTTTCCCTTACCAGGCTCTCTCCTTCGACCATGTTGCCGGTCACTATGGCGTCTGCGCCCGCGTTCTTCGCCGCCAGCGCCGCCTTCGGGGTTCTGATGCCGCCTCCCGTGATCAAGGGGACGCTTAAATGCTTCTTCACGGCGGCTATCATCGCCGGCGGGATCGGTTCATTGGCTCCTGAGCCTGCCTCCAGGTATACGAATCTCATGCCGAGGGTCTCCGCGGCGAGGCTGTAGCCCACCGCGAGCTTTGAGTGTCTATAACTGATGGGCCTCGCGTGGCCTACGTAGCCGGCGACACAGCCCTCGCCGCAAATCACGTAGCCCATGGGTATGGCCTCAAGTCCGTACCGCTTGACCAGCGGCGCCGACAGCATCTGCGCGTCTATGATGTAGTACGGGCTCTGACTGTTTAGGAGGCTCATGAACCATATGGCGTCCGCGTGCCTGCTCACCCCCATGGGGCCGTTGGGGAACAGGATCACAGGCACCTTCACCTCTTTCTTTATTCTCTGGACGGCGTCGTCCAGGTCCTGGGACGAGGCCAGGGTCGAGCCTCCTATCATTATGGCGGTGGTCCCGCCTTTCTCAGCCTCCTTAGCTATGTCCGCGCAGTCGTATCCAGATGATTTGTCGGGGTCTAGAAGGGTGAAGTGGATGCAGCCCTGCTCGGAGATTCTGTCCTTGAGGTACTGCTCGACCTTGCCTATCATTCGATGGGTGGCTCCTTGACACCGTAGTACTGGTCCACGAAGATGCAGTATGCGTCCACGGGATCCGTGTTCTCCGGGATTGGGAACTGTTCCGTGAGGGAGCAGCTGGCGCAGATGATCCTAGCATGCCCTTCATTTTTGTTTAGTATGACTCCGACGGTGTTCATCCCGCAGTTGGGGCAAAGGTACTGGTCTGGCAGCTTCTTCTTAATGATCTTGACTACTTTCTGTCTTTTTCGGCCCATTCGACTCCCTCTTTTTGCGTAAGAAGTGTATTAGCTTAGTCTTAAGATTAGTGGAAG
>CAZTZC010000040.1:0-2432 GCA_964618045.1 uncultured Candidatus Bathyarchaeia archaeon | reverse complement strand
TCGCGAGCTGTCTGAGCTGCGTCTTGTATAGATCCGCCAGCGGCATGAGGTCTACGCCGCCGTCTCCATGCTTGGTGAAGAAACCTATGAGTAGCTCCGTCTTGTTGGAGGTTCCCATAACCATGCGCCTCTGCTTGTTCGCGAAGTAGTACGACACCGTCATCCTGACCCTGGGCTTCACGTTGCCTGACGTGATCCGGTCTGTGACGTCATAGTTAGGCAGCGTGTCACGCATCACATGTAATATGGGCGTGATATCCACCGTGCTACACGTGACGCCGAGGCGTTCACAGTGTTGCATCACATCCATGATATCACGTTCAGGCGTGACGTCACGCTCAGGCATCGTCACCGCCGTCACTCTGTTTGCTCCCAGAGCCTTTACAGTGAGATCTAGAGTTACCGCGGAGTCTATGCCGCCGCTCACTGCTACGACGGCTCCTTCCAGCCCTGACTTTTCTATGTTTTGGGCGATGAAATTCTTGATCTTGTACTCAATTTTTTCGCAGTTTATCTCCAGATCTTTTACCGAAACCATGTTGGAACTCTTTCCAAGTATCTAAATAAAGACTTCCATACACCGGTTATTGCATATTTATGTAAATTATTGTTTAATTATATATGATATTTAATTGTTTAATACAATATTTTGATGTTTTTTATTCCAACAACAGTCCCAGCTAAGACGATTTATTAGTATACAGTTTTGTCAACAACGCATATATGGGCTATATGTGATATCATTGTGAGGTTGACGACGATGGTTTCTGAAGAATACCAAAATATAGTCAGAAAAACGTTTCGAGACCCAATAACAGATTTATTGCTGAAAAACAGTAATTTAACACGCACGCAATTCGAAACGCTTGTAATTGATATGTTAACTGATATAATGTCTGATGAAAAGATTTCTTTTCATCAAAAAACCTTATTTAGGGGTAAAAAAGTGAGTAGGGGCTCTTTTAGCCGCTCTTTATCTCAGGCTAGAGGGAACGTGATCTCCAGCATCTTCACCATCGTTCTGTTGAGCTACATTGGAGTCTTCGACGCTAGACCCTTCGATGAGTATTATGTTTTAGCTGAAAAATTGAAAGAATATGTGTCTATCATAGAGTCGAGAGAGTTGAAGGCTTCAAGAGAGACTTTGAGACAGATAGAGGATGAACTAATAGAGGGAATAGGCCGATTAGCGACTCCCACAAGCATAAAAATAATGTGATATCACACTATATCACACTATCAAGGGCACTACAGACCTGGCCTAAGGCCGTTCCGCCGTCGCCTGGGGGCACCTTGGTGTTGAATAAGACGTTTAAACCTGCTTCACGCAGCGTTTTGGCAAGTGTTTTTGCAATGTATTCATTGACAAGCACACCGCCCGATAATCCTATAACAGATATCCCCGTATCCTCTGATGCCTTTATAGCCATCTCGGATACGCCATCTGCGAGATATTTCTGACCAAAAGCCGCTATATCTTGTTTTTTATGCTTATTTAGTATAATGGACATATAATATAGTGTATTTGACGTGTTAAGAACATATTTTCCGTCTTTTCGATTGATTTCAACGCCATGATCTATTAATTTCGGGTTTCCCTCGGCAGCCAATGCCTCAAGTCTCATGGCAGGCTCTCCCTCATATGATCTATAGTATGATGCTCCGAGCAAAGCAGCTATAGAGTCTAAAAAGCGTCCAGAGCTCGAAGTCTTAAGGATCTCAGAGTCCATTGATTGCTTTAGAATGACTTCCAGCTCTGTTTTTCCATGGGGTAGCGCCCTTTCAACGTGATTTTCTGTGATATCACGTATAATATCACCTGTGACGGCGTTGCTGAGGCCCGCTGCCAGCATCCTGTATGGGTGATACGCGCATAGATCCCCTCCAGGCATGGGTAGGTTCTCGAGGTGTCCAAGCCTCTCAAACCCGCTATAAGTTGATTTTAGTATCTCTCCACCCCAAATTTGCCTATCTGAGCCGTATCCAGCGCCGTCTAAGGCGATCCCCAATATCTCATCATCCCTAGAAACGTTGTTCTCAGCCATAACGGAGACTATGTGGGCGTGATGATGCTGTGACCTCACCAGCGTCACACCCGTCTCACGTGATATCACCTCGGCCATCTGTGACGTCATGTACCCCGGGTGAAGGTCACACCCCATCACATCCGGGTCACGCGTGATATTAAGCAAGTCACGCATGGTTTGAACGGCCTCCTCCTCAAACCTCAGACCCTCAAGAGTGTCTGTGTCCCCAAGATACTGAGTCATGAAGACCTTACCCTTGGTGGCCACGGCGGCCGCGTTTCTAAGCTCGGCGCCAAAGGAAACCCCGATTCCTTTCTTCAAAGGGACGTCAATGGGATCTGGAACATAGCCCCTAGATCTCCTCGTGAAAGCGGTATTACCGTCGATCATCCTAAGGACCGAGTC
>CAZTZC010000039.1:0-15898 GCA_964618045.1 uncultured Candidatus Bathyarchaeia archaeon | reverse complement strand
GCGGTCATGGTCATGTCCACCAGCATAGGGTACATGTACCGCTCCATGACCTCAGTGGGGCTGCCCAGGGCGTGTACGTCGTACGGCATCTCGCCGACGAGCCTAGCCGAACGCGCCACGAGATCCAGGTGCCTCCCCCCCTGGACGGGGCCCACCCACAGGGCCTCCGAGTCCTCTATGAGGGGAAGCGCCGCCTCAGCCCTCCTCAGCGTCTCCTCTACGGTGTACTCCACGTCGCGTCTCGGCACGTCCCAACCCGTTGGTATGTCGAGGATCACCGCGATGTCCGAGCCTATGTTTTTCTGGAAATCTATTATCTCGGGTTGGGTCACCTCGACGCCGCCGTAGACCAGTATCTGGTAGGCGCCGCTGTCAGTCATGACGACGCCATCGTAGTCCAGTAGCTCGTGGACGTTGAGGTCGGGGATGTCGCCGAACTGTTTCCTGATGATGTAGCTGTTGGTTATGACGATGTCGCAGCCGAACTCTTCCTTCATCCGCCTCGGCGTCAGGGTCTGGAGCAGCGGGTTGACGACGGGCATGAAGGCGGGGGTCTCCACCTCCCCGCTCTTGGTGCGCAGCCTCCCGATCCGGCCCAGCAGGTCCCTGTCCCGAAGCTCGAACGACATGTGGAGTTTAATCTGATGTGTCTGTTTTAACTCTTGTTCAGATCAGGAAAAATTGGGGTTTAAGTGGTCTCCGCCACGAACCTGTTGTATATGTCCTGGACCCTGTCGGACGCCGGCCCCGTCCCCTCGATGACGCCCGTCTCGTTGACCCTTATCTTGTTCATCACGACGAGTACGCCGGCCTCGGAGAAGTACTGGACCATGTTGGGGAAGACGCGCTCCAGCCTCTCCTTCAACCCTTCTAGGTTGAACGGCTTCTCCGTGGCCATCACCTTGGCTACGGTGTTCCCGGTGAGGAATAGCCTGTGGTACAGCGTTCCCTGCATTCCTTTGACGTCTCCCAGGGCGACGCTCATGCTCTGGCTGTCGAAGCCCAGGAGGACGCCCTCGTAGGTCTTGCCGGAGGTGTCCTCGACGAAGACGGGTTTGCCGACCAGCTGCCCTAGCTCCTCGAAGAATTTTCTACCTGTTATAGCCGCCAACGTGCTTACCTCTAACCCTACAGTATCCCCTACTCTAATATAAAAACCAGAAACTTTTCCCCGTGCCAGAAGCAGTTTAGTGAAGGTTCAGTCTATTGTTTAGACCTTGAATCGCTTGAACCTGACCCCCGGGCGTTTCTCCGCATCCCTCTCCTTGAGCCTCTGAATGATCTTGACGGCGTCCTGGCTGGTCTCCGCCCTGGCCAGCACCCGCAGGCTGAACAGCTCCGCCTTGAAGCCGCAGTGGGAGCAGGTCCGGGTCTTGTTCGCCGTGTTGGCTATCATGTGCTTACCGCAGCTAGGGCATCTCGCTATAAGGTACACTTCTCTTGATCAGCTCCATGGTCCGGGGGTGGCTCAGCCAGTCGACCGGGCCGTCGCACGCAGCTTTTCCCTGTAGGCGGCGCAGCATCTTCTGCAGGCTCTGCTCTGCGGTTGCCGTCGTCGTGTCTATCTCGCATACCTTCCTGGGTTTATGCGTCTCGAGGGCCTCGGCTGTGCACACCCCCATTATCTCGGCCTCCACGTTCTCCCACACCTTCGCCTCGCGGTAGCCTCGTCCACGCAGAACCTCGGCCAGCGCCCATGGCGCCTTCCTGAGAACGAAGACGACCAGTGTCTCGTTCGGCTCCGCCACCTCGTGGGCGTAGTGCCCGTCGAGGACGACTGCCCCGTTTTCGGCCTTCAGTTCCCGGCTCATCTTCATCCTCAGGGCTTCAAGGTCTATTATACCCGTGTCCATCTCCTCGTCCCTGGACATGATTAGCCCAAGGTTATTGGAGTAGACGGAGAGATCTATGTGTCTGGCGTCGATCTCGTCGGCAAGCAACCTAGACAGAATGGACTTGCCGGTTCCCGGCGTGCCGGTGACGACTATGGCTCCGTTTATGGCCTGTCTTCCTCTTCGTCTTCTTCCTTGGTCTTGAGCTTAATCATGTCGCCGAGGGTGCGGGGCCCCATGGGCCTGGTGAGGACGGTTCCCGTGCCCACCTCTGCCTCTTCGATGAGGGTGATCCCCAGCTCCCTCTCCACCTTCCTAACCAGGGTCATGGTCGGGTTCAGCTGCTCCTTCTCGAGTTTCTTTATGACGGACTCCTTCTCGCTGAGCTTCTTCGCGAAGTCCTCGACGGTCAATCCCTTCCTCTGCCTGGTCTTCCGTATGAGTTCCCCGTAGTTCTCCACCAGCGCCGTGGCCTCGGCTACCTCGATGTCGCTCCGGCGTCTCGGCCGGGCGCTCGCCGCCGAGCGCCTGCTCCTCGGCTGGGCCTTCGGCGCCCTGGGGTCCCATTCCTGGTTGCTGAACTGGGCGCATCTTCCGCATACCGTCATCCTGCCGCCCTCTATGATCCTGTAGTAGGGCTGCCCGAATATCTCACGTCCACATACCTCGCAGCGCAACTCGAAACCTCATAGCATCATGTGTGAATCGTCTTATAAAGACTCAGCGAGTGTATCTCAGCGATGAACGAGGACATCACCCGCCTGAGAGCCGTGGCCGACTACCAGTTCGGGAGAGGCGCGGGGGCGGCGCTCTTCCCCGACGACACACGGATAGAGTACTCCAAGAACACCGGGAAGCCGCGGCACCTCTGGGCCGGCGAGGAGCTTGTGGCTAACTATAGGCCCAACGATGCGTTGTTCACGGTCACCATCGCGGGAGCCAGGAGGCTCGTCGCTCTGGAGGGGTTCAAGTACGGCGTCAGGGTCATGGACGATGTAGTCGAGGTCGTCGAGCAGGGTAAGAACGTCTTCGCCAAGCATGTAAGGGACGCGGGGGAGTCCATAAGGCCGGGGGACGAGGTCGTGGTGGTCGACGGCTGCGGCGAGGTAGTCGCCGTCGGCAAGTCCAAGATGAACCGCGGCGACATGCTTTCCTATAAGACCGGTACCGCCGTGCGTGTCAGAAGAGGAAGAAAAAAGGATAGGTAGAGCTAGTAGTTGTCGTAGAGCTTGACCTTTCTGCGGCGGTTGCCCTTGCTGAAGTGGGCGATACGCACAACAGTGTCGTTGGCCTTCTCTATCTCACGGGCTTCGTCGGCGAGCTTCGCCGCCTGTCGTATAGTCTCGTGGGCCGCCGTGAGCACGGGGATCGCCTCCTCCCGTTCCTGCAGCTTGAAGACGGCCTCGGTGGAGAGGCTTGCGACGCCTCTGGCTATCTCGTAGGCCGCCATGGCCTTGCCCTGGGCGTAGGGGTTCTGGATCTCGCTGGCCGCCAGCGCCCTGGCCTTGTTGATGACTATGCGCGGAAGCTCGGGCTTCTTGCCCTCCTTTATCTCGTCGATGACCCTGTCCAGCTCGGACTGGATTAGTCTGAAGGCTCCTGTGACGGCTAGGACCTTGAGGACGTCGCTGTTGAAGCTCGCCATCTCCACGGGGTCGAGGAAGGCGCTCTTGGCGCTGATCATGGGGTCTCCGTAGATGATGAAGTACCCCATGTTCTCTGGGAGGTCCCTCACGGCCTTACGGGAGGGCTCGTCGGAGACCACTATGATGGGCTTGCCGGTCTCTGCGAGGATGTCCCTGGCGGCCGTGGGGCCCTTGAGGGCGGCGTTGGGCGAGATCACCACGTAGAGCTCGCTCTCGATTCCCGCTGCGATCCTGGCCACCTCCTCGGCGTCCTCAACGTCCATGCTGACGGCGCAGGAGATCACCCTCATCTTGATGTCCTTCCTTGCGCTCCTCTCGTCTAGGAGGGCCTCGATGATGATCGTCGTCCCGATGTATCCTATCTTCACGAATGTTACTGTTACCAATCTCGTTCACCTGTTGGTTGTCTATTTTTCTGGCTGATACTAGTATAAGCTTTGGGTGGAGGGACCCGGCGGCTAGTAAAGATTCTATATACTGGGCTCCTATTCTTTGCTGGTGGCTGTTTTGAGTAAGATCCAGAAAGAGAAGCAGACTGCGCTGGATTTCGTTGACGAGAACAGGCAGTGGCTCTCGGACTTCCACATGGAGATATGGAACCTCGCGGAGCCGGCTTTCAGGGAGTACAGGTCCGCCGCGGCCTACGTCAAGCTACTGAGGGACGACGGCTGGACTGTGGAGGAGGGAAGCGGCGAGATGCCCACGGCCTTCTGCGCCGTCTGGGGCAAGGGAAAACCGGTGATAGGCGGCTTCGCAGAGTACGACGCCGTCCCCGGGATGAGCCAGGCCCCCGTGCCCTACCGGAAGCCCAGAGACGAGAACCTTCACCCCTACGCGGCGGGGCACACCGACCCCCACTCGGGGCTGGGCACAGGCGCCCTCTTCGGGTTCCTATCCGCCAAGCACGCCATGGAGAAGCACAGGCTGAAGGGCAGCCTCAAGCTGTTCGGGGAGCCCGCGGAGAAGGTGTGCGGCTCCAAGCCCGTTCACGCCGCTAAAGGCTACTTCGACGACTTCGACGCGTCGATACCCTACCACCCGTCAGGCTTCAACACTGTCCGGTACGAGATCAACGCCGCCAGCTACTGGAACACCCTCTACACGTTCGAGACGCTACACCCAGAGAACTGGTTCAGGCCCAAAGACGTGCCGTTCAACATTCTGGGTCACGCCGGCGGCAGGATACCCGCGTCGCTGGACGCCGTGTGCCTCATGTACACCGCTACCAAGTACGTCGAGGACTCTATGCTGCCCTACACGGCGTACTGGACGCTGAACGAGTATATCATGGTGGGCGGCCAGGCGACGTCGGATAACCTGCCCCCCAAGATAGCGCAGATACAGTACGCCCACAGGGCGCCGCTGCTGGAGATGCAGGAACAGATCTCCAACGTCCTAGACAACACCGCCAAGGGCGTGGCCCAGATCACGGGCACCAGGGTGACTAAGCGGATTATCGCCCGGACCAGGGTAGGCCTCAGCAACAAGAAGCTGTCTGAGGTTCTCTACAGGAACCTGCAGACCGTGGGGCCGCCCGTGTTCGGCGAGGAGGCCCGAGAGTTCGCACGCAAGATCCAGGAGAACCTTGGCTTCGAGCCCATGGAGGAGCCGTTGACGGAGGCTTGCCAGACCATCGCCCCCATCGACTACACCGACAGGGACATCAGGTACAAGTTCCCGGCGTGGGTGACCACCCAGGGCTCAGACGACTACGTGGACTACCAGTGGACCGCTCCGTCGACGCGGCTGAACACCGCCAACGCCGGGCTCAGGAACCCCGACCCCAACAAGCCTCTGCCCCAGTGGACCAGGCTGGCAATGAACGGGTACTCCCCATGCATCGACCCCGGCATAGTGACCGCCGCGAAGACCATAGGCATAACCATCGTCGACCTCATCACCCATCCAAGCGAACTGGCTCAGGCCAAGAAGGAGTTCGACGAGAGGACTGGCGGCGGCGTCGGTGGCTCCAAGTGGGTTGCGCCCCTGCTCCCCAAGGACTTCTACCCGCCCATAGATCTGCCCTGGCCCGAGTACGTGACCACTCAGCGGGGCTTCGAGTGGTCGCTGACTAAGCCAGGGCCGGAGAAGGAGTACAAGGTGCTCCACGAGGGCGTCTAGCCTCACCCCTTTTTCCGTGAAATTTCTATTTTAATTTGCGTTAACTTATTAAAAGGGGTCATCATCTATTCTAGGACTCATAATGGCAATTCCACCAGACATCGAGATCGCTCAGAGCGCTAAGCTCAAACCGATTATAGATATCGCCGCCAGCCTCGGGCTGACGGAGGACGACATCGAGCTCTACGGCAAGTACAAGGCCAAGATCAAGCCCAACGTTCTGAGGGAGCGGAGGGACAAGCCTGACGGGAAGCTCATCATAGTGACTGCCGTCACGCCAACAAAGACCGGTGAGGGCAAGACCACGATGGCCGTCGGTCTGGCCCAAGCCCTCGGCCACATCGGCAAGAAGAACATAGTTGTGCTGCGACAGCCCAGCCTAGGCCCCGTGTTCGGCATCAAGGGCGGGGCTGCTGGAGGCGGCTACGCCCAGGTGCTGCCCATGGAGGACATCAACATCCACTTCACGGGCGACCTCCACGCCGTAACCTGCGCACACGATCTCCTCACGAGCCTCATGGAGAACCACGTGTTCCACGGCAACAACCTAAACATCGACCTCAAGTCGGTGATGTGGAAGAGGGTGCTGGACATCGAGAGCCGGTGCCTCAGGAGCATCGTCGTCGGCCTCGGGGACAAGAACGGCGGCGTCCCGTACGAGACGGGGTTCGAGATCACCACCGCCTCTGAGATAGCGGCCATCCACGCCATCAGCAGCGACCTCATGGACTGCAAGGAGAGGATGGGCGAGATCACCGTCGCCTACAACGGCAAGGGCGACGCCGTGAAGGCCAAGGAGATCGGCGGCGTCGGCGCCATGGCCATCCTGATGAAGGAGGCCGTGAAGCCAAACCTGGTACAGACGCTGGAGAACACCCCCGCCATAATCCACGGCGGCCCCTTCGCCAACATAGCCCACGGCTGCCCCAGCCTCGCCGCCATCAAGACGGCCCTCAAGCTGGCGCCCTACGTCATCGTGGAGCCTGGCTTTGGAGCCGACCTGGGCATGGAGAAGTTCTGCAACATAGCGTCCCGCGCGGGCGGCCTGAAGCCAGACCTCGTCGTCATCGTAGCCACAATCAAGGCGTTGAAGAGGCACGGCGGCAAGAAGTACCGCGAGCTGAAGGACGTAGACCCAGAGGCCGTGAAGGCCGGCCTGCCCATCCTCGCCAACGAGGTGGATAATGCCCATAGGCACGGCCTCCGCGTCGTGGTGTGCATGAACCACTTCTACACCGACACGGACGAGGAGATCAAGGTAGTCATGGACTGGGCTAAGAAAGAGGGCATCCCTGCGGCTTTCACCGACACAGTGCTGAAGGGAGGCCCCGGCGGCAAGGAGCTGGCCGAGCTGGTCCTCAAGGAGGTGGAGAAGGGAAGCGACTTCCACTACCTGTACCCGCTGGACATGCCCGTCGAGGAGAAGATCAGGGCCATCGCCACCGGCATGTACAAGGTCGCCGACATAGAGCTGTCCTCCGAAGCCAGGAAGGATCTGAGGAAGATAGAGAAGCTGGGCTTCGACAAGATGCCCATCTGCATGGCCAAGACGCCGCTCAGCCTGACGGACAACGAGAACGTCCAGGGCATGCCGCCGGAGGGCTACATGCTGCCCATCGTGAAGCTCAAGCCGAGCACAGGCGTAGGCTTCATCGTGGCGTACTGTGGCGACATCAGCACCCTACCGGCGCACCCGAGCAAGCCTGCCGCAAACGACATGGACATCGACGAGAACGGTGTAATCAAGGGGCTGAGCTAAGATGGTTGTCGTACTGGACGGTAAAGAGACCACCGACAAGGTGATGGCGGAGGTCGCGGAGCAGGTCGAGGCACTAAAGAAGAGGGGTGTCACCCCAGGCCTCGCCCTAGTCCTCACGGGGGACGACAAGTACAGCGCCCGGTACGTGAACCTGAAGAAGAAGCGTGCCGAAGAGGTGGGCATCTACGCCGAGTTCCACCACCTGGAGAAGACCACGGATGACGAGCTCGTGGCGCTCATTCACAAACTGAACGAGGACCCTAAGATCCACGGCATCATGGTGCAGCTGCCTCTCGCCGAGGGGCTCAGCGAGCTGAAGGCCGTGGACGCCATCGCCCCCGAGAAGGACGTGGATGGCCTGAGCCCAAACACCCTCGGCAGGGTGTTGATGGGTGAGGAGTGTTTCCCGCCTGCGGGCGTCGAGGCCATCATGGAGCTGTTCAGGCGGTACGGCATCGACCCCAACAGGAAGCACTGGGTCATCGTGGGCTCCAGCAACTTCCTGAGCAAGCCGCTGGCGGCCTACGTGATGAACCTGTCGTCGAACGTGACGCAGGTGGACGAGGGCTGCCCCCACATAGCGGAGCGGGTCAGGGACGCCGACGTAATCAGCACCGAGATCCAGAGGAAGCACTTCGTCAAGGCCGACATGGTGAAGGAGGGCGTCATAGTCATCGACAACGGCAACACCTACGAGGGCAAGAAGGTGTACGGCGACGTTGACCCCGGGGTCTACGAGAAGGCGAGCGCCTACACTCCTGTGCCGGGGGGCACGGGGCCCATGCTCATCGCCATGCTCCTGAAGGCCACGGTGAAGGCGGCCTCCCTCTAACTTTTTCTTTTTTCATCTATCAGCCTCGTGTTCTCGCGTCAGTTCGTTGATTCGCCCATATCATGGGTTTAAAAATCAGTGATTGGGTATTGTGTCTAGGTGACACCGGTGTCTAGGATGGATTCCCGCCGAGCCCGTCGCATGATGAAGCAGATGGGCATGAAGATGGACGAGCTGGGCGACATAAAGAGGATCATACTTCAGGGCAAGGACAGGGAGATAGTCATCGAGGGGGCGGTGGTGACCAGCATCAACGTTCAGGGCCAGAAGATGTACCAGATAGCGGGCGGCAAGGAGACCGAGCGAAAGCCCCAGGCTGAAGCCGCGCACACGGAGGAGGAGCCTCTGGAGATACCGGAGGAGGACATACTTCTCGTAGCCCAGCAGGCCAACGTCGGCATGGAGAAGGCCCGGGCTGCTCTGGAGCAGAGCGGCGGCGACCTGGCCCAGGCCATACTGATGCTTCAGACCCGGTGACCAACGGCTATAAATAACCCCACATGATTTATTGAGGCAATTCGGTTATCCATACATAATCGTCTCCGGTGGCCCAGCTTGGAGTTGAAGGTACGACAACACGGCGGAATAGTGGTAGAGTACGGCGACCAGGGCATCATGCTCGACCCCACCCGCAACAGCCACAGCTACCCCACCTTCGTCACCCACGCCCACGCCGACCACGCAGCCGCCTTCAAGCACCCGGAGCGCGAGAAATACGCCACCCCCGAGACCTTCGAGCTTCTTAAGGCCATGGGCTGGAAGCGGCTGGACAACTTGAAGCCTGTCAAGTTCGGCGACAAGGTCAAGCTGGGCGACATCGAGGTGAGAGTGCACGACAGCGGCCACGTCCTCGGCAGCGCCCAGTTCGAGGTGAACACCCCTGGGGGCACCGTCCTCTACACAGGGGACATGTGCACCGAAGACACCTTCACCATGGATCCCGCCGAGGTCGTGGGCTGCGACCTCATGGTCATCGAGACAACCTTCGGCAGCCCCATGTTCCAGTTCCCCAAGCGGGACGACGTCGCCGTCGAGGTCTACCAGTGGGCGGTGAACACGGTGCTCGGTGGCAGGATACCCGTCTTCAAGACGGACAGCATCGGCAACGCCCAGGAGATCATAAGCATCCTCAACCAGTACACCAACCTCCCCGTGGTCACCGCCAAGAGCGCGTCCCCGGTCACCGACGTCTACCGCGGCGTCGGATACAACCTGGACTCGGTGGACGCCAAATGCGAAGAAGGACAGGAGCTAATCGAGTCGAGGAAGTGCGCCATCATCACCCCCAAGGGAAGCAAGGTGGCTCTGGACAACGTCGAGGTGGCCCTCGCCAGCGGGTGGGCCGTCCTCTTCATGAAGAAGCGCGTCGCCTTCCCCCTGAGCGACCACGCCGACTACAGGGGCCTCCTCGGGTTCGTACGCCGCTGCAAACCCAAGAGGGTTCTCACCTTCCACGGGGGCAGCATGACCAAGGACTTCCACAAACACGTCAAGAGGAGCCTCGGGATTCCCGCGGCTCCGCTGTCGAGCCGGGTCGAGACCATCAGGGGGCCCCTGATGAAGAACGAGAACCGGATACAGGCGTGCAGCCGCCAGATAGTCAGGACCGTCCGCATCCCCGGCTTCGTCTACCAGCCCGGCTGGCTCGTGAAGGAGATGAGCCGGCAGGGCTTCACGCCCAACGAGACGGAGAACAGCATAGAGTTCCTCATCGAGAAAGGCATTCTAAAGGGGACCAGCGACGGTGTCCACCTCGCGTGACCCCCTCTAGAGGGCGCTCGCCTTGTTATAATAGTTTAGCACGGCGACGACGATATAGACTGCCAAGAGGAGCGTCACGGTCCTCCACCGGGCCTTCAACTCTCCGTCCACCGCCCATTTAGGGATGAACGTGACGACGCCGTAGATCGCCAACGCCACCGGGACCATGACCAACATGATGGGATAGGTGTAGAGCAGGCTGTTGCTCGAGCAGACTATCTCGACGAAGAAGCCTCCGGCGATCATCGCGAGGAATACCGATCTGTCGCCCCACCTTCGATTGTAGATGAGGTAGGCGAAGACGAGGGGGTAGCCTACGTAGAAAGCCCATATGAGGGGCATGTGTTCGAGCCACCTCTGCACGTCGGGGTTGAACGCCGTGGTATAGTCGACGACCACCCACGTGACGATGCCGGCTAATAGATACTTACTGAAGCCATCCGCCGTCAACGATACTCGACCCGTGGAAAGATATGTTTGTGAGGGGTTAGGCCGTGCCTTCCTTCCAGCTGCCCATGTACCTGATCTGCTCCTCGGTGAGCTCGTCTATGCCGACGCCCATGGTCTCCAGCTTGAGTCGGGCGACCTTCCTGTCGATCTCCTCGGGTACGTCGTGGACACGCACCTCCAGCCTGGGGCTCATCCAGAGCCACTCCGCCGTCAGCGCCTGGTCCGCGAAGCTCATGTCCATGACCTCGCTGGGGTGGCCCTCAGCCGCCGCCAGGTTGACTAGCCTGCCTTCGCCCAGCAGGTAGAGCTTCCGGCCGTCCTTGAGCTGATACTCGTCGAGGTCGGGCCGCATGCGGCGCTTGCCTTCGGAGAGGCTCTCCAGCGCGGGGATGTTGATCTCGACGTTGAAGTGGCCGGCGTTGGCCATCATGGCGCCGCTCTTCATCTTCTCGATGTGGTGCAGGTCTATGACGTTGAGGTTGCCTGTGCTGGTGACGAAGATGTCGCCCATGGGCGCCGCCTCGATGAGGGGCATCACCCTGTAGCCGTCCATCACCGCCTCCAGCGCCCTGAGCGGGTTCACCTCGGTGACTATGACGTTGGCGCCCATGCCGCGGGCCCTCATGGCTACGCCGCGGGCGCACCACCCGTAGCCGCAGACCACGAAGGTCTTCCCCGCGATCATGACGCTGCTGGCGCGGAGTATTCCGTCGATGGTGCTCTGCCCGGTGCCGTAACGGTTGTCGAACATCATCTTGGTGGAGGTGTCGTTGACCGCCACCATGGGGTACCTCAGCGCTCCATCCTTCTCCATGGCCCTGAGCCTGTGCACGCCCGTGGTGGTCTCCTCGCTTCCTCCCTTGATGTCGGGGATGAGCTCGGGCCGCTTCCTGTGGACGCTGCTCACCAGGTCGCAGCCGTCGTCCATGGTGAGCTGGGGCCTCCAGTCCATGACGCGGTCGATGCACCATGCGTACTCCTCGCCCGTCTGATCCCTCCACGCGTAGACCTTGGTTCCCGTCGAAGCCAGAGCCGCCACCACGGGGTCCTGGGTGGACAGCGGGTTGGACCCGGCGAGGGCTATCTCGGCGCCCCCCGCCTCCAGCGCCCTGACGAGAACAGCCGTCTCCTTGGTGCAGTGGAGCACCGCACCCATGGTCACGCCCTCGAAGGGCCTCTCCTCCTCGAAGCGCCTCCTTATGAGGCCCAGCACGGGCATGTGGTCGGTGGCCCAGTCGATGAGGAGCTCGCCCTGCCCGGCGAGCCCGATGTCTTTGACCTTGTAATCCAAAAAAACTTCACCGTGAGGAATACACTGCACGGCTAAATGAAACTTCCTAGAGCTTCACGATCTGGGCGTGGGGGATGTCCCCGAAGTATATTACGGCGCGCTCGTGCACCATCTTGTGCTCTATGGCTGCCTCCACGATCCGTTTCCCAACCAGGTTGCAGATGGTGGCCTGCCTCATGGCGTCCAGAGCCTCCTCGACCTCTCCGAGCACGCCCTTGTAGAAGCCCTCGCTCACCGTGAACGGCACCCTGCCGCCCTCCAAGGTCTTGCCAAGTATCTCCGCGTCGCAGACGGCGACAACCGTGTCCCTGCCGCGGCGGATGGACTTGACGTAGACCTTGGTCAACGCTAGCTCTTCCCTATGCTGCTCCTGGCGCCGCAGGCGTCGCACTGGAGGAAGCTGAGCCTGTGTTCCCGGATGATTTGGGTGTCAGGCCTGCCGCAGACGGGGCATATGACGTACTTGTTGGTGTATATCTCGATGAGGTTCCTTATGCTGTCGCTGCTGAACTTACCCTGGAACATGGCCCTGGTTCCGTCGAAGTCCCCCCTCGTCGCCGTCTCGTTGAGGAGAAACTTCATGAGGTGCTGCGGGTCCCTGCGAAGCTCGTCCGCGATCTCCTTGAAGTTCATTATGTATGTGCGTCGTCCCTGCTGACGCACGACGGCGCGGGGCATCTGGAAGCGGTCGGTCGTCTCCATCTGGTTGGGCAGCTCCTCGTAGGCCCTGTCCAGCATCTTGCGGTAGTCTTTCTCCATTTCTTTCACCTTGACTGGGTAGGCGTATGATATAGACTCATCGCCTCGGCTGGGTAGGATACGTGGGGTATTAGAAAAACGTTGGGGGCTACCGCTTTATGGCCCCGTAGTATATGACGGCGGCCCCGACGAGGCCCACCAAGACGCCCACCGTGAGTAGCATGTCGCCGAGGTCCTTGAGTATGGGCACCTTGGCCCCTATCTGGAGGTCCACGTCCACACCCTGGGAGGCGTCCTCGTTCATCACCACAACCCAGTACCTCCCCGGCTCGACACCCCAGGTCAGCGTCTCCTGATCTGAACCCGTGGCGAAGGCGGTCCAGAAGCTGTGGATTGTCGGCGGCCCCGCGGGGGCTCCCCCGCTGTGGTGGCTGTAGACGTAGTCCGGGAAGTCGTTGCCCCAGGGGTCGTACTCCCAGTCCGTGTCTATGAGCCTGTCGTAGGACACGTCGCTGAGATAGCCGTACGCGCTACCGTAGTCGACTATCCCTATGAACACGTTGTTGCCTGGATTGTTGTTCTCGGCGGTGAGCTTCACCGTGATCAGGTTCTTGAACCACTCCCTGAAGGGCCCGGCGTCGGCGTCCATCTGGATGTTGATGTCCTCGAAGACTATGGCGTAGCTGTCCGAGGCGAGGCTCTCGACGCCGCTCATTATGTAGCCTTCGCTGTCCACTATGGCGCTCTGGACCATCCTCAGGGAGCCTCCTCCTAGGATCAGGCCCAGGGACGTGAAAACCATTATCGCCCCGATCACCAGAGCCACCACCCTCGCCAAGTCCCACCCGCTGTCCCTCGGCTTCGTGTACCTTATGGTCCGGGACAAGTTCTCGCCGCAGCTCTTACAGAACTCGGCGTCGTCGCTGTTCTCCGCGCCGCACTTCGGACAGTACCTCAACGTCTCCACCATTAGTTGAATTCCTTCGGCGGCTTTTTAAGCATGGCTGAGGAGTGCCAAAAATATAACCCGGGACGCCGTACTCTATGTGATCGAAGTGTCAGACAGATTCCTGCCGGAGGGGAGAAGCCTGGAGAGATCGGAGGAGCTGCTCAGGGGCGCAATAGACATCCACGTCCACGCGGGGCCCCACATATTCAGCAGCCCGAGGCGGGTCGACCCCTTCCAGGCCGCCATACAGGCCCGGGACGCCGGGATGAGGGCCATCGTCTACATGGACGTCTTCGAGATGAGCAACGGCACCGCGTGGCTCGTGAACCGCGCCGTGCCTGACTTCAGGACATACGGCGGCATCATACTCAACACCGTCTACGGAGGCATGAACCCCAGGGCCGTGAAGACGGCCCTCAGCTACGGCGACGGCGCCAAGTATGTCAGCTTCGGAGCCCACAGCACCTACTACCAGGCTGCCCGCGAAGGCAGGCTCGTGAACGGCGTCTTCACGCCCCTCAGCGAGACATACCCGGAGTTCAGGCGGGAGCTGGAGACCTGCATAAGCATCCCGGAGGGCCCGCCCAGCCCCGAGCTGGACGAGATACTCAGGCTCATAGCCTCCCACCCAGACGTCTACATGATCACGGGCCACGTCGACGTCCCCGAGGCTGTGCGGCTGGTGGACTACGCCGAGGACTACGGCATAGAGCGTGTCGTGGTGTCCAGCGCGGTGGTGAAGGAGGCCGGCCTCGACAAGCTCAGGCACATGGCGGACAAGGGCGCCTACATAGAGTACACTTTGGCGGCGTACACCCACACCACCAGCATACCCAAGACCCACTACTACGTGGAGCGCGAGTACGCGTCCATCGACGAGGGCATGAGCGGCGAGGCGAGCGGCGGAGTGAAGAAGGCGGCGGAGCAGATGGAACGCATAGGGGCCGAGAGCTGCATCATCTGCACAGACTTCGGAGTATACACGCTGCCGACGCCTGTGGAGGGGCTGCGGGAGTTCATCGCGTGCCTCATGGACATGGGGCTGCCCGACGAAGACATATCCATGATGGTGAAGACCAACCCCGAGAGGCTTCTAGGGCTAACCTAGCCACCCCGGAAAACGTTTCTCTCCCTCACAGCTAACGCTAAGATAAATACAACCTTCCACCATTGTTTCACGTTATGTCCGGGGACAGCTTCCTATGCGAGGTCATGGACTGGCAACTCTTCGCCGAACTCAGCGAGAAGGTCGCGGAGAAGATCGTGGCGTCGGGCTGGCAGCCAGACTTCATGGTCGGGCTGGCGAGGGGCGGCTGGGTCCTCAGCAGGGTCCTGTGCGACTACCTGGGCGTGAAGGACATCGTGAGCCTCAAGGTGGAGCACTGGGGGGTGACGGCGACGCCCGACGGCAGGGCCAGGATAAAGTACCCCTTCGAGGTGGACCTGACGGGCCGCAGGGTCCTCGTGGTGGACGACATCACCGACACCGGGGAGAGCATGATCGTGGCCGTGGACTACGTCAACGAGAAGAACCCCCTCGAGGTGAAGACCGCCGCACTGAGGCACATAGAGGGCAGCAGGTTCACGCCAGACTACTACGGCGACGTGATAACTTGGCGGTGGGTCATCTTCCCGTGGAACTACGTCGAGGACATGGTGAACCTCGTCCCCAAGGCCTGCGAGGACGGCTCATCCCCGGAGGAGATCAAGAAGGCCATGCGGGAGAAGTTCAGCATCGAGGTCCCCGAGGAGGACATCGAGAAGGCCCTCGCCGAGATCAGGCGCAGGGAAAGCATGAAGTAACATGGGCTCCGCTGCTTCCTTCATCGAGGAGAGGCGGAGGGAGCTCCACAGGCTCATGGAGGGAGCCCTTCTCCACGTGGGCGTGAGGGAGTACGACGTAGGCGTCACCAAGAGAAGAGGAGTCGACGTCTACGATCCAGACAAGGCGCTTTTCGTCGTGAAAGCTGACACATCGGTTGAGGTAGACGACGAGATGCTGGAGTTCATCCAGCGTAACTTCAGGGACCGCGGCTACGAGGTGAAAAGGGTCCACAGGGAGGGGCTCCGCCTAGTAATCCTGATTTAGCGTCAGAGCGGTGGCGCTGGAGCCAGAGACGGGAAAACCTAATGCCTCTGAAACGAAGTGTAGATACACGATGTCCGCGGAACAAGGAGTGGATCTGGCTAGCCTCGACGTCGAGGACCTGCTAGGCGTCTTCATCGGGTTACTCTCAGGCAAAGCCCTGGAGCACATGGGGGTCCCCATCAAGGAGGGGGAGGAGCCGGGGAAGGACCTGAGGAGGGCGTCAGTCGCCATCAACAGCATGAGCTGCCTCGTCGACCAGCTGGAGCCGCTGGTCTCCGAGGAGGCCGCGAAGCAGTACCGTTCGCTGGTCAGCGACCTCCAGCTCAGCTATGTCAGGGTAAGCTAAGGACTCCATCTGATTCTTTCCAGACGTGTGCAGGGTTCCCAGTAAATGTTTAACGCCTCTACGCGGCGTACTACTCGGTGTATAATTTGCTTAAGGGTAAACAAGTCGCCCTTGACTGGGTCG
>CAZTZC010000038.1:0-15996 GCA_964618045.1 uncultured Candidatus Bathyarchaeia archaeon | reverse complement strand
ACCCCAAGTTCATAGGAGCCCTCGACCACGTGCTGAAGGTCTCTGAGGACCACGGTAAGTCGGCGGGGCTATGGTGCAACATGGACAACGTAGCCTGGGCGGTGAGCAAGGGTTTCCGGTTCAACACAGTCGCGAACGCGGACTCCCTCCTGTCGTACGGCGCCAAGGAGGCCCTGAAGCGGGCTAGAGGTTAACCCTCTCATCCATTATTTATTTCTGAACCATCTGGACCAAGAAGCCGTTGGGGTCCCTGACGGTGATGATGTGTCTCTTAGTATCCTCGTTATATGTTGGGCCGTCGACCCAGTACCCCTTACCCTCCAGCTCCTTTGACGCCTTCTCTACGTCCTCCACGAGGACCGAGAAGTGGCTGTAGCCGGGGTTGTCGGCGGCTCTCGTCTTGTTGATGTCCACGGTCATGCCGAACTCTGACCTGAGTTGAGCCGCCTCCCTGCCGCCGTGCTCGAACCTCTGCACCAGCTTGAAACCAACGTCCTCGTAGAACCTTATCGCCTCGTCGAGGTCGGTGGCGAAGAAGTGGATGTGATCTATGTTAAGCAGCTTCATGGATGAAGTTATCCCTCCATGCTTCTTAAGAACCTAACCCGCGCCGACGATTTTAATTGTTAACTTGGACATATCTCTAGGTGTGAGCGTCCTCCCTAAACAGATAGCTAACTTCGCGGTGACTTACCGGTGCGACGGCAGATGCACAACATGCAACATATGGAAATCGCCACCCGGAGACGAGCTGACCCTAGACGAGATCAGGGGCTTCTTCCAGGAAAACCGTGGTCTGTTCAGAGAAGTGGAGTCCATCCAGCTGACAGGCGGCGAGCCTTTCCTGAGGGACGACCTCCCCGAGATCATGGAGGCGATAGACGAGTGCATAAACGGCTGCACCTTCTGGGTGCCCACCAACGGGCTGAGTCCCGAGCTGATCCGGGAGTCCACGGAGAGGGCTCTCGCGAAGCTGCGGACAGGCAGCCTTGGGGTAAGCGTCTCCATAGACGGCCTGGAGGAGACCCATGACAGGCAGCGTGGAATCAAAGGAAGCTACACGTTGGCACAAGAGACCCTAAAGAAGCTATCTGATCTAAAGAATACAAGGCTAAAGATGATGTTGTCCGTCGGTATGACGTTGACACCTGAAAACCTCAAGGAGGCGCCGATAGTTCAGCGGGACGCGTATAAACACGGCGCAGACTTCAGCCTACGGCCTCTTAATGTCAGCGACATATACTACAAGAACGATGACTTCGGTACGACGTACGATAAAGATATCCTCTACAAGACGTTGAGGGCGGTAGCGAAAAACGCGTTGGACCAACATGGCGCGCTGAGAAGCTTAACGACGCTGAGGTACCTCGCCGGCGTCCAGGAGTACATCGAGACGGAGGGCCGCCGCACGACGCCGTGCCACGCCTGCACCGAGTCGTTCTTCCTCGACCCCTACGGCGACGTCTACCCATGCATAGTCATGAACAGCCGTCTCGGCAACATACGTGAGAAACCCTTCCAAGAGATATGGGAATCTGAAAAGGCCGCTGAGACGCGGATGCGTATCTCGGAGCTGGATTGCCCCCGCTGCTGGGTGGAGTGCGAGGCGTACCGAGAAATAGGGCGAACGCTGCCTGAGAAACTGGGGATGTTCTTCACTACCGTTCTCGACAAACGAAACCTTGGTCTGAAGCCCTACCCGAGCCTCTTGATGATGTGATACCCGAACTGGGTCTTCACAGGCTCCTTGGTTGTCTCCCCCACGTTCAAGGCGAAGACCGCCTGCTCGAAGGGTTTCACCATCTGACCTCTCCCGAAGGAGCCGAGGTCACCTCCCCTCTTACCCGAGGGGCACGTGCTGTACTGTTTCGCGAGCTTACCGAAGTCGGCTCCTTTCTCCAGCTCCTCCAGTATCTTCAACGCCTGGCTGTGCTTCTCCACGAGGATGTGCGCAGCCTTGATCTTTGACGCCATCTATAATCGAAGAGAGAAAGCGACGCAGCCTGATAAGGGTATGCAGAGAAAAGAAGTTACTCGACGAAGGGTTTGCTGTGTCTCAGAATGGCGTCCACGACCTCGGGCCTCATCATGGTCTCGTCGGGCCTATTGCCCTCCATGAGGAGCCGCCTCATGACCGTGCCCCTGTAGTTCACGTGGTCCTCCTCGCCGTGGGGGCAGATCTTCTCGTTCTGCGGCCCCCCGCACTTCCTGCAGTGGAAGAAGTTCCTGAAGAATATGGGCATCACCCCCAGGTCGGGGTAGTCCTCGAAGATCTCCTGGGCCTCGAAGGGGCCGTAGTAGTCGCCGACGCCGGCGTGGTCCCTGCCGACGATGAAGTGGCTGCACCCGTAGTTCTTGCGGATGATGGCGTGGTGGATCGCTTCCTTGGGTCCGGCGTACCTCATCTCCATCTCGAGCGTCACGAGTGTGGCGCTATTCCTGAGGAAGTAGTTCTGGATGAGGGCCTCGTAGCTCTCGATGATCACCTCGTCGGTGAAGTCTCCAACCTTCTTCTTACCTATCAAAGGGTTGATGAACAGGCCGTCCACGAACGATAGTGCGGTCTTCTGCACGTACTCGTGACCTATGTGGGGCGCGTTCCGGGTCTGGAAGCCGGCCACGGTTCGCCACCCCTTCTCCTTGAACAGGAACCTGGTCTCCCTAGGCTTCAGCCTGTAACGGGGGAACTTGCCGGGAGACTCGTTGAACACCATTATCGGGCCGCCCACCAGCGTATCGTTCATGTCGTTCGTCTTTGCGACGCCGGGGTGCGCTGGATCCGTCGTCTTATAGACACGCTCGCAGTGGGTCTCCTTGTCCCATCCATACTTCTCCTCTACCGTGAGCGTCGCGAAAGGTTCCTCTTCACAAACTAGAGTCACTGTGTCGCCTTCTCTGAAACCCTTGGCAGTCTCATCTGAGACGTCCAGTAGGATGGGGATAGTCCACGGCAAGTCGTCAGAGAGTCTTCCCTTAGCCAACACAGTGTGATAGTCGTTCTGCGTCATGGGCCCTGTGAGCGGGCTGTAGAGGCCGGAGGCTATGTTCTCGAGGTCCAGCCGTAGCTCGCGGCTAACCTCTATTTTAGGGAGTTTGATTGCCTCCTCCGCGGCTTCTGCTTTTTTCAATGGCGGGGTGAACCTGTCGACCAGTTTACCGCCATGAGGCCTCGGCATAACAGATCACTCTATGTAGCCGAGGCGCCTGAGGCGCTCTCTTATTATCTGCTCTTCTTCCTCTGTGTACTCCGTCTCGTCGGGGAACTCGTTCTCCAGCTTGAGCATGACGTACTCCTCGACGCTGGTGAAGCTGGTTCCGGCGATCTTCTCCTCGATCTTCTCGTACAGCTCCCGGGGGATCATCACAGCTACCTTGTCCTCCGCCAATTTATTCACCTTGAATGTGTCAAATCCCTTTAGAGAGTTATTAACTCTTTATCAATGGATCGATGCCGCGTGTATGCACAGAAGCCACCGGGGTCTGGGGATATGTATTTAAGAGGAGATTCCGTAGTGAATCCACTAGCTTAACGGGGAGATCCAACATCGCGAAGCCACCTAGACAACCTGAGATCAACATAGGCACCATTGGGCACGTGGACCACGGGAAGACGACGCTGGTTCAGGCCCTCACCGGTACCTGGGCGAGCCGCCACAGCGAGGAGCTTAGAAGAGGCATCACGATAAAGCTGGGATACGCCGACGCCACCATCTACAAGTGCCCCAACTGCGAGGAACCTCACTGCTACTGCGTCACCAAGAAGTGTCCCACATGCGGAGGAGAGGCCGAGCTACAGCGCAGGGTAAGCTTCGTCGACGCGCCTGGCCACGAGATACTCATGGCCACGATGCTGAGCGGCGCCGCCGTGATGGACGGCGCCATATTGGTGATCGCAGCCAACGAGCCGTGTCCTCAGCCCCAGACCCGAGAGCACCTAGCGGCCATCGAGGCAGTCGGGCTCAGGAACCTTGTCATAGTACAGAACAAGATCGACCTAGTGAGCAGGGAGAAGGCCCTTAAGAACTATGACGAGATCAGGGGCTTCGTGAAGGGCAGCATCGCAAAGGACGCCCCCATCATACCGGTGTCCGCGCAGCAGATGGTGAACATAGACCTCCTCATCCAGGCGATGCAGAAGTACCTCCCTACACCCACGCGGGACCCGAACCTGCCTCCGAGGATGCACATCATCAGGAGCTTCGACGTTAACAAGCCCGGGACCGCCATAGACGACATGGTTGGCGGGGTCATTGGGGGAAGCATCACTCAGGGTAGATTCGAGATGGGTGACGAGATCGATATAAAGCCGGGTCTGCCAACGAGGCAGAAAAACCGCCTCAGGATGAGGGAGCTCGTCACCGAGATTATGAGCCTCCACGTAGGAGGCACAGCCGTCGACGAGGCGCTTCCAGGGGGATTGGCCGGCGTCGGCACGATGCTTGATCCATCGATAACAAAGTCGGACGGGCTCGTGGGGAGCCTCGTGGGAAAACCAGGCACTCTTCCGCCAGTGCTTGAAGAGCTACGGCTAGACTATGAGCTCTTCGAGAACGTAGTCGGCAGCCGAGAGAGGGAGAAGGTAGCGATGATAGCGAAGGGAGAGAAGCTGCTCCTCAACGTCGGCACGGCTAAGACCATGGGAGACGTGACGGACGTTAAGAAGAGTGAGATGGAGACCAAGCTAAGTATCCCAGTCTGCGCCGAACCCGGGGACCGGGTGGCCATCAGCCGACGCATCAGCGGAAGGTGGAGGCTCATCGGGGTAGGAACCATGGTTGGCTGACTTGCCTCCGAAGATACTTTTTGACACCAACTTCCTAATGATCCCAATACGGTTCGGGGTCGACATCTTCGAAGAGGCGGAGCGTGCGCTCAACCAGTTACCTGAGTACTACGTGACCAGAAGCGTCCTAAGAGAGATGGAGCTTTTGAAACATGGTGCGAGCCCCTCCTTCGCCAAGGAGTTAGGTTTCGCGGAGAAACTCGCGGAGAGGTGCAGCGTGCTCGATGTAGAGGCGGAGGACGGAGAGACCGTGGACGAATCGATCCTGCGCATCGCGGTGGAAAAGAGATTGATTGTCGGCACAACGGACGCCGACCTTAAGAGGAGACTGAGGGAGGCAGGCGTCAAGGTTCTGGTCCTCAGGCAGAAGAGATATCTCGAACTCATGGGCTAGAAGGCGCATCATTGGCGCCGCCTTCTCCCCTTTTAAATTGATAATATTAGCGGAGAAGTTTTAAGTCATAATACATTCCCATTGAGGAAATAGCCGGATCTATCGAGTGGCATGGTGTTGACTTTGGAGAATACTGACTGGCATGCGACCGAAGTAGACGACGTTCTGAAGGCACTCGAGACGAGCCGTGAAGGCATCACCGATGAGGAAGCCGGTAGAAGGCTGGAGATTTACGGACCCAACGAGCTCAAGGAGGAGAAGAAGAAGCAGTGGTATCACCTCCTCTTCGAGCAGTTCACCAGCATACTCGTAATCATACTCGTGATATCAGCCATAGTCTCGGCCTACCTATCCATCCAGGAGGGTGAACCCATGACCGACACCTACGTGATACTATTCATCGTCGTCATGAACGCCATCTTGGGCTTCGTCCAGGAGTACCGGGCCGAGCAGGCCGTCGAGGCGCTTAAAGCGATGGTGAGCCCCCAAGTCCTGGTGCTCAGAGAAGGCAGAGAGGAGTCCATAGACTCAAAGGGTCTGGTACCGGGGGACATCGTGTTACTTGAGGCAGGTAGCAGGGTCCCTGCGGACAGCAGGCTCATCGAGGCCGCCAACCTTGAGGTGGACGAGGCCGCCCTGACGGGTGAGTCGAGGCCAGTTTCCAAGAGGCTAGCCCCCGTCGCCGCCGACGCCGGAGTCGGCGACCAGAGGTGCATGGTCTTCATGGGCACCGTCGTCAACAACGGCCGAGCCGTCGCCGTGGTCACCGAGACAGGTATGAGCAGCCAGTTCGGCAAGATCGCGGGCATGGTTCAGGCCATCGACGTCGAGGATCCTCCTCTCCGCAAGAAGATGGAGAAGATCGGCAGGCAGCTGGCCATCATCAGCGTCGCACTCACCGTCTTCGTGTTCTTCGTCCTCTGGTTCGTCCACGACAGGCCGCTTGAACAGGTTTTCATGACCAGCATAAGCCTCGCCGTATCGGCGATCCCCGAGGGCCTACCCGCGGTCCTCACCATCACGCTGGCGCTGGGAACCGCGAGGATGGCTAAGCAGAAAGCCATCATCAGGAAGCTGGCCAGCGTCGAGACCCTCGGAAGCACCACTGTGATCTGCAGCGACAAGACGGGCACCTTGACCAAGAACGAGATGACTGTCACAAAGATCAACACCAACGGCCGCCAGATGAGCATAGGCGGCGCCGGGTACGCACCGGAAGGCGGGTTCACAGAGAACGGCTTCAGCATCGACCCAACGTCAGACGGCAACCTTGAGCTGGTTCTCAGGATCGGGGCCCTCAACAACGACGCCAATGTGCAGCAGAACAACGGCGAGTGGGTTTGCTTCGGCGATCCCACTGAGGGCGCTTTGCTCGTCGCAGCCATGAAGGCAGGGATAGATGTCGCGGCGCTCAAGCAGAGGTACCCTCGCGTGGCTGAGCTGCCCTTCGACTCAGCCCGTAAACGAATGACCACCATCCACAGGACGCCTGAGGATAGGCTTGTCGCCTACGTTAAAGGCGCACCCGAGATGTTGATGGAGCGTAGTCAAGGCCTTCAGGAGGGCGACTCCGTGAGAGCCGTCACCGAGGCAGACCTCAAGAAGAACCGTGAAGAGATGGACGCCATGGCCGCGGAGGCCCTCCGCGTGCTCGCCGTCGCGTACAAGTGGCTGCCCGACGACTACGACCTCACCGACCTCGACGTAGAGGAGGTGGAGAACGACCTCGTCTTCGTGGGTATGCAGGGCATGATCGACCCGGCTCGCGAGGAGGTGCCGCTGGCCATCAAGACGGCTCAGGAGGCAGGCATCCGCTCCGTCATGGTCACAGGCGACCACAGGATCACCGCGGTCGCCATCGCCAAGGAGATCGGGATACTCGGTGAGCAGACAGACGGCTCCGTGCTGGAGGGCATAGAGATCGAGTCCATGAGCGACGAGGAGCTCGACGACGTGATCGATGACGTAAGGGTCTGCGCACGCGTCAGCCCAGAGCACAAGATGAGGATCGCCCAGAGCCTGAAACGGCTGGGCCACATAGTCGCCATGACGGGCGACGGCGTCAACGACGCACCAGCGTTGAAGGCGGCCGACATCGGCGTCGCCATGGGGATCAAGGGCACCGACGTCACCAAGGAGGCCAGCGACATGGTGCTGGAGGACGACAACTTCGCCACCATCGTCAGAGCCATCCGGGGCGGCCGCGAGATCTACGACAACGTCAGCAAGTACATAAAGCTCATGCTGGCCGCCAACTTCGACGAGTTCATCGAGATCACAGTCACAGCCGTCATGGGGCTACCTGTGCCGTTCCTGCCCATACACGTACTATGGGTGAATCTCGTCACCGACGGGTTGCCCGCGGTCGCCCTGAGCATCGACCCAGCGGACCCTAACATCATGAGGTATCCGCCGCGCGACCCCAAGGAGGACATGCTTAGGCGTTTCTGGAGGTTCATCCTCTTCTCCGCCCTAGTGGACTTCATCAGCGACTTCATACCCTTCTTCTATACCTACATCACATTGGTTCAAGCCAACGTGGACTTCGAGCTCGCAGCCGCCACTGCCAGAACCGTCGCCTTCACGAGCATCGTGTTCTTCGAGTTCCTCCTGGCTTACCAGTGCAGGAGCGAGACTAGGCACATCATCCAGCTGGGCTGGGAGGGCGTCACGGCCAATAAGATGCTCTTCGTTTCGGTGGTGGTCGGCGTGGGCCTACAATTCCTGATACTCTACGTGCCGTTCCTCAACGAGGCGTTCCACGTGGTACCTCTTACGCCGTTCCAGCTCTTCTACTGCTTCGCAGGCAGCCTCACCGCGTTCCTCATACTGCCCCAGCGGCTGATCCCTAGGAGACAGTATGTAGAGCACAGAAAAGGGTAAATACGCGTCTTTTATCCCACACATTTTTATATATTTAAAATCGATTATTGGCGAACCAGTCAACCAATGGAGTGAATACGTGCAATGGTAGACGCATGGCTGATCGCGCCAGCAGCATCAGTAATCTCGATCCTGATCGGGCTATTCTTGTTCAAGCACGTGAACGAAAAGGACGCCGGGACGGACCGGATGAAGCAGATCGCCGGATGGATTCAGGAGGGCTCCAGGTCGTTCCTGAAGACGGAGTACACTTACCTAGGCATCTTCGTCGTCGTCATGGCCGTCATACTCTCCGCGGCCCTCGGCCTCAAGATCGGTGTAACCTATGTGTTCGGCACTCTCTTGTCAGGCCTTGCCGGCATCATCGGTATGGAGATCGCCGTAAAGGCGAACGTCAGGACAGCGAACGCGGCCAAGAAGGGGGGTCTCTCTGAGGCATTCCCCATAGCTTTCAGAGGCGGAGCCGTCATGGGCCTAATGGTGGTAGGGCTCGCCCTTTTCGGCGTCAGCCTCCTCTATTGGATCACGAAGGACCCTGAGATCGTCCTCGGCATGAGCATCGGCGCCAGCACACTCACGCTCTTCATGAAGGCAGGCGGGGGCATCTACACCAAGACCGCGGACATCGCAGCGGACCTCGTCGGCAAGGTCGAGCTCAGCATCCCGGAGGACGATCCCCGTAACCCCGCCGTCATCGCGGACAACGTGGGCGACAACGTGGGCGACTGCGCCGGATCTGGGGCGGACCTCTTCGACTCCTACGTGGCGGCCATCATGGCGGCGATGATCCTGGGTGGAACCATGCCGATCCTGTACCTTGAGGCCGTGCCACTCGTCTACGCGGGGCTCGGCATACTGGCGTCCATCCTGGGCATCTCGATCGTCAGAGTGGAAAAGGGTGGCGACCCTGGTAAGGCGCTCAACATGGGAACCTACGTGACGGCTATCGCGTTCGCCGTGTTAACCTACGGCGCTACCGTCATGCTCGGCTACGACGTGAAGATCTGGTACTGCAACATAGTTGGTCTCGCGACCGGCGTCGTCATCGGCGTGACCAGCGACTACTATACCTCCATCAACAGGCCGCCCGCCAAGAAGACCGCCGAGTCGAGCCAGACGGGCGCGGCCATCACCATACTGACGGGCTTCAGCTACGGCCTCATCAGCTGTTTCCCCGCCTTCCTCGGGATAGGCATCGGGTCAGCCATCGCGTACACCCTCTACGGGGTCTACGGCGTCGGGATCGCTGCCGTCGGGATGCTCAGCATCGCCGGCATCATCATCGCGGGCGACGCCTATGGTCCGATTGGCGACAACTCGAAGGGCATCGCCGAGATGTCCGAGCTCGGCGAGGAGATCGTGAACATCACGGACGAGATCGACGCCGCTGGCAACACCACCAAGGCCATCACGAAGGGGTTCGCCATAGGCGCGGCCGGCCTCACGGCCCTGGCCCTGCTCGCGTCCTACCAGGAGATAGTGAAGAGGATCGTAGGGACCACGGTGGTGTTCGACCTCATGGACCCGCTGGTCATGATGGGGATCTTCATCGGCATGAGCGTCCCCGTCATATTCTCGGCCATGATCATCCTCGGGGTCTCGAAGAACGCGTACAGGATGATCGAGGAGATACGCCGCCAGTTCAAGGAGATCCCGGGCCTCATGGAGGGCACAGGCACACCCGAGTACAGCAAGTGCATCAACATCGCGACCAAGGGCGCCCTCACCGAGCTGCTGCCCCTCATAGTGTTCTCGATACTAGCGACCCTCGTCGTGGGCTTCGTCGCGGGGATAAGGGCTCTCGCCGGCTACCTGAGCGGAGCTATATTCAGCGGCTTCTTCCTGGCCATCCTCATGGCCAACGCGGGGGGCCTATGGGACAACGCCAAGAAGTACGTCGAGTCAGGCTACCTCGGAGGAAAGGGCTCGGACGCCCACAAGGCGGCTGTGATAGGCGACACCGTGGGGGACCCCTTCAAGGACACGGCGGGGCCTTCGCTGAACACGCTTGTGACCGTCATCAGCCAGATCGCGTCCCTGTTTGCGCCCCTCTTCATAGCGTACGCGCTGCTGGGTCTCTGAGGAGCCCGGCGCGTCTCTCCATTTTAGGGCGCCGTCTATACCTTTATTAATCTGAACCAATCATCTTTGATAGCCCATCGAGGAGAATAATCAATGTACAGGCATCTCAAGGAGGCGTGGAAGCGCCCCAGCGACAGCTACGTAGGCGAGGCGATGAAGAGCAGGGTCATACTTTGGCGCAGGCAGCCTTCCATAGTCAGGGTTGAGAAGCCGACGCGGCTGGACAGGGCCAGGAGCCTAGGCTATAAGGCGAAGAAGGGCTTCGTCGTGGTCCGGGCCCGTGTGCGCAGGGGGGGCCGGCGTAAGATTAGGCCGGTTCTTGGGCGTAGGCAGAAGCGTATGGGTGTGACGAAGTTTACTCCGGCGAAGAGCAAGAGGCTCATGGCTGAGGAGCGGGCCGCCCGGAAGTACCCTAACCTCGAGGTGCTGAACAGCTACTGGGTGTGGCAGGACGGCCAATACAAGTGGTTCGAGATAGTTATGGTTGATCCGAGCCATCCGGCGATCAAGTCCGATAAGGACGTTGGCTGGGTAGCTGGGTAACTAGCTGCTGTGGGTCTTCTTATGACCTGCTAAGGGTCAGATCATGAAAAAATTTATTCGTATGTCTGTCTGGCGTAGCCGCCTTTCATGGGTTTGCGGTTCATGATGGATACTTCCCACTCCATCTTGAAGACGAGGCGGATGTAGTTGAGGAGCCCCATCTTCTTTATTCTGCGGACGCTGTAGTGGATGGTCATGTCGTGGAGTAGCTTGACTCTGCCTCTGTGTTTGATGCGTTTGTAGAGCTCGGTGTCGTCGGCGTAGGTGAGGGGGAGGTAGCCGCCGGTCTCGAGGAAGGTGTCTCGTCTGAACGCGGAGTTGGCGCCGCAGAGGTGGTATTTGCCGAGGATGCTGAGGAGGGTGAGGAGTACGTTGCTGAGCCAGAACAGTGTCTGGTAGGCTTGCTTCTCGGCGCCTCTGATCTCGCCCCAGTCGGAGGGGTCTAGGTAGCCTGTGACGGCGACGACGTCGTCCCGGTCGAAGCCGTCCCGGATGGCCTCTAGCCACCCGGGGTAGGGCTGGCAGTCTGCGTCTGTGGTGGCGGCGATGGGGGCGGTGGCTATGGTGAAGCCGTCGTTCCGCGCGCCGCCGACTCCCTCGCTGGTCTGTGTGATGACCTTGTCGGCGAGCCGCTCGGCGATCTCCCGTGTCCGGTCCTTGCTGTCGCCGTCCACGACGATGATCTCTATTCTTGGACGGGGGATGGTTTGGCTGTGGAGCGACTGGAGGCACTTCTCTATGTTCTTCTCCTCGTTGTAGGTAGGAACCACGACGCTGATCAGGGGCTCAGGGACTCCGCCGCCTTCTTCCCTGACAGTATCGCCTTGTCCATGTTGTGGTACTCCCAGTCGCCGAACCTCCCCATGGGTATGATGCGGTTACTCTTCAAGAAGCCTTGTATAATGTTTACGTTTCTCCTGTGGTCCAGGTCGTAGACGACGTAGGCGTACTTGAAGTCCGCCGCCTCGCATACCTCCACCACGTCGTCGTGTCTCAGCAGCTCCGCGTCGACGAGGCCCTCCAGGACGCGTTTCTTGGTCTCGTCTACGTCGATCCTGTCCCTGTAGGTGACCTCGGCGAGGACGCTGCTCCGGCCCTCCGGGGTGGTGTGTGGGCTGAAGTTCATGGGGAAGCTGATCCTGTTGAACACGAGGTGCTCCTCGGGGAAGTATAGCCAGTGCTTGTCGGTGATGTGCGGCCTCTTGACGCCCACCATCACGCAGACGATGGAGTTGTAGACCAGCCTCTCCGCAGCCTCCAGCACCTCCTCGGGTGCGTCGTCGATCATCTTCACGACCTCCGGGAGGGGCAGTGACGAGAGGACGTGGCTCGACTTCATCTTCTTCACCTTGCCGCCGGTCTTGTACTCGACGGTGACGGAGCCGTCTCCCGGCTTCAGCGCCACGGCCTCGGAGTTGAAGCCGATGTTCATCCCCAGGGACAGCCTGTGCGCGAGGGCGCCTATCCCGCCGCGTTTGGGGTACCAGAACTGGGCGTTGGGCCCGAAGTCCCTGTCCTGTCGCCCCTCGGCTCCCCTCCTCATCTCCTCGACGCTGGGGCTGGGGACGCGTCCCGCCACCCACTCGATGTTCATCTCCTCCAGGGGGTGCTTCCATATCTTCCTGTTGTATGGCACCATGTAGTGGCGGGCTATTCCTTCGCCGAACGTGGACGTTATCCACTCCATGAAGTTACTCGGCTCGATCTGCTCCCTGTCGACCACTCCCTGGATGCACTCGTCGATCACCTCCCTGGGCAGTGGGCTGAGGTTGGCCTCGAAGGGGTACTTGACGTAGGTGCCCATCATGTAGATGTAGGCCATGCGGTCGTGGGTGAGCATGTTGTCGCCGAGGAGACCCTGTATGAGGCCTCTGGCGTAGCCGTCCCTGGTGAACAGGATGTGGGGGGCGTAGTCGAAGACGTAGCCGCCGACGTCGACGCTTCTGCACAGCCCGCCCGGCTCCGCCTCCTTCTCCAGGACCGTGTAGCCGCCGCCTAGGTGGTAGGCCGCGCTGAGGCCGGAGAGCCCTGCGCCGAGTATAGTAATCATGGATTATCCTTAGCTGAGGCTACGTGGTTTATGAATGATCTGATGAGGGGGGCTCAGCCGAAATAATTGATGAGCTTCTCGGCCACTATGGTGCTGTTGCCTAGCTGGGCCTCGACGCTGCCGGCTCCTATGTGGGGGGTGCACACCACGTTTTCTCGCCTGATCAGCTCGGGGTCGGGGCTGGGTTCCTGCTCGAAGACGTCGAGCGCCGCCCCCGCGACCTTACCATCGTCGAGGGCGGCCTTGAGGGCTGCCTCGTCTACGATGCCTCCCCTGGCGGCGTTGATAATGTAGACGCCTGTCTTCATCTTCATGAACTGTTTGGTGCTGATCATGTGCTTGGTCTGGGGCAGCAGGGGCACGTGGACCGTGATGAAGTCGCTCTCCGCGAGCAGCGTGTCCAGGTCCACGTCGTTGGCGCCGATCTCCTCGACGAAGTGGCGGAGCTTGTCCATGAGGACGTCGTAGGCCAGGACCTTCATGCCGAGGGCTCTGGCTTTCTTTCCTACCATGTAGCCGATGCGGCCGAACCCTATGACGCCTAGGGTTCTTCCGCTGAGCTCGATGCCTGTGAGCCGGTTCTTCTCCCACTTTCCCTGCTTCATCGTGGAGTCGGCGACGCTGATGTGTCTCGCCATGCTTAGCATGAGGCCGACGACCAGTTCGGCGACGGCGTTGCAGGGCGCCTCGGGGCTGTTGAACACCTCGATCCCTCGTTCCTTGGCGTACCGGGTGTCGATGTTGTCGAGGCCGACGCCTGCGCGTGCTATGGCCTTGAGGCTTGTGGCCTTCTTCAGCACTTCCTCCGTGAGCTTGGTGCGGCTCCTAACGACTATGGCGTCGTAGCCTCCGATGATCTTCTTGAGTTCCTCGGCTGTTATGTCTGTTCTCAGGTCCACCGTGAGGCCGGCTTCCCTAAGCATCTTGATTCCTTCTTCGTCGATGGGGTCGGATACCAATACTTTGACCATGTTTTTCACCTATCTTCGGCCCTTGGCCGACACTATCTGGATCACATCGTTGTTCTCTAGGATATAGGTGTCGCCGAGACGTTTCTTTGTGCGGGCGTCGACGGCGTAGATGAAGCCCTCTGCGAGGTCTGTGTGTATCTCCGCCGCGAACTGTTTGGAGGTGGTTCCCCGTGGGACGAGGAAGCAGTCGGGGAGCACCTGGCCCCTGTGGTTGGTGAGCTTCTCGGCGTCCTCGACGGGGTAGACGGTTATCATGTCGAGGAGGCCGAAGAAGGCCTGGTTGATGGCGTCCTGGAGGCCGGTGCCTCCCCATTTGTCGAAGACCTTCTCCTTGATGGTTTCGAGGGCTCTGCGCTGTCCGTCTGTCAGCTTCTCGGGGGACGTGACCTTGAACTCGGGGTCGCCTGGGGTGTACTGGACGAGCCCAGCCTCGGCGGCGCGTCTGAGGGCCAGCTCGGCCTCGGCGCATGTGGGGACGACCCTGTACCCGGCTTCTCTCATTCGCTCGATGTTGGTCTCGGCGCCGTCCCTGTCTGCCTTGTTGGCGGCGACTATGAGGGGCTTGCTCACCCTGCGCAGCCGGGTGGTGAAGCGGTTGAACTCGTCGCCGGTCCAAGCCACGCTGTTGAAGCCGTCGAGCCCCGTCTCCTGTGCGGCCTGGGCTATCTGGCTGCGGCTTATCCCGAGGCCGGTGAGCCGTTCGTCTAGGTGTCTGCTTATGTGCTCCTTCCTGCTCTGGGCGGTCCGGGTGACCTTGTCCCAGTCCTTCCTTATGAGGGCGCGTAGCCAGAGGTCGAACTCCTCCTCGAACATCCTGACGTCGTCTATGGGGTCGTTGGTCATGGGTTCGACGGGCTGGCCGTTGAGGTCGGTGGCGCCGCTGGCGTCCGCCACGACGATGAGGGCGTCTGCTCGGCGTACCTCGTCGAGGAACTGGTTGCCGAGGCCCTTGCCCTGGTGGGCGCCGGGGATGAGGCCGGGGGTGTCGATGAGGTCGACGGGGATGAGGCGCACGCCGTCCACGCAGATGCTGTTGACGGGGTTGTCCTGTACGCCGAGTTCGCGGCAGACGCAGGGGGCTCGGATGTAGCCGACGCCTCTGTCCGCCTTCACCGTTGTGAAGGGGAAGCTGGCGATTTCCACGGGTTTTAGGGTGGCGGCGCCGAAGAACGTGCTCTTGCCTACGTTGGCTTTGCCTACGAGTCCCACCGTCTTGGCCATGGTTCTCATGTGTTCTGTGGGGTTGGAGCGCATAAGGTTATCCACTTTGGTTTCAGGGGGCCTACGTTTTTGGGTGAGATCGTTGGTTAACGGTGGCTTGTTCCGGGTTACCGGGAATAAGCGTTTTTTTTGGGGGGGGGGTCTGGGGGTTTTCTTGTGGTTTGTACCATGTTACTTGGTATTACGGAAAAAAATTTTGAACCAGAGTTAATGTTCTTAGTTACATGAGACATAGTTTGCTGTGTTATCGTTTTAGCTGTTTATATATCGTTAATGAACTCACAGCTACTAAACCAATCGCTACAATAACTAGTAACCCTTGATGATCAATGTAGTCATCAATAAGACTATCAGCCCTCTCCGATGCTATCTTCTCTAAATCCTCATCAGAAGGAAGCTTAAAAGACTGTGAGTCACGTACAGCTGTTAAGCCTTCAACAGTCCATTTACCCTGATACATACCGAATACCTCATACTCATAGTCCCCAGTAATCCCCTCAGGGACTCTAAGAAACACAAACACATACTCTCCTACCTTAAACTCTGGTTGGTCCTCGACCCATACATGTGTGTCATCACCTTCGATACGTATCCTTACTGTTGGTTCATCTAATTGTCTGAGATAGTATGTCTCTACATCTATCTCGACTATTCGGTAATAACCGCCTTTTTCTGAGTTATTTATACTATTGACTGTTCCTAGAACAGCTAGATCACATTCGTTCCACATTGTATCTGTGTCTAGGCGAACCATTGCGCAATGAACTATCGGAATCGAGATGCTGACAAATAAGAACCCTAGGATGATTATTTTTTGTACATTTGTGGACATTCATAACTATCAATGTTTTATTTAATATAATACTAAGTTTTAGAACACTTGATTTTTTTCGTCAAGATTTCTTGATGAATTGAAAAAGATATTAAAGTCTATATAATTTTGAGACGTTTGTTATACTGCGGGAAATTCAATATCCCTGTTACATGGAATAACTGAATTTCGATACTAACTTAAAGAATGTTTGAATTAGTCATATAGTTATTTAGTCGGTGTATTTGCTGTGCCAGT